>JAUHYI010000112.1 GCA_030426385.1 Phycisphaerae bacterium
TGTTGTTGGGGTTTCCGATTGCCTGGGTCGAATGGGCATTAGGACGATACGGCGGACGCAAGGGATACAACTCGCTGCCGGGTATTTTTCGTGCGGTTTGGAAAAGCGATGTTGGCGCCTACGTGGGTGTGCTCGGCCTGATTATCCCGGTCATGATTTACATGTATTACGTGTTTATTGAAGCATGGTGTCTGGGTTATGCCGTGCAATATCTGACCGGGGCGTTGGATCTGGGCAGTGATGCCTCGGCGTATGAAAAACATTTTGGGGCATTCGTGGGGATTAACGAAGATGGTTCTGCGTTCAGTAGCTCGGCGATTTTGTTTTTGCTGATCTGTTTCGTGTTCAATTTTTTCCTGATCTATCGCGGACTGAACAAGGGGATCGAATGGTTTTGCAAATGGGCGATGCCTGCCTTGGTGATTTGTGCGTTGATCGTGGTGGTGCGTGTGTTGACCTTAGGAACACCTGATCCCGCTCAACCTGATTTGAATCTGGTCAACGGGTTGGGGGCGATGTGGAATCCCGTGGGGCAAGATGGGGAATCCTTGTGGCAGGCCTTAACCAAGCCCGGGCCATGGGTCGCTGCAGCCGGTCAGATTTTTTTCTCGCTATCGGTGGGGTTTGGTGTCATCATCACGTACTCGAGTTATCTGAAAAAGAATGATGATGTGGCGCTGAGCGCGGTGACCGCCGCGGCGGGCAATGGTTGGTGTGAGGTGGCCCTGGGTGGTTTGATTACCATTCCTGCGGCGTTCATCTTTTTCGGTCCTGCCTTTGTCGCCAACCCGCCTGGAACCTTCGGCATGGGATTCGTGGCCTTGCCCAATGTGTTCAATCAGATGCCGATGGGGTGGGTGTTTGGGTTCCTGTTCTTTTTTCTGTTGTTTTTAGCAGCGGTGACCAGTTCGTTGTCCATGTTGCAACCCGCCATTGCATTTTTTGAAGAAGGTGCAGGCGTCAATCGTAAGATATCGGTCGCATTGCTCAGTTTTATCACAGCCGTCGGCTCCGCTTTTATTGTGTATTTTTCCAAAGATCTACTCGCGTTGGATACGGTTGATTTCTGGATCGGCACCGTATCGTTGTACATACTTGCCACCATTCAGGTCGTCATGTTCGCGTGGATTCTGGGCATCGACAAAGGCCTCGATGAATTGCAACGCGGCGCGGAAATTAAGTTGCCTCGTTTTATTGGCCCGTTGATTAAATATGTCGCGCCCACCTACCTGTTGATTATTTTTGGTTGGTTTATCTATGGCCAGATTGCCGACACGATCGATCCCGAGGAAACCTCGTATATCAACACCATCGCGACCAACCGAACAGCACAGTTCAGCGTGGGTTTGATTGGGCTGATGTTCATCACGTTTACCTTGCTGACTACGCAGGCCATCAAGCGTTGGCGCGAACAGGAAAATGAACAAACGGAGGTATCGATATGACAATCGGCGGATGGATCATCATGGTGTTGGCGATCGGTGGCATGTCCAGTTTGTTGGGGTGGTGTATTTGGCGAGTGTTAACCACGCCGGGTACAGCCGAGCATGTGCATTCTCCGACGGATTCGGGCACGCCGGATGTGTAAGGCGATTTGTTAAACCACAACCAATCCAAGCGTAGCGATAGATGTTTAGCGGGCGACGCGCCAGCATCCCGTTTTGTAAGCGGAAAACACTTTGTTTCGTAGGCGCTATCGCAACGATCGAATTGGGAATGCTATAAACGTAAGGGCGTGCTGTTTAACCATCGGCGGCGGATAATAATTGCCTGGCCGCGAGGATGATGCCGTCACTGCAAGGCTGATCCCCGATGCATCCGTGATAGCGTTGGACGTGTGCTTTTATCGTGGCATGGGCGTTGTCAGGACAGACGCAGTATTGCCCATGGGTGGGCTGCATCATGGTCAGGTCGTTCATTTCATCGCCAGCCACCATGGTACGCGCGGATTCGATGCCAAGCTTTTGCTGCATGGTTTTTAACGCGGCGCCCTTGGTCATCAGGACAGGCGTCACGATCCAACCCGGTTGCGTTGAATGATCCTGGGCATGAAGGTGTTCGTGTTGCGTGATGAAATGTTGTAACGCTTCGCGTAATTGCCCATGACGGGAGCGGGGTGTGGTGCCTGTTGCGATCAGGTATTGCATCAGGGGTTCGTCGCGCAGCGTTGACCAATGAAAATCGTCAGACGCATGCGTTTGATACCAGCGGGCCAAGGTGGGCAGCGCGTGTTCTGAAAAATGTTGGCACGCTTGTTCGACACGCTGGTGATGTTCCGCGTCAATGGTGATCGTGTCGAGGGTCGCGTTGACATAGGCAATCATCAAGCCGGTGCGGCCAATCATAAACGCCGGGCGACTACGGACTGCACTGCGGGCAATCATGGGCATTTGCAGATGTGGCGACCATGTGGAATTGATGCCCCACAGTATGCCTCGATCACTGAGATCATCCAGGAATTGTGAAAACGGATCGGGTAAGCGATCGTAGGGTTCGTACCCACCCAGGGCAGTGCCATCCAGATCGAAAACAAACAGATCAATTGGGCGATTGTGAGTGCGATTGGGCATGCGGTCATCCGGTTCGAGCGGTTTGCGGGCTGGGCGATTACTGTTGTTGTTGTTGTTGTTGTTGTTGTTGTTGTTGTTCGGGGAGAAGTTTGTGCAATGTTGGTTCAGCCCAGACCAGGTTATTGGTTTGTGGTGATGAGCCTGGTACGGCACGAATTTCCAATCGCAAGAGGCCACCTGTGACGATCGGAATAGACAACGCGCATGAAGGGTTGCGCTTATCGATGTGCGATTCATGCATCATCTGGCCGTTCAAACTGATCCGCAAGTCGACTACGCCGTCGCGTCCCAAGGGTTCATGCAAACCAAATTGCATCGTGAAACGATCATACACACGTGCGGGCAAATCATAGGTCATGGCCATGATATGGTGGGCACCCGAACCCCAACCATTTTCAAACTGTAGCACGGTTCCATGGGCATCACGTATTCGCATGGGATGCGGCTGACGTTGGGGATCCAGACACCAGTTGGCGACCAACGGCGTGAAACTGTACGGCCCTAATGCAAACCATGGCCGACTGATCGCTGTCAATGGATCGAGCGCGTAGGTGTTGAGTCGGTTGATCGCGTGATCGTTGAATGTGTGAGTGGTCAGGCAGGCGATGGTGTGCAAAGCGTCTGCGGACAAACGGATGATGCTGCCATGAATGGTGCGTAGCATGGCGTGAATACTTCGATCATCATTGTCAGCTGCAGCTAGTGCCAAACGCAAGTGTAGCCGACGATGTTGATCGAGTGCATGCACATACCGTGCGTACAATCGGAATACCGCTTCATCGACAGTCATCCCTTCGCACACGGGTTGGTGATCTTGTGCATCATCGTCGAGGCATTCGAAGCGTGCGAGTTTCGCCGTGGCAGAAAAACCCGGTCGCGTGACTGGCTCGGTCATCAGCCGATCCAGGATCATAAAATCCGCACCCCATGCGCCTTCGAGCGCATGCATGGCGTGCGTATCCTGCAATACATGGAGCAAGATGCCCGTGTACTTGGAGGCGTCTTCAAAGCGCTGTGTTTGCAGGGCTGCGATGATTTGCGTCAGGTAATGTTGTAACCCTTGCCGCATGAACAGCCAGTTTTCATTGGGCGTTTCCGGCGCGGGACGCAGTTCGACATTCATCGGTGCGTTGCTGTTTGGATCGCCAGAGGTGTCATGCATGAGCCAGTCGTATTGCGGGGTGCTGACCGGTGCATAATGAAACGGCCGATCGTTTATGATCAACATGTAGGGGGCAATGTCGGGATAGTGATCGGTTGAATAATACAGGTCGGGCCATCGGCAATAGTCGTTGCAAATTGCTTGCTGTTGCTGGCCCCATAGGGCGCGGTCTGTCGGTGACAGGCGATCAAATGACCGCTGGGTAATAAACGAATGGTCTGCCATGTTGTGCGATCCGGGGGACAGTCCGGGGGACGATCCGGGGGACGGTCTGGGGGGCGGTGCGGGGCGGGGGGGTATCAGTCTGATGTTTTTGTGTGCGTATCCGTTGGGGGCGATGCGATGGCATGATGCAATGGCATGGTGAACATGCGTTCGGAGGCATGACCCCAAAGGTAGGATTCAGGATCGGCATGCGTCGAGTCGGTGAAATCGACGGGGTGACGTGGTCGGCCATGCAGGTTGGCCCATGGTTCCCACAGGTCTGCCGGTGCGGCGTGCATCTGAACGGCCAGACGATCGGCATAGATATCAAGCGTGGCAATGTCCGCAGGATGGCTGGCCGTTCCGGCGACGACGATGTGGTGCACGCCCAGGCGTTGGGTCACGCCGGTGAAATGGATGTGGCCGGAAATGACAGCGACCACGGTTTGTGCGTACTGATCGACCAATGCCAACAGGCCGGTGTCCCGCACGGTATGGGTTGGCCAACCGAAACTATTTTCGTAGACGGTTTGATCGCGCACTGCAATCAAAGGTATGTGCGACACGATGATGGCATTTTTATTTTCATCGGCACAGCGTTGCAATGCCGCGGCAGCAAATGTATTGCGTGCTTCGGATTGTGGCCCCGGATCGTCGAGCGTGCCACTGGTGTCGACCACGATAAAGGTGATTCCGTGCTGTTCGAACGTGTATTGTCGTCGGTCTGGGCCAAAGGTGGCATCATAGGCCTGGTAATCACGGAGGTTGCGGCCTTCGAGTGTGTCGTGATTGCCAGGGCATGGATAGAACGGCACGCTGATACGATCCAGCACCACACGTTTGAAATAGGCGTAGTCGGTTTCGATTTCTTCGAGAAATCCATCGACCATATCACCGGCACCAATGATGAAATCGATCGGGTCAAAACGCTTTTCGCCCCGCGCACATCGAACGGCCCAGGCATTGCGCTCATCGACACGTGGGTAGGCCCATGACGTGGGATGGGTTGCCATCATTGCGGGATCGCGCACGTGCGTGTCGCATAACACCATGAAGCGTCCGATTCGATCTTTGCGTACATCGTGTGGGCGAGTCATGGCGTGATACTCACTTGATCAATCCACACAGTGGCATTGGGATCAGTCCGTTTGCCCAGATGTCCCACACGCAAGTCCACCCAGTGTCCGACGCCGGTGAATGGAATGGTCATGGTCAGCCATTGGTCTTGTTGGTGTTCACCACGTCCGCCAGCGATGACCGCATGGTCCTGTGGTTTTTGAATTCGCACACTGATGCGTGCGCCGTGGGTTTGTTTGTAACGCAGTGTGATGACGCCCTTGACGCCGTCGGGCCAATAGATGCGTCGCCGGACGTAATCGCGAAACGCGAAACGTGAGGGTTCATCGGGATGAGCGCTCATGCCCGGCTGATAGCGCTGTTCGAGCAACTGCCCGTTTTCAAATGGCGTGGGTGATAAACGCCGTCGAGGTGTGGGTTCATCACCGACCTGAATGAGCGTGCGAATCGATTGGCCCGCGGTGGTGACGGGAATCGTATGTGCGAGCGATTGCCCCGGTGCGATAGACAGGACGGTTGATGCCAGTTCTTGATCGCGATCGAAATCACGCACCGTGACGGGGATGGTGATGGGATGGTTCGTGACGTTGACCGCGTGAATGGTTTGATGAGCGTGATTGATCGAAACCGTTTGGCCATCTTGCACGACGGATTCCACATCCAACGCGGTGGTGACCACAGCCATGTAAGGTTGAGGCCATGCACCAGAAGACGCTGACGAAGGTGCTGACGAAGGTGCTGACGAAGACGCTGACGCTGACGAATCCCAGACGGCCAGCACGGTGCCGACGTAAGCCGGAGGTAGTGTGACATCGATAGCGGTGCTGTTAGATTCAGGGCCATCAATCGGCCGAACATCACCAGTGGCTGTTAGTGTGAACCATCGCACGGGGGTGGTGGGGTGGTTGTTGGCGAGGATCTCGGTTTGTTTTTCAGCCTTTGTATCCAGGCGTAATTTCCCGCCCGCGCGATCCGCATCAAACCAATGCCACATGGCAAAACCATTGCCGACAAATTTGCGCACCATCCATGTGTCCGGCGCTTCGATCACGCCGTCGGTGTATGCATAGGTTGATTGCGCTTGCCACATCCGTACCGCATCTTTCATCCACGGCACTTCGCTACGACTCGGGCGCAGGATCATCATGTCCAGGTAATTGCCATCCGCAAACGCTCGGCCCAGTGACGCGACGTCGTAGGGTGGTGACCATTGTCCGTTGTTGTTGCCTTCAACCAGGACGTGGTCGGGCAGCGTGGCACGGATGACTTCTGGCTGACGACGTAATCCGCTGAGTAATGAAATGCCGCGCAAGGACCAGATGTCCGCGTAACCTTCAAACGCAAAACCAAAATCCGGGCCGACGGATTGTTCGCCATGTTCGATCATGCCGTCGAGAAATAGTTTCATGCGTTCGGCCTGGCGTCCATCACCGAAACCAATGTTCGGATTGTATTCCGGTGTCGATGGCCGAATGCCCCAGACATCGAGGTAGGGCACGTGCACGTCATACTCATCCATGTAACGCGTCACCCAGAAATTCAGGTAATCACGATACGCTTGATCCCAACACAGTTCGGTGAATATGCGAGGCACGCGTCCGTTGGTTTCGGCACCGCCACCTTGTTGTTCCATGATCTCGATCGATTCGGGTTTCACCTCGTAAGCAGGCGAATCATGCGTGGGCATATGCCGATGTTCAACGAACCAGTCATAACTTGGTGGCTGTAATTCGGTCGGCAAATCGGAGACGTCCATGCCGCGAAATCGATCGGCTTTGGTGAAAATCGGGTTGATCGAATGGCCATGAAAATACGAACCGACGGTCAGGCCATGCTCGCGCAACGTGGTGACAAATCGTTTGAAACCATCTTCGCCACCCCGGCCGGGATCGGGATAATAATAGTTGGGACAGCATGTCAGGATCGGGCCGTGTCCCCACACTTGCACGCGATCGGAACCGAACCACCACGGGTCGTCGATTTCCATTTCCTGTTGACCGTAAAACGCGATGGGCCAATATTCATGCATGCCCAAGGCGATCCAACCCACGCCCTGGGTGATCCAGTCGGGCAGTTGTGCTTGGCCATGGGTTTGATAAAACCATCGGCGGTACAGGGCTGCTGCGCTGCGCCAGTCTCCGCGTGTGAGGGCCAGACTGATCGTGCGTGTTTCGCCGACCTCGCCGGGTGCGATGCTGTCCACGCGCGTCATGTCCATGATCAGGGCTGCGCCGGTGCGCGTGGGCGCGAATGTCATTTGGTTGAAACGCGCCGCCGCATCGTAGGTGGCGACATAAAAGCCGCCGGTGTCATCGGCATAGGCCATGTAATTCATGGACGCGCGGGGATAAGGAATGGTTTGGCCGGTTTGCGTTTCCGGTTTGGCAAACAGGCTGGCAAATTTACCGGGCCACACCAATTGGCTCGTCTGCGCATCGCCCACCACCAGCGGTGGCAGCTGCGGGAATATCACCTGGGCCACGCGATACGATGATGCGTTTTCAATTTCCGCATGCAGCAACAATTCACCGTCGACAGGTTCGGCCGTGACGACCAGACGCACGCCCGTGGGTTGATGCGTGTAATGCAACGGGCCATTTTGTGATGCTTGCGACGCATCCGCATCGAAACGCCAATCGTTTGCGCTGCTGGTATGCAATGTCAATTCGTCATCCCACCAGCGAATGCCAAACAAGGGTTCATCGGTTAGCTGTGCGACATTCACCTGGCCACCGATTAAACCCACCAGTCGGCCTGTCGGCGCATCTAACATCAGTTGCCCTGCGCCACAGGTGAAACGTCGCAGTGCATCGCTGGGCCAATCCAGTTCGACGGTGACCTGATCCAATCGCACCGGCGTATCGCCCAACAACAATCGATAGCACGCAGGGCCGACATGCCATTGATCATCCACGGTTTGCCAGGGTGATTCAGCATCGACACGAAATTGCATGCCTGCGGCTAACGCGGTGTTACTCGCTCGCCAGCGCACGTTTTTGGGTGCGGCCATAAGTGGGGCGATCAATTCGCCCTGGGCTGTGGCTGTGGTGGGTGACGCTTCGGGTCCGATGTTTTCCGGTGCGGGCAAGGTCGAAGATTGAATCACAATTCGATCGATGCGTTTGCCGTTTAATAAATTGATGACTTGCAAACTATGCGTGCCGGGTTTTAATTCAGCAACCGGGCCTGCTTTCCAGAACCATGTCTGCGCTTCGTTTTCATCCGGCGGTATGGTGATGTGATTTTGTTCATCCTCATCAACGCGGGCTTTGAAATCCCAGAACGCATTGATCGGCACATACATGCGAAACCACACCTGATAGGTTCCCGCAGTCACGACTTCAAATGGCCAGTGTCCGTTGTGCAAGCGATCGACATAACGCTGGTTCGATGCCGCGGAATCTTTTTCGCCGGTGAACAGGGCCCCGGTCGGTTGGCCGTTGCCGCCGAGTTGTGGGTAGGGTTGCTTGACATTCTCTGCCTCAATCACAATGGGGGCGTCACCCTGTTGACGCGGGGTGGACATCGCCCGTTGCGCGGTGCGTTCGAATAATTCGGTCCCGTGAATTTCCTGCCAGTCAGGTTGCACCGTCCAGGTGGCTGTGGGTTGGGTGCCCTGATCCAAACCCCAGGCCGAATTGACGCACACCATCGGCAACATGAAAACGGCCGTCGCCGCAATCGCCGCAAGACTGGTCACATGGGCACCGAGTGGCTTGATCCAACGGGATGAGTGGGGCAAGGATATGTTATGGACCATTCTGGCCACCTCAAAAGGTTGAATATGCACGACTTGGATTCCTGCCATATGAAGGGCACGCAGGAGAGATTATGTTACAAAACTAACCGTCATTGAGTGCAGAATCAACACAAAGCGACGATTCCTTGATGAGTTTTAAGTTAAGTATAAAAAACTACTTGGCGCAATTGGTCAGTTCATCATACCATAGAGAAAACCACCAACCAAACCGGTGGGGTTTTACGCACGGTTGATACGGGAAAAATCTGGGCACGAATGGTGCCAGCTCGCGATGATATTTTAATGTGAAACCATCACAGTTGATATTTCATCAGTTACTATTCGGAGTAACTGTCTTGAGTAAGTAAGTCAAAATTAATTCATCGCCATAAACGGAACCCATGCCACAAACCTCAACCATTTCGAACAAGTACGAGCAGGTCGAACGCAAAATTTGGCGTCGCGTGAATCGCGGAACCTATCGGCGTGGCGAACGCATCCCATCGCTGAACGAATTGTGTCGCACCATGGGGGTGGGCCGTGATACGGTGCGTCATGCGTTGGGCAATTTGATTCGTGATGGCGTGTTGGTGGCGCAGCCGGGCTATGGCCACGTGGTGCGTTCGACCGAACGTCGCATGACAGTGGCTGTGTGGTTGACCGTGCCGATTTTTCAGTTGCCCACTTCGCAGTTTGCCCCGTTGTTGTTTGATGCGTTGCGCCATGAATTTCATCAACGGGATTGGCGCATGTCGGTGTATCTGCCGCAGATGGATGTGACCCAATACGTGCGGCTCGACCCGCAACGTTTGCCGCGTGATATTGGTCGCAATCGTTTCGGCGCAGTGATCGCGATTGGTTGGCCGCAGATCGGCACGACGAGCCTTGATGATTCCCTCTTGAACCAGCAGGTCATGGAACAGTTGCAGTCACACAAGATGCCGTTCGCGGCCATGTCCGATGCGGATTTGCCCGGGACGGTAAAACTGGATTACGAATCGGTCGCCGAAACCGGCACGCAATATTTCGTCGATCAGGGCAAACGCAAAATCGCACTGATGACCAGCCAGGCCCAGTCGTTGCCGATGGTGACTGGCTATCAACGAGTCTTGGCCAACGCAGGGGTGGCGTTTGATTCGGCTCGGCTATGTTGTCCGACGCATTTAACGGAAAAACAAGCCTATCACGCGTTCATTCAATGGTGGCAACAAAAGCCTGACGTCGAAGCGATGGTCGTTGGTGATGACGTGCTGGCCAAGGGCGCGGTCGCCGCGGCGATCGATATGGGCATTGCTGTGCCTGATGTGTTGGCACTGGCGACGTTGAATATTCGTGGCAGCCAGACGTTTTATCCTCGGCCGTTGGTGCGATTGGTATGCGATCCGGTGTTGATGGCCAATCATGTGTGCGACCAGTTGCAAGCCCAGATAGACGGCCAACCCATGCCGCCCGCGAAGTCGGTGAAGCCGGTGATCGCATTGGATACCAACTTGCACGCCAACTCGCGCATCACCTTGCCTGCCGCGAGGTGCGACGAATGATCGGCCGACCTACCAACATCCTGATGCCGACATGGATACGCGGGCGCATGCCAGTGCCCATGTCTATGTCTATGTCTATGCGCGAGTTCATGTTCACCGCGCGCGCGTTCACCCTAGTGGAATTGCTGGTGGTCATTTCCATCATGGCAATCATGTTGGCCATCATCCTGCCGTCGTTGGGCGCAGCCAAAGAACAAGCCTGGGCCATTCGCTGCCTGTCGACGCAGCGCCAGGCAATGTTCACGCTGATGCTATACAGCAATGATCACGATGGCTGGATCATGCCGCCCGCGGATCTGGCCAGTTATCCCTACGGCCCGGGTAACAACTGGCCCTCGTGGCCACGCATTCTGACGGTCACCGGTTACATCAATTCCGGGTTGACCGGCTATGACGACGCGCTGGCGCATCCGAGCAGCTATTTGCCACCGGATAAGGTCATGGAATTAACTCGCTGCCCTGCGTGGGACCACCTGACTTGGAGCAGCAATACGACCTACGGCATGCGCACGAAAATCGTAGGTTCGAGTTGGTTGTGGCATCGCCTGACCGACCTGAGCGCACCGTCACAATTCGCCATGTTGTTCGACTCCGTTAAAATCGGAGCAATTCCCTACGGCGGCCAACAGGTCAATTCTATTCGCGTCGCATCCAACGAATTGATCCACCTGCGACATGGCCAAAGCGCCAACCAATCATTCAGCGACGGCAGCGCTCGTGGCATGGACCTGGCCTCAGCCATGAATCTCGAAGCTCGCGTGATCAACCAGGAAAATTTCCCGTACGATTACGGCTACACGACGGCCGATTGGTATACCACTGACCCATAATTTGACTAAACTCAACCCGCTAGCCCAGTTCATACACGGAGAAAACCCCATGCCTTTTCACACATGTCCCAAATTGTTTTTACCCCTTGCGCTGATCGCGTTTGGTGTGGCCTGCCTGTTGGCCACCAACGCGACCACTCAAGCTGCCACGATTATTCCGATCGCCAACTATTCGTTCGAGGACGATGATGTCGCAGAGGCCAATGACACCAACGGCGGGGCAACGTCAGGCGTGATTACTGATTGGGATAATGTTCCGACCAGTGGCGCGTTCCTCAACGGTGTGATTGACCCGGGTAATGTTCACCTTGCCGGTGCGGGTGGCAATACGATTCCATTGCCGGGCACAGCCGATGGTTTTCAAGCAGCCTATGGCAACAACGCTCAGAACACGACCATCACCCAGGATCTGGTGACCACGGTGGCTGACAATACCGACTACACGTTGACGGTGGCGATTGGTGATCCAAGTAATTTCGCAGCGACGGCGGTGTATGACATCCGTTTGCTGGCCAACGGTATTGAATTGCCAATTCTGACATCAACCTTGACCACGCCGGTCAAGGGTACGTTTGTGGATGCGGTCAAGGTGTACCGCACGGAAGACGTGATCAATACCGACACGTTGACGGTGCAATTGGTGTATCCCAATTTGGGCGGGCCGGTGGTGCAATTGTATTTTGATAATGTGCGTCTGACATTCGAGCCGACGGTTGTTCCCGAACCTGCCTCGTTGGCCATGATGGTGTTGTCGGCTGGTTTGATGTGTAGCCGAACCAAACGCAATCGATGAGTGAGGTCACGTGTATGAATCGACAGCGTGTTCCATGGATCGGGGCGCGAGCGTTGTCGGTATTGATGATGGCGCTGGTGGTGATGGTCGCGATCAGTGGGGGGGCATCGTCGGCGCTGGCGTGGGGGTGGGGCCACAAGTGGATCACGCAGTGGGCGGTCGAGCGTTTGCCGGATTGGCAGCAGGACTATTTTGGGCCTGATGAACTGGCCAAACTGTCGGATGAATACCGCGCGATTCAGGACACGTATTCGGGCAGTAAAAGTGCTGAGCTAAAACCGTATGTGGATACGCCCGGCGTGGGGGCGCGATTGCATGATGTGCATGCGATTGGGCCGAGCGTGGTGTCGATCAAATGGCTGGTGCAACAGGTGATCGATCGCATGGCTGCGGGTGAACCCGACGAAGCGATGAAATACCTGGGCGTGTTGTGTCATTGGCACGAAGACCCGGGCAGTCCGACAGCGCATGCGAGTCCGATCAGTGAATCGATGTGGCGATGGTTGCTGCCGCCCGCGAATGATCAGGTGCAATCGCAGTCGTATATCTATGGCTACAAAAATGTCGGCTTGGATGTGTATGAAATGCACACGCCGGATGAGGCGTACACGCCGCGATTGCTGGGGTCCACGTTGGACGAAGCGGCGGCGCGGATGTATCAGGATCAGCGATTGTTGGCCCACTTTGCGGCCAGTCGAATTTTGCGTTTGCTGGTGGCGGTCAATGACAACGATCAGGCGACACGCGATGCTTTGATGACCGAGTTGGCGTTGTACAACGGTCGACATGTGGCCAACATTATTTACACGGTGGGTTGTCTGGCCAGTGGCAACATCGATGCGGCTGAGGATCAACAGAATCAGTCGCAGGATTTGGCCGCGTGGTTGCCGAATAATTATGTGCTCGAACGCGGAGCGTTGTATTCGCCACCGTATCATGGCGTGCCGTTTTTAGTGAATCAAAGTTACACGCCCAAGCGTGCGGTGGTGCCGTTGGCGTTTATCGGCGAGGAACGCGTGTACGACACGGGGTTCGGCGTCGGGGCCAATGGGGTGATTCAATTCACGATTGCACCGGGCCGTGTATTCGATCGGTTTGAAGCGATGGTGGGATTACACGCGTCAGCGGGTAAGGATGCGCGGGTTAGTTTTGTGGTGGAAAAGGATGGCCAGGAAATCGCGCGAGTAGGGCCGATGTCGGTGGGCGATGGAGGGCGTGCGATTGAAGCGGTGTTGGCAGGTGATGACAAAATTGATCTGACGTTGCGTTGCGAAAACGCGACGGGTTCGCCGTTGTCGCAGGTGGTCGGCGTGTGGGCTAGCCCGAGGTTGCACCGTGCCAGCACGGATGAGAATCAGACGAAGCAGTCCGATTGATATCACGCTTGGTCAACCGCGTAAAATCGGCGGCTAACGTTTTGCCTGTGGGATGACCCATGGCCACGTGCGAGAGAAAACGCATGTGAGAAAATGCGAAATAGATAACGCGAAATAAAACCGAGGATGCGAAAAAAACAACCGCCGTGATAAATCACGACGGTGTTGGTTTCTGGATTGGCCACGTGAAGCGGTCCGTCCATGTGGGTTTTGATTGAGGGGGTTGCCCGTTGATTCAGGCCAAGCCCATGTCTTGAGTTTGCGGAGCGGTCAGGCGACTTCGCCCGGGGCGAGGAATGAATCGCCGTAGCCGACGTCGCGGTGATCGGTGGCAATGCAATCGGAGGTGTCGACACCGAGCAGGCCGAGTAACCCAATCTCGATGGTGAACATGCAGCCGACCAGGTAGGCACTGCCAGCCTGGATTTCCTCGCAATGGCGGACGACGATGCCTTGATGTCCCACGACGGAGCCGCGATTGACAAAGCCAACGCGCCAGATGGAATCGACAGGCAATTCTTGTCCGATGACAAACCCGACACCGTTGAGAGCGACATCGCGAAGCATGGCACTGATGGGAGCCTGCTCGATGGCCATGCTATCCATGGGATAGATCAGGGCCTCGCCTCGTACCACGAAACGCTGGTAGCGTCGCTTGGCCGCGGCCGCGGATTGACCGCGTTTGGCTTCGAGTTTGTTGAGTATGGCAAGCAAAGTATTGGGATCATTTGAAGGCAATTTCCAGGCCCTCCTCAAGGGTGGCTCACATGAGTTGACTTTGAAACAATCAGTCAAACCCCTATGAGCAACCGAAACATGACAAGCGGATTACCGGGTACTGTCAGACGTGGACAGAGCCAATATCCAATTTCTTATTTCTTTCATCGATCGAATAGGGCGTAAAACTTAACTGCGAATGTCAATTTGCGACAAGAATGCGCCACAAAAGCGGTTTTTTTTTGTCCCGGATTAAAAATGTAAAGGTTTTACCGTAGATTAAGTCCGGTAACGCCAGACAAAAGCCAATCAAAGCCCCAGAATATTCATATTGAAAGCGAAATTGAATTCAACTAAGTACAGGTATTGACTTAATTTAATTCAAAGGCCGACCCCTTCGGCGATCCGATCGTTGTCTGATAATTAAAATCGCGTACGTTCAGAATGATAGTACGTAGGCATAATAAAAAGCCATGACCGTTGGGCCATGGCTTTGATGAATCATGTCTTGGATTGTTGGGTGCGGTCGTGTGACGACCGCGGGTTGCCTCGCTGGTTTCGACGCGTCCCGACGGGGTGGTCGGGTGCGATAAAAACCAAGTTGGGGATCGGTTCAGGGAACCGGATATCGAGTCAGGTATGAGGGGCGATCCTGCAAGAGCAACAAGTCCATATCGTCGTGGATCATGCGGAGGTTCAAGTCAGTGACGCGGGCTTTGCTGGTGGCATGCTGTTCGCGAGTCTGCGTCAGGGTCTTGAGTGATGGGCTCATGTCGCGTCGCAGGTCACGTGTGGTGATCTGCCAGCTTTCATGGCGATTGGTCGATTGGCAGCCGGTACTCATCATCAAAAGGCTACTGAGGCCCATAGCGAGGGTTATGATCAAAAACGGTCGACAGGTGAGTGGGCTCAGACGCATGGGCAATTTCTCGCGGTAAGCTGGCATAGCAATAAGTAAAAAATCAGGGCAATAGTGGCCTAGGGCCGTGGTGGTGTGATTTGGGGTGGGGCTGATTTGGGTTATCAGTCCCGATCGCACCTTATGTGATTGTCGCGGGCCGGAGCGGTTGTGTCAATGGTGAGGTTTGGGCGAAGCTGTGGAAGGCTGGGAATATCGCAGTTTTCCGAGGCGGATCGCTCAAAATGCCACACGTGGCCCAATTCTCCTGGCCCCTTTGCTATCCCGTAGCTCTCCGTGGCGGTTCCGTGAGATCGGCTGCACCAATTCTGGGTACTTTCACAACAGAACACCGGGAAGCGTCAGGTAACGCGGGGGAAAGTGTGGGGGGGGATTATTTGTAGGTTTCTGGGGCGGTGGATTCGGTGGTTACGGGAGCCGGATCAGCCGGTGCGGTGACCGTGGGTTCCATGTCCGCGATCGGCTCAGGCTCGACGTCCTGCGACACGGCGGTGGCTGTGCTGGGGACGAGGAAGATTTCCACACGGCGGTTGGCCTGGTTGCCACCCTTGGTGGGGTTGGCGGCGACAGGATGGAATTGGCCATAGCCAGCGACCATCATTTGCGTGGGAGCGACGCCTGCTTTTTGCAGGACATCCTTGACCGAAATCGCCCGGTGGACTGACAGGTGCCAGTTGGTGGGGTGGGCAGCGCGGGTGGCAGGTTTGTTGATCGGCACGTTGTCGGTGTGGCCGACGATTTGTGCTTCATAGCCAGCGGCAATCGATGATCGCAGGATGCCCGCGAGCTTGGTCAGCGAGGATTGGGCCTGAGCCGAGACCTGGGTGCTGCCGAGTGCGAATGTCAGGTCACTGGTGAAGACGACCGCTCCGCGTGCGGGATCGTAGGTCATCAGTGCGGGATTGGATGCCGCCAGATCAGCCAAGGCGTTGTCCAGTGGTGCAGGCAGCATCGGGCCAGCCTGGGCAGCACGACGCAGTTGATCCTCTGCATCGGACAGTGCGTTTTTCAAGCGATCGCGATCAGCCAGGGCCG
>JAUHYI010000008.1 GCA_030426385.1 Phycisphaerae bacterium
AATCGTTGATCACCCGACGCCGCAGATCCATTGAGTATGCCTGTGCCATATCGACCTCCTTGTCGTGAAGCCTATGTCATAACCGATTCATGACCGTGGCGCTAGAGAGAAGGTGAATCCGCTCTAGCCGCCGCCCTTGGGCGGCGCGTGTGTTGTGTGGTGGTGGGGGGCAGGGCAGGGGTTTAGTGGCGGTGACGCGCCGCCCAAGGGCGGCGGCTAACGGGCGAGTTCTAAGCGGGATGGGTAGAAGACGGGATGCTTCGCGTCACCTGCTAAACAGGCGTTGGTTACCAATGAAAATCGATATGTTTTAGCCATTAGTCATCAGCGATGATGGTCATCACCACGCTGCCGACTTTGTGGCCGGTTTCTACATAACGATGGGCATCGACAGCCTGAGTCATGGGATAACGCCGATCGATGACGGGTTTGATCACGCCTGCCTCGGCCAGTTGTTTGATCGCTTGCAAATCATCGACGGTTTCCATCGCGATAGCGCACACGATTTTTCGTCGGCTGGTCAGGCGCACCCACAAGGCCTGGAGCATTTGCGTCAATCCGAATACCGCCTGCACAAAATGCCCGTCGGCCGTCATGATGGGTTTGCATTGCGAGAATGAAATTTTGCCGACGGTGTCAAAGATCAAATCGTAAGGCTGATCGGTTTTGGTGAAATCGTTTTGCGTGTAATCGATAACGTGATCAGCGCCGAGAGATCGGACGAGTTCGATGTTTTTGGTGCTGCATATGCCGGTGACATGGGCGCCGAAGTGTTTGGCCAATTGGATAGCGGCGGTGCCCAGCGCGCCGGATGCGCCGTTGATCAGAACGCGGTGCCCGGATTGAATGCAGCCTTTTTTCAGGAAGAATAGTGAGGCCGACGCGCCGAATATGAGGCCCGCCGCTTCGTGATGGGTCAGGTTGGCAGGCTTGGTGATGATCGCTTCTTTTTCGCTGATGCACACATACTCGGCATAGGCCCCGAACCCGAAGCCGGTCGAGCCGAACACGGCATCGCCGACGTTGAAGCGCGTGACGTTATTGCCGACCGATTCAATGACGCCTGCGACTTCGTAACCCAGGATTGTTTTTTTCGGCTTGCGTAGGCCGAGCATGATGCGCCATGGCAACCAGAAGGCGACGGGCACATCTTTGAAGCCGCGAATTTTGCAATCACCTGCTGTGACATCAGCCGCGTGAACTTTGATGAGCACCTGGTCATCGTTGGGCGTGGGCTTGTCGACATCTTTGAGATGTAGCACGTCGGGCGGGCCGTATTGGGTGTAGACGATGGCTTTCATAGGCGTGTGATATGGATTTGAGGTCAGGGTCAGCAAGATGGTTTCACTCACGGTTTGTATTCATCGTACTTGGTCTTGCCAAATTGATCCCGGGTTTGCTGGAGGGCATGTTGAATATCATGCTTCGCGTGTGAAGGCCGCCTTATTTGCCAGACATAAAAAACGAAGCTTGAGGTAATGTGGTGGCTACGGAATTGATAAAACTTTCCAAGTTAGACGGGGTAATGGCGATCAAAATCGCCGCGTTCGATGGCCTCAAATCCTACGCGGGTTGCCTGCCGTAAGACTTCAAGCTTCAATTCGTTTTTCACTTCTTATTGTTCGAGGAGTCGCAAGCCTGCTCGCACCACTTCACTGGCTTTTTATATCGGCCACCTTCGGTTTTCTTTCGAATGACGTCCGATTGGCGACCGGGAAGGTTAGCGTTATGTGTAGGCATACGATAGTTCCTCCTTTGAAGTATCGACTACTCCATGGTGCTGCAATGGGCAAAAATTGTCAATGTTTTTCCAGGTTCGAACGGAATCAGACACAACAAACCTTCGTGTGTTTTGTAAGTTTTAAATAAAAAGTTTGCGCTGAATTATTGTGTATGAAATACCGGGCGTTGTGACGGGCGGTTGTATCAGCTACGCTTCGATTCATTGCTGCACTACGGTTGTCCATTCACACGTTTAATCACATTTCGAGGGGTAGCGTAGAGATCAGAGAAATCGCAGACTGCCCTTGAGCGCAGCGTATCGTTACGATGAAAATTCACGTCGTCAGGCGACCTTGTGTCGTGCGCCAAAAAAGTCTGGGCGGTGGTCACAACTTCGTTCATGGATCCGGTAGCGATTCGGTCAAGCGTTTTACGAAACGAAAACGCCGTAAGCAAATAAGCGTCGTCGAGTCGAAGATCGGCTACGCCAAACACGAAACCGCATGAACCGATGCTACCCAGAGGGTCTGGAAGGCGACGCGATAAAAGGCTTTTTCTGGGATGACTATTGATGTGAGCCTGGGCATTCGGTATTCTTTCCCCGGTATGCGGTGGGTTTGCTGTGTTGCAAATGGCCGAATTGTGGCTTCTTAAAGCCGGTTGTCTGAAATGGTCGTTCCGCCACTTCCCCTGGGATGACGAAGAGTGACCCGTTGCCGACGAATGGATTCGGGTAGATAACCGCCGCGAACAACGAGACGAACTTAAAAAAAACGAGAGTGACTTATGACTTATCGCATCGGCATCGCGGGGCTTCGGCATGGACACGTTATGTCGGCAATCCATCAAGCTCAAGCCCATCCCGATCTGGAAATCGTTGCATGTGCCGAAGACCACGTCGCCACCCGCGAAGCGGTGTCCAGTCAGCTTGAGATCACGCACCCCGACCCGTTTACGATGATTCGGGAAGCAGAGTGCGACATCATCTTGGTTGGTGATTATTACGGCCGACGCGGCGCACTTGCAATCGAAGCCTTAGGGCATGGCAGGCATGTCATGAGCGATAAGCCTATAGCCACTTCGCTCACGGAGTTGCAACAGATCGCGGCACTGTCGAAAGATGGCGGGCTGGTGGTGGGTTGTCAATTAAGCCTGGTGCACAACCCCAATTTCATCTGCTTGCGGAAACTTATCCGGGATGGTGAACTCGGCGAAATCCATCAGATCGCTGTGTGCGGGCAGCATCCGCTCATGTATGGGACTCGTCCGGGCTGGTATTTCGAGCCGGGCAAACACGGCGGGACGATCAACGATATCGGGATACACGCCATCCATCTGATCCCCTGGCTCACAGGACTGGAAATGGGTCAGATCGTTGCGGCCCGCACTTGGAACGCTTTCGCCACCGACTGTCCCGAGTTCGAGGACGCCGGCCAGTTTATGTTGACGCTGAACAATCGTGCCGGGGTGATCGCTGATGTCTCATACGCCTTGCCTGATGCGAGCGGGTACAAAATGCCTCAATATTGGCGCTTTACGGTTTGCGGGACCGAAGGCATGGCCGAGACATCGTGTAACGCATCAGGGGTGATGGTCTGGCGAAAAGAAAATCCAGATTTCGAGCAAATCGTGCCAAACAGCGAAGAGAAGACGGACTACTGGAGCGATTTCCTTCGAGAGATGATCGCTGAATCCATACCGCAACAGTTGTCGATAACAACCGACTGTGTTCTCCGGGCTTCTCGCCAAACGCTGGAAATTCAGGCCTATGCGGACGAATCCCGGGAGTACTCTGCTTTGAGTGGCGGTGCCTGCGCCGAGTCGGACTGAACGTGCTGATGGTAACTGATCACAGGTTTGCATTGGCGGTGTGACGGGGCTCCTCACCCTGCCGCGCCGGGTGTGGTGCTTCTTTCTGTTGTGCCGCTTCTATATACTGAGGATGATTTGTCCATGTGATTTTGATGGACGGTTTTTGCATGACGTCCAAACCGCACGGCTGAAGGGATACCTCTTATGGTTCGACGACTTGCTGTGATTTGTATTTTGGTGGGGCTTTTTTCAGGGCCCGCGATTTTGGCTGCGAAAGCGGATGTTGTGACGCTTAAGCAGCTCGCCACATGGCGTGTGGTGGTTCCCCAGGATGCCACGGCGTCAGAGCAATATGCGGCGGATGAGTTTGTCGCATTGTTTGAATTGGCGAGCGGGGTGGCCCTTGAACGGGGTGAGGCGGTTCCCGAATCGGGGGGATACATTTTCATCGGCCAAGCTCAAGACGTTTCGACGGATAGCTTGGGGGAAGAAGGCCTTGCGGTGATCATAGAGCCTACGCATATCACGTTGACTGGGGGGCGTCCGCGCGGTGTGTTGTATGCGGTGTACGAGTTTTTTGAGCGCTGCCTTGGGGTTCGTTTTTTGACAGCGGATCATACGTTTGTGCCCGCTGATATTGCCAGCAAATCAATCTCTTGCGAGCGCTTTACCTTTGTTCCGGATTTTCAATTCCGATGGTCGTATTTTCAAGAGACGAGGCAAGATCACGCGTTTGCGACGCGTTTGCGGACCAATACGATTCAAACCGATGAGAAACTGGGTGGACAATGCGGTTATGGCTTGATTAACCATTCGTTTCATAATCTTTTACCGGTGAGTAAATATGGCGATGAGCATCCTGATTACTTCATGTTTTGGAAGGGGGAGCGGGCGGTTGAATACAACGACACGTGGGGGATGGGGCCCAACCCGTGTTATGCCAGTGAAGGTGCATTTGATGTGATCGTCGAGTCGGCCCGTGCTTATATTGAGAAAGATCCAAATCGGAAAAACATTTCTTTAAGTTGTGTGGATTCGCATGCGCATTGTCAATGCGAACAATGCTTGCAAATGAACGCGGCGCATGGCGGAACGAGCGGGTCTCACTTTGCGTTTATTAATAAAGTTGCCAGGCATTTCAAAAGCGAATACCCCGATCTATTTGTCGGGTCACTGGCGTATTACCACACGCGTCATGCCCCCAAGGACATGGTGATGGAGGACAATGTTCAGATTCAATTGGCGAGTATTGAATGTTGCACCCATCACGCGTTGGACGATCCACATTGCCCCAAGAACAGGCTTTTTTACCAAGACCTCAAGGCGTGGAGCAAGATCAGTAATAACATCATGATCTGGAATTACAACGTGAATTTTCACCGCTATGATTTGCCTTTTGCCAATCTCAAGAGCATTGGGCCCAACGTGCGATTGTTTCGCGACAACCACGTGACGGGGGTTTTTATGCAGGGCGCCGGCAATTCGCGCAACAGCGACATGAGCGATCTTAAAAACTGGGTTATCTCTCAGTGCTTATGGCGTCCGGGTTCCAGCAGTTGGGATTTGGCCTTGGAATTTTGCCGCATGCATTACGCAGAGTCGGCGGGACCGATCATTGATTGGTTGAGCCTTTTGCATAACCACGTTGCGCTTTCGCAGGTGCACTACAACTGTTTCCCCAAAGCGTCGGACATGAATCTGGACGTAAAGATGGGGAGCAAGGCACTTGAGTACTTTAAAAAAGCATTGGCTTTGGCACAGAGCGACGAGGTGTATGCCCGGGTCGAAAAAGCATCCATCTGTGCTTACCGGCTTCTTCTTGAAGCATCGCCGCGCGTGAAGGTGGACGGCAAGTATTGGATCACATTGCCCGAAGGACATGAAGATGCCTTGGCGCAATACCAGGCGTTGACGCAGAAATATAATACGGACCAGCCGGCGGAACGAGTGACGTATGAGGAGCTTTACGGGGTGATTGGTGGCGTGAAGTAGTAGCCGGGGTGCGCTGGAAGACTTGGTTGCGTTTAGTGCTGCAGTTGCGCATTGGTCGAGGTTTACAAAAACGGGTCCCTCTGAATTGTCGTCTGGTCCAAATCGAAAGGGTCAGACGATGAAAAGCAAGCGATACACGACGGAGCAGATGACTCGGATTGTGTGTGAAGGCCAACACGACGACGCGACGATCGTGGTGATCCAATCAGTCTGCGGCCTCCTTTCGCTCCAGCCTGGATGTGCTTTATCATTTAGAACACTTCATTCACCCCACCGCTCAAACACAGGCACTCGACCAGTTTGGGGAACTCGACCCGTTTTTTGCTTTACATCAAGTAGGTGTCGTTAATGATAAGTATGCTTTGGCATAACGTCGCCCAAGTTCAATCGTACTATCGCGATCGTAATGAACTTCATCAAACGTTGATAAATTGCAAACGGGTACCACCGCACAGCGACCCAGCGAACGGGCGGCAGCTTCGATCTGTGGGTTGATGACATCGCCAGGTGTGATGTGGCCAAGGACAATAGGCAGTTCCGGCTGGCGCAACTGCTTGCGCAGTTCAGAAAACAGTTTTACCACCTTGTCATAGTATTGCTGGTCCGTCTCATTGTTCTCGCCCTGATGCCAGAGAACACCAGCGAGTTGTGGGCGACCAGCATCGATCCATCGTGCGATGGTGATTTGATATAAAGGTTCATTCGGTGGCTGCCACGACTCGATCCGTGAGCCCCCCATCGCATTGGCGATCAATCCGACTGTCTCGATCTGGCCGGATGCAAGCAACTCTGACGCGAATGTTCCGCCCAGGCAGTACCCTTGTAGATCGAGAGACTTGCGTATGCTTGAATAACGGTTCAAGGGTTGAACAGCAGGTAACCAACATCCAAAATGGTCGCACACATAGGTGTTGTGAATCGGCTGAGAATCCTGCTCCAGCAAGGTGGCTCGGCCGGCCATGTTGGACTGGCCTAGCAGGAGAAACTGGTGGGATGGGACAATCTTTTGTGCTTGCATGCCGTAATCCTAGCAACGTAATTCGTCATTAGTTCATCATGAGTTGGTATCAACGCGGAAGGAAGCATCGCGGGTACTTCGTAATTTTGATGACGTTTTGTTGCATCGCCATACCCGAATGCGCTAATGAATTTTTTGCTCATGATACTCACAATAGGGTCTGACAAACGGCCTGCCTGAAAATCAGGTACCAGCCCCAATGAGAGTTGGCGGAACGTGCGTGCCACAAGCAATCGGCTTGATGTTTTGAAGCTGGTGTCGCTTTCGGTGATGAATTTGCATGCCTAATGTGTGCGTTCCCGTGCGTCGCGTTTGGCCATGGAGAAGTCTGATCAGGTATCGTAAGCGCGTCGTGGGGTGACGCAACCAAGTGTAGAACACGTCCGAGCGGTGCTGAACCGTGAGGGGTTGACCATGTCCGTCGGGCGCAAGGGGTGGGTATCGGAATTGATCGAGCGGCTGGTTGAGTTGTCGCGACCCATGGAAGAATTGGGATTCGATGATCTGTGGCGAGGGAACGGGGTCTGGAATTACGCGCCTTTGCAGCACCGAATGTCGCGTCCGATAACGCAGCGATAGGATGTCTGGTGCAATACTGATTCGATGGTGGGTTTTTTGGAAAAAATTCGAATACAGCGCGTTGGATTGGCGGTCGGACAGATGCGAATTCAACGTAAACTCCTGTTTACAAGGCGTATATACGAAAAGCCCGCTTGATATGAAGGCTTGTAGTGTACGGCGAAAAAGTCTTGCATTTGGGAAATTGGGTGGTAGAATGGCATTGTGTAGTGTACTTGTGGATCATTTTAATATACTGATGAAAGGAAATGACTATGGCCATGGCAAAGAGAGGAAGAGTTGTTATAGGAGTGGTGTCGGCCGTGTTTGCTGTTGGGTTGGTGTTGCAGGCAGTGGAGGCGTCACCCATTGAGGTGGCGGACTCGGTGAATGATTTTTCGGGAACACAGGGGCAAGATGACTGGTACTACGGTACCTACGCGTTCCACAGTAAGCCGGCGACCCCTGGGGCGTTTGTTGAGGCTACGACTTGGACTGGCACCCAATGGAGGACCGGCGCAACGGGCCATCTGGTCGATGCCGACGGCGGGCGCACAAGCTCGACGGGTCAGTTTTATGATGCCGTAAAGCGGTGGGAAGTCCAGGCAACTGGGTACCACTTCATTGAGGGTGTGACCGAGCACGTTGACACGGTTGGTGGGGGTGGTACGACGACGATTGTTTATCTGTGGGACGGCTCTACTTACGATGAGGTCTGGACGCGGGATATTGCTCCGGGCGCTGCGGAGCTGGCTTACAGCACAGCGTGGTTTTACGCTGAGGCTGGTGATTACATTGATTTGGCCATCAATGCCAATGGGAACTCTACCTTTGATTGGACTAAGTTTACCGGCGTCATTTCGTATAATGCCGTGTTGCCAGAGCCGGGGTCAATGTCTCTTGCTGGCATCGGATTGCTCTTTTTGATGAGACGGCGATCCGCGCGTAGACAGTGATGGTATTTACGGGTGCATGCGATAGATCGCATGTGCCCGAATTTTTTATAAGGCAGAGTGAATCTATGGACCCGGTAAAGTTACGTGTGAGCAAGCCCCGATATGTCCGCGACTGTGTTGAAGAGTGGATACGCGACGGTCGCTATTCGGATAACGAACAACTTCCTTCAGAAAAGGAAATTGCGGACACGCTTGGCATAAGCAGCCGTACTGTTCGCAAGGGTTTGGAGATTCTGGCGCAAGAGAAGGTTATTCGGAAAGTGGCGCGGGTTGGCAATTTTGTCAATGAAATTAAGTCACGGCAAATGGTTTCGCAGATCGCTATTGTTTTGCCTTCGTATCTCAACAACATGGTTTCGGCTTCGCCGGTCTTGGAAAGCTGGCGCAATAGTATGGCCAATCACAGCAAGGGTGCCTTTTTGGGGTTCCATCCCTTGGTGTCGTGCATTCAGCATGCGGCTCATGCGGCGTTAGATCCGGGGCAATATCAATTGACCACTTTGTTTTATGACGATAAGACTTTTTGGCAGGATGCTGGCTGTATTCTTGAAAAAAGAAAATTTGATGGCGCCTTGCTTTTGCCGCAGAAAAATATGAATGTCGATGAAGTCAAGATTTTGCTTGAGTCAGGCGTTTCTGTGGTGTGTATACAGCGATCTTATGGCTTGTTGGGACTGTCGATTCCGTGTGTGCATGTCAATACGACGGAATGCCTCGCTCAAGCGTTTGAGCATCTGCACGAAATTGGTCATCGCAACATTATGTTTGTGCAGTACGACACGAAGCCGCTACAGAACGAGCAGGCTGAGGTTCTTGAACGCTTCAAGAAGCGGGCGGGGGGCGCAGTGCCCGATGATTTTATTTTCAGTCTCCACAATGCCGGTAATAGATGTGATTATGAAGTGCTGGATGGTATTTTTAATTACGCATGGACGCCTACGGCTTTGGTGGTTGAGGATGAGTTTATCGCTTCGTTGTTGGTGCAGAAGCTCTATCAGCGAGGATACCGTATTCCAGAAGACATATCGATTGTGGCGTTGACCAATGCGCTTCCTCAGTTTTTTCTGTCCCCACTATCGTCTCCAGATTCGCTGCAGTTGGAGTCTCTCAAAATTAAATCTGCTCTCGGGTGTTTGTTGAAAATGATTGCGGGTGAGAAATTAGAAACGCATGAAATCGTATTGCCTGGCAATATAAAGTGGACCAATTCCGTGCGGTCGCTTGTGGTGGACGATAAGGCGAAGCAACTGGGGGATGCGCAAGCTCGAGCCTGATTTGTTTGGTTCTGAGTGTGAGTTGTTGGGGGAATATTTACGAATGGAAAGGACGTGCTGTGGATTATTTTGCTAGAGATAATGCAAGATGTTTGTTTGGTGTAAAACCAGCGGCGCCTGATTCTCCTGGGCGTATGGGGCGGCGATTTTGGAAGTGCGATGCTGTTGGGCGGCAAGCGGTTGGTTTTACGCTCATTGAGTTGCTCGTGGTTATTTCGATTATTGCTCTTCTGTTGGCAATTCTTTTGCCCGCATTATCAAAAGCGAAGGAAGCTTCTCAAAGTGCCGTATGTAAAAGTAACGTGAGAAGCATAGGTTTAGCATTGGTACTGTATTCTGAAGACCATAACGGCTGGATTCCAGCGACTTATAACAATGCTACCGCGTCACCCCTCCACCCGGGGCGAGGGTTTTGGGCGGACCATATATATACGTACTTAAGTATTGGAGGTAGAAATGGTGCTTATTATCGACCTGTTGACTTGGAAGATTATGGTGTATTTCGATGTCCGACGCATGAAGACTTAAAAGCGGGTATTGATTATTTTAGTTATTGTTACAACGGCATCATGGCGGGGAATGATACTTACGTTCGGCATGGAGAAGCCCGTCAGGGTAGTGGGTATCGCCCACTCAAATCGCCGGGAGAAACAGCGTGGGTCATTGATGGGGAAGTGAATGGTAATACACTTATACCGTTTGTTTTTGCTCCCCCGACAGGGTTCTATAGCAATATTCCGTGGGAGCGTCATTTAGAACGAGCCAATGTCCTGTACCTGGATACTCATGTGAATACCGTTGAACGTATTGAGCAATCTGCAATCTATGTAGACCGGGATTATCGATTGTTCTTTGCATTGGATTAATGGTTCGAATTTCGATTTTGATGTCGAAAAATAGTGTTCTGGAAGTTAAATGCGAAAGCATTTAGGGGTATCAAATTATGCTTAGTAGCATAGGAGCTGTATTTGTGCTTAGTATTATTCCGCGTTGTTTTGTTATTGCAATAGTTTTTGCTGCCAGCTTTGCTTCTCTCGCTTGCGTCACAGTAAGTGCAGAAGTGTACCATTTGCCAATGTCGGGGCGATCTCCTCTTGGTTTGGGTAGCCGAGAATTGAGCATTGATAATGCTGAATCGCTCAAGTATCGCAAAGAAGGGGTGCTGGTCGGTAAAGAGAATGTGGCGCCGGAAATTCGGGTCAAGGACTGGGTTGGTACCGAAGGAAGTATTTCTTTTTGGATACAGCCTGTTGATTGGAACCCTGGGAGCTTGAAGGACCCGGTGGTATTTATTCGTCCGCTTAATCCATTGGGTGGGAGCTTCCTTCTGTACAAGCGGCCGGGAGTGCAGAACATATGTCTATACACGGTCAAACAATCAGATGACGCGGGGAAGCTTGTTTTTATTCCTTTTGCGGACGAAGGATTGAAAGATTGGGGGAAAGGCACATGGCACCACGTGGCGTTTACGTGGCGAGCCAATCACCATGCTCGGTTGTATGTCGATGGCAATTTGGTAGGTACGGCTGACAATAAGTTTTATTTTCCGGAAACGATTGAGGGAATATCATTTGCTGGAGGAAATACAAAAAATGGATTTGGCGGGACAAACACATCCTTGATTCGCGATATTTATGTATCAACATTGGCTCTGAATGAAGATCAGCTGAGTTTGTTTTCGCGAAATTTTCATCCTGATTCTGTGTCTGTCGCGGCAGGGGATTCAGTAGATACGTCAAATCAAGAGCGTACGCCAGTAAACATTATGCCGTTTTCTCATGTCGCAAAGGGGCCTGTTCTTGATGGTGTGATTGGGTCGGATGAATACCCGTCTGAAACACACGGCATGGTTAATACGACGACGCATACTGCGTACGCGAGGCCACTGTCGTTTCATACTGCATCAGATGATCAGTACTTGTATTTTGCAACATCTATTGAATATTCCAAGTCGTATAAAATGGATATTATGGCAAGTCGCCATGACGATGATAATTCAGTTAATTTGGGTGACCAATTCTGCTTCATGGTTAGAAAAGATGTGGATGCGGCGAGAAAAAATTACGAATATTACTTTTTTTCGTTTTCACCAAACAGCAAGTTGTATGACGCCGATACGCATGTGGATTGGGAGATGGCTTCGGTCAATCGAGATACAAGTTATCGATCTCGGACCAATATTAAAAGCCGTGTGGATTCAGGAATGTGGGTGCTTGAAGTTCGAATACCTCGTCAATCGCTGGGGTTGAAAGATAAGGATGAATTCTTGTTTTCGGCGGGATATCGTTTTGATGGTCGTCTTTTTGCGTTGCAAGATCACCCAGTTTGGTTTGACCATTATCAGGCATTTCAAAAAGGAATCGTGACGCCTTACGGGGTTCGAGCCGATTTTGGGGGATTTAATCGTGGTGATTTGTCGCCAAAATTTCTGATTGCAAATACAAGTTCGGATCAAGTTTCATTCAACATTAAAACATCGACTGATTTGCCGCAGGTTAAAGAAACAGCAGAGCAGATGAATTTTGACCAGCAGTTAGGTGTTGAAGTCAGTGTGGAGAGCCGCGAGACGTTGGCGCAGTGGCAGGATACGATTGTGGTTCCTGACGGAGAATCACGGGAAGCCGGTGAATCAAAGCGATTGACTGATCCTGGATTCTATATGGTGAAGGCTTCTGTTGAGGTAGAAGATGCAGGTGTTATCTATCAGCAGGCATTGCCTTTTATGTATTACGATCCAATTGCAGTCGAGTTGGTTCCCATCCCAAGTCAGGATCAACTAAAGGCCAATGTTCTTTTGTATGGTCTGGATCTTGATTTGGTTGAAAACGGCGAAATTCAAATGGATTTTGTTTCGAAGCAAGGTGTGTCGCTTCTAAAAACGACTCATCCTGTTCGCGATCTGCAAAACCAGTATCAGTTTTCAATGGCGGATCTTACTCCTGGCGACTATGACGTTCAGATCCATCTTATTGATGAACAAGAAAGCGTTGTTGCCCAGGCTAATACGACGTTTAAGAAGTGGCAGCTTCCAGATTGGCTAGCCAATCCTGTTGCAATGGAGGCTTTGTCGCCTGAATGGGTTCCTGCTTTATGGGAGCCGATGCAAGTTGCAGATCGAACGGTTTCGCTTTGGGGTAAGACGTTTGAGTTTGATCGCAATAAATTGATCGCATCGATCACGTCGCAAGGTCAGCCCATACTGGCTTCCAAAGGAATTACGTTGCATGGTGAAGTGGGCGGGAAAGTATTTGATATTCCACTTAATCATCCCGAGTTTCCGTTGATTGCTGATGGCCGTGTATTGTCGGTCCAGAAAGGAGAGAGTCGTGGTATTGCGGTGGAAATGAATCAGCGTATTGAATTTGACGGAATGAATTATGTGACATTCAAGATCAATTCGGAAAAACGTGTTTATGTAGAAAAGCTTTATATTGATATTCCCTTGGCAGATGCCAGGCTTATGGTGTCTGATAGACTTAGTGGTTTGGTTGAAAGTTGTGATTACACTGGCCCCTTGGAAAGTTTATGGATTGGTAATGATGCGGTTGGTCTTGCCTACTTTGCTGAAAACTATAAAGGGTGGTACATCGATTCACGTAAGCCACGCGTTCAAGTTATCAAAGAAGACGGGCGCGATGTTGTTCTTCGGCTGTTGTTGGTCAATGATGCAGGTAAGCTACCGTTAGCCTTCACTGGGCATTTTGGATTGCTGCCGACGCCGATTAAGCCGAAGTTTGACGGTTGGAGAGATATTCGGTGGCGGGGCCCGGCATGGTCAAATGCCCCTACTACGCATGTCATGCTGGCCAACCACCGATGGTCTGCAGGCTATTCTTTGCCGAAGGCACGTAACCGTGAAACTCTGGAAGGTGCAGTTCAGGCAGCACGCGATCTGAACCAAAAAGTCTATCCATATATAACGCCATCAACAATATCAACATATGAAATGATACGTCGCGATATTGGCTTTTTTAAATGGGGTGCTCCAGAAGGATCTCTCATCGATATGAAGGCAGACTCTCGGCCTGTAGAAGAGTATTGGTATTTTGCTGAAGATTGGATGTATCGTCCTAGTCAATATAATAGCCATGGCAATGGTGTAGAAACAACGGAGATCGCGTATTGTTCGCCTGCGACGTCTTTTGCAGATTATTTCGTAGGGTCGCTTGCGGAGATATTGCAGACGTCAGATCTAGACGGATTTTACTTCGACTTGTCACGAGGTCGGCGAAACTACGATTCAGAAAAAGGATATGCCTACAAGACGCGAGATGGGGTGAGCGAAGGTACGTTCGAGTTGATGGCCATGCGCGACATGGTAAAGCGTTTGTATTTTGTGTTTGACCAGACACGCGGTGCTGGTCGTAAGCCATATATTGTTTCGCATGGTGGTTATGTGCCCATCGGATCTTTTTACGATGTATATCTTGAAGGTGAGGGAATCAAACCCACTGAACCATTTCAAATGTCTACCGTATTTTTGCAGACTCGTATCGGAACCGAGGGGAAGTTGACGGCAATCGATGAGGATCAGCCTCGCAGTTATGACGCAATTGGTTACCGTGTTCAGATGGGGAGCCGTTTGGGCGTCCCTCAGATATTGCTGCCTCAATACGGGTATGTTTCGAAGATGGCAACCCCAGAGCACTCACGCGAACTGTTGTCATTTACGTTTCTTCATAACACGATGATTACCCCGGCCATGGTGGACGTCGGAGCCATTTTGGATTTCTGGAATACCGTGGAAATCCCGTTTGGTATGAGCGATACCGAGTTTTTCCCTTTTTGGAATAATGGCGTCAAGTCTGATCCCGAATGTGTTCGGGTCAGTTATTTGAAGAAACAAGAGCAAGACGATTTTTTGATCGGCGTTGCGAATTGGTCAGACAAGCCTGTTACGGCGAACGTCCGCTTGCCGATTTCTCACTTCGGGCAATTTACAAATGCTGTGAATGTTGAATCGGGTGATCAAGTACCTATTGGTTCTGGTGAATTTGAAGTATCGATCCCCGCGCATGATTTAAGGGTGCTTCGTGTACAGGGTCAGTAACAACGCATCTATTTAAGGAATTATTGTGGATAGTATTATTAATCAAGAGTTAGCGATTTTAGGGGGGGCGCCTGCGGTTCCCACTAATGATCTGTGTACCGATCTGTTTAAATGGCCGATTGTGACCGATGAAGACGAGGCGGCTGTCCTTAAAGTTCTTCGTGAAGGCCGTATGTCTGGAATTGGCCAGGAAACACGTGAATTCGAAAAGCAATATGCGGCCTGGTCGGGTGCGAAGTATGGACTGGCTCACTGCAATGGAACGATGTCGCTATTGGTGGCGATGTGGGCAGCAGGTGTGAGCCGGGGGACCGAGGTGATCTGTCCGAATACGACGTATTGGGCCTCGGCGACGCAGGCGTTATCTCTTGGGGCTTCGGTTGTGTTTGCGGACATTGATAGGCATACGCTTTGTATCGATCCCCAGGAAATCGAAAAACATATTACACCGGCCACGCGTGCGGTGGTTGTGGTTCATTATTGTGGATACCCATGTGACATGGATGCGATTCTCGCGATTGCTAAACGTCATGACATCCGTGTGATTGAAGATGTGTCGCATGCCCAAGGGACGCTTTACAAAGGGAAAATGGTTGGTACGTTTGGGGATGTGGCTGGATTGAGCATGATGACAGGCAAAAGTTTTCCCATTGGTGAAGGGGGTATGCTTCTAACCAGTGATCGTGAAATTTATGAAAGAGCACTTGCGTTTGGCCATTATGAGCGTCATAACGAAATTACAGATCCGGTCTTGATGTCCACGTTGGGTGTTCCGCTTGGTGGCTTTAAGGCACGGATTAATCAGGCCTGTTCGGCTATGGGTTTGGTTCAGTTGAAATATTATCCGCAGCGCATTGCGGAGATTCAAAAATCTCTTAACTACTTTTGGGATTTGTTAGAAGGCACGCCGGGGCTTTATCCTCACCGTCCGGATCCCAAGTCTGGTTCAACGATGGGGGGGTGGTATCACCCGATGGGGCTGTATGATCCCGATGAGCTTGGCGGCTTGCCAGCAGAGATGTACTGTCGTGCTGTCGAAGCAGAAAACGGGATGCCTGGTCGACCTGCGAACGCGCCGCTCAATCGTTTTGCGATTTTCCATACGGCGGATGTCTATGGCGAGGGACACCCTACGAATCGGCCGAAGCACCCGGTGCCGACCGAAGCAGATGAGTCTGAAGTTCTTGGGGTATCCACACAGATCCACAATTTGAGTATTGGCATTCCTCACTTCAAGTCATATCAACCAGAGAAAATTGAATGTTATGCAGCGGCTTACAAAAAAGTCGCTCTTCAAGCTGAGAAATTATTGACCACTTGTGTGGCGTCATAAATGATTTTCGAAATATGCCGGCGCAATGGTGCGTTGTTTATCGTTGTAATCGATCTACATGACTTGGATGTTTGAGTGAATGGTGTATCTAAAATGAGTGATACGTGCGAGCAAATGAGGGCGGGATTTAGCCGGGTTCGGATTACCCCGCCAGACGGAACGCCTCTGCAAGGGTTTTGCCCTCGTGATCTGGACATGACCTCAAGTGGTGTGCGCGATGATGTCTATACTCGAGTTCTGTTTGTGCATGCCCAGGCGGCGGCAACGTTGATTATTGGGTTGGATTTGTGCTATCTGGGACGGGTTCAAACAGATGAACTCAAGCGAAGGATCTATGCCCGCTGGGGTTTGCCTGCCCATCAGGTTTTGGTGAATTGTTCGCATACGCATTCGAGTGCGGCAGCGGCGAGGTGGGGGATTCGGTGTTATACGCCGCTCGACGAAACTTATCTGGAGCAGTTGTATCAGGCAATCCTTACTGCGATCGAAGAGGCAATGGGGCAGGCAAGAGAGGTCCGTATTGCCTCTGGCACAGCGCGTACCAAGTTGCCCATGAATCGTCGGCATCGTGGTGAGGATGGCCAAGTGGTCAATGCGCCTAACCCGAGCGGTCCGGTATGTGATCTTCTTCCGGTGTGCGTATTGGAGGATAACGATGGTCAATATGTTTGCGTGATGTTTTCCATTGGTTGCCATCCTTCGATGCTTAACGATGCCATGATTTCAGCTGATTTTCCTGGTGTGGCAATGCGAGAGCTAGATAAGCATGTGGGTCGGCCGGTTAGTCTTTTTTTACAGGGTGCCGGTGGAGACGCGAGGCCTTATGTTTCGGCAGAGGGTGATCGGTGGGTTCGCAATCGTGGCGACGATGTTGAAGCTGCGGGTCGGTTGCTGGCAGAGGAAGTCATTGGTGCGATGAAGCTTCCGCTTGATCGCATTGACTCGGGACTTCATTGCGCACTGGTATCGATTGATTTCCCACTGGGGAAGGCGACGGATAAAGAGGCGCTTCAACAGACCATCGATACTCATTGTGACAGTGTTGATTCATCCTGGTTATCCAAAGTGCGTACGCTATGGGCTAGGCAAGGGCTGAATATTCTTGATAGGGGGCAGGAGCTTGCGTCGGTTGTGAATATTCAACTACAGATGATTTGCTTCGGTGATGCCATGCGTATCGTTGCGTTGGAAGGTGAGCCTGTCGCCGAAATCGGTTGGTTGATTTGCAACCAGTTTCCCGCCGGTGTCACATTCCCGCTGGGATACTCCAATGGCGAGGGACTTTATCTACCTACGACGGCGATGTTGGCGGAAGGGGGCTATGAAGTCGACAGTTATTGGGAATATGGCTATTACGGCCCCCTTGTTCCGGGGATTGAGCAGGCGATTACGCAAGCTATAGGAAAGGTGTGCGATCAGGTTTCGGTTTGATGTGATTGTTGATCGATTGTACTGATGCCTGGTTACACGTTTGTTTTGCCCAAGGTTTTGGATTTATGAAAATTGATACGCATCAGCACGTTTTTTGGCAAGGCCGGGATGATGCGGGTTTGATTCGAGACATGGATGAGCATGGTGTTGATGTTGCGTGGTTGCTCACGTGGGAAATTCCACCTGACCACGACATTGTTCGGCATCATGGCTTACTTAATCCATTGCGTTTTCGTGCCAATGGTACGCATGCAGGGGTTGTTCTTGAGGATTTATTGATTGCCCGCGATCATTTTCCAGATCGCTTTCTTCTTGGTTATTGCCCTGATCCTTGTCTGGGCGATGCGCCAGGCCTTTTAGAGGCAGCCCACCGGATGCACGGAGTTACGGTTTGTGGTGAGTGGAAGTATCGCGTTCTTTTTGATGATCCGAGGTGTTTGAATCTCTTTCGCAAAGCGGGTGAGTTGGCAATGCCGGTGGTGTTGCATCTAGATGTGCCGTACCGGCCGGATTCGACTACTGGGGAGTTGGTGTACGATCCGTTTTGGTATGGCGGTACGATCCAAAACCTTGAGCGGGCATTGGTCGCGTGCCCTCACACCATTTTTGTGGGTCATGCACCAGGGTTTTGGCGTGAGATCAGCAGTGACGTGCAGTCCGCAATTTATCCAGAAGGCCCCATTCAAGCCGGTGGGGAGATGTTGCGGTTACTGGAAACTTATCCCAATCTTTATGCAGATTTGTCGGCTGGCTCGGCGTTATGTGCGCTTCGTCGTGATCTTATGTTTAGCCGAGATTTACTTGAACGGCATAAGGATCGTTTTCTATATGGCCGTGATACTTATGGTGGTGAGTTAGATACTTTACTTGGTGAACTTGATCTTTCGGCTGAGGCGATGTCGTCGATTGAGTCTGGCAATGCGCGTCGGCTTATTTCTCTGCCGTAGTCCATAGTCCATAGTCCATAGCCCATAGTCCGTAGTCTGTAGTCACACGCATTGACAAGGCGTGCGTGGGTATTGGTGAACAACAGTCTAAAACGGCAGCGCCCAGCGGAGCAAAAGTACAGCGCCTGAATGACTGTATCGTGGCCCCGTGAACTTTGATGTGCACATGGTCATCGTTGGGCGTGGGCTTGTCAACATCTTTGAGATGCAACACGTCGGGCGGGCCGCATTGGGTGTAGGCGATGGCTTTCATGGGCGTGTGGTTTGAATGTGCGGCCAGGGTCGGCGAGCTGATGCGCCAGGGGAAAAATCGCACTGCGCGGACTACATTTCGATAAATGGAGATAAGGCCAGTTTGTTGGAATCTACCAAGAAAACAAATTCACAGCACATGGCCGAAGATCATGGCGGGTATGATCGATCGCTTGGTCTTGATAATATATTTTATCAAGAGTAAAGGAGGCGAAGAAAAAGCCACCTGAGAAGGGCGGCTGTTTCGTCCAAATGGGTGCGGTCAGTTCATGGCAGGATCGAGTGATGTTGGAAGCGAAACTAGTTCGGACAACTTAATCGCTATATCGGTCATTGCATCTGCGGCCGTGTTCAGTCCGCTCCGCGAGCCTAGCAATGGGCTGACTTCTCGCAGCAGCTCATAGGTTGTGTCATGAACAACAGGTACTAGAAGGTCGCGAGCGAGCAATGCCGAAAGTTCTATGTCTGCGATGCCCTCACTCCTGAGTCGATCCAGGAGGGCAGGAGTAACAAGCACAATTCCAATCCGCGATTTCGCTAAACCTCTGTCGATTTCGCGGAGCAAGTTGGAGCCCAGGGGTACATCTTTTTCACTGAACCAAACAGAAACACCAGCCGACTCGAGCTTGTCGTGCAAGTCTTTGGCGGCACCCCGCCGATCGTCCCATGCGTGACAGAGGAATACATCTCGCACGTCAGGCAAGGACGCACGTTTTTCAACGCTTTCGCGGATCGGCGTCAACGCTCGAACTTCAGCGGGCGTGTACGACACCGTTGAACCGGCCGAAGACCATTGAGGTCGTGTGCTGGAGAATGATCCGCCACCGCCTGCCCCACCCCCGCTAGTCCGTGTAGGTGAGGGCGATGAGTATGAGCTTGGCGAATAGCCGCCGTAGCTGCTGTAACCACCGTAGCTACGGCGTCCACCACGACATGCTGGGCAGTTGGCCTCGCCGCTTGCCGTCCGGTGACCCTCTACAGGAGCTGTGCATCGTGCCATTAGATAATCCTTAGATATCAGTGTGGGAGATACTCATTTTACCCAATTATACATAATACCCATTCTGGATAGCAGACTGGCGGCGTGGTTTTTGGCGGAGCGTGGTTACGCCGACGCGTTTTGGGATTCGGGGGTCGGTTCGGCACCGGGTTGCTCAGCGTTGGGCTTGGGAGCTTTGGGTTGTGGCTTGCGATCGGGGACGAGCATCATGGTCATGCGTCGGCCCATGGTGCGCGGTTCGATTTCGATTTTGGAAATATCGCCCAGACTGGCGGCGATGTCCTGCATCTGTTTGAGGGCCAGATCGCGGTGGGCCATTTCCCGGCCACGGAAGAGCATGGTGAACTGGACTTTGTCGCCGTCGTCGAGGAAATCGCGGGCGCGGTTGACCTTGATGCCCAGGTCGTGGTCGTCGATTTTGGGACGGACGCGGACTTCCTTGAGCTCGGATTGCTTGGCGTGGGAGCGAGCTTTCTGCTCTTTTTTGCGTTGTTGGTATTTCCACTTGCCATAGTCCATGATCTTGCAGACCGGGGGCTTGGCTTGGGGTGCGACTTCCACGAGATCAAGGCCCGCGTCGAATGCCCGTTGCTTGGCTTCGTCGAGGTCGGTCACACCGATTTGTTCGTCTTGATCGTCGATGAGTCGAACGGGAGACAGGCGAATCTGATCGTTGATTCGGAGTTGCTTACCGATTTCCTTGGTTTGCCTTGGTTGGCGTCCTTTTCCGATGGCGAACTCTCCAAAAAAAATACGTATGTTTCACACGTGGGGCTACCGCACAAGCGGTTGACAGGCGGAACGTACACTCGATCCCGCCCGGAGCTAACGGTGAAACAAAAACCAGCGGCGTGGGAAAACCCGAATAAAAAGGGGTGAAACAAGCTTTACCAGCCGCAAAACCACGACGCACGACAAAGGGGCCGTCCGCTTGGGACGACCTTTTTGGCGTGAACGTCCCAATAAAGGTACCGCAACAGCATCGGTCGAGCAACAGTGATCCGGTTAATTTCGGTGTTTTTGTCGGTTGTGATGGTGAAGGGATGGGGATGTGGCAAGGTAGCGGGCGCGAAAGGCGACGAGATAGTCGACGAGGCAGAGGCTGCGATGGAGTGCGGGTGGGGAGGTGCGGTGAAGTGTGGGGTGGAGTGTGGGGGGGGAAGGTGGGGGAAGGTGGGGTGGGTGGGTGGGGGGTGGTGGGCGAAGGGTGAGGCGGATATGATCGGCGGGCTACAGAGGGGGATAAGTAAATAGAACGGGGGGTCATTTTGGAGACTGACCGATGGCTGATGGTGCAAGTGGAACGAAATTGCGTTGGGGCATTCTGGGCAGTGGCATGATTGCCAAGCGATTTGCCAAAGCGATCGTGGAATCGCAGACGGGGGAATTGTCTGCGGTGGGCAGCCGGTCACAGGCGTCTGCGGACGCGTTTGGGGCAGAATTCGGGGTCGAAAAATGTTACGAGGGCTACGACACACTGTTGGCTGACGGCGATATTGATGCGGTGTATATCGCGTTGCCGCATACGTTGCATCCCCGGTGGACGGTGCGTGCGGCGGATGCGGGCAAGCATATTCTGTGCGAAAAGCCCGCCGCGATGAACAGCAGCGAATTGATGGTGATGCTCGAAGCGTGCCGGCGCAACGGCGTATTTTTCGTCGAAGCATTTATGTGGCGAAGTCATCCGGGTGCGAAAAAGCTGGTCGAGCTGATTCAATCAGGCCTGATCGGCGACGTGCAGATGATCGACACGCGATTCAGTTTTAATCTGGACGGTCAGCCCGAACACACACGCATGCAAAACGAGTTGGCCGGCGGTGGGATTCTGGATGTGGGTTGTTATTGCCTGTCGGCAGCGCGCTTGATTGCCGGTGCGGCAGTGGGTCGGGATTTTGTGAATCCGTCCGAGATCAAAGCGGTGGCTCACATTGGATCGACTGGTGTGGATGAGATTTCGACAGCGACGTGTAAGTTTGAGTTGCCGGGTCGCGGGCCGATTTTGGCGAACATGATGACCGGCGTGCAATGCGAGACGGAGATGGGCGTCTATGTATGGGGCAGCAAGGGCAAGCTGCATCTGCCAAGCCCGTGGTTCAATGATGGGCGGATTCTGGTAACGGTCTATGGCGAAAAGGAAAAAGAAGTGTTGGCCACGACCGATGAAGATCTGTACGTGCACGAGATCGACGAGCTGGGCCGATGTGTGGCCGAGGGTCGTCGTGAAGCGCATCCGCCTGCGTTGACGTGGGACGATACACGCGGGCAACAGGCTGCGGTGGATGCGTGGCGTCATGCGGTGGGATTGAAGTTTGCCCCGGAGGATAAAGATGCCCTGACGCAAACCGTGAGCGGCCATCCATTGCAGGTTCGGCCTGAGTATGCTGGTCATGTCACGCGCGAGACGATTGAAGGTTTGGATAAGCCGGTGTCGCAAGTGGTGATGGGGACGATGGCGTTTGATGTGAACAACATGCCATACGCCGCGGTGATGCTGGATGATTTTTTTGAGCGTGGCGGCAATGCGTTCGACACCGCCAAGGAATATGGACCGCACACGGAACAGGCGCTTGGCCAATGGGTGAAGTTGCGTGGCGTGCGCGATCAGGTTGTGATTATTGGTAAAGGGGCGCACACGGCGCGCCATCCGCGTTGGGATGGTCGGCCGGGTTGCGATCCGTTAACCCTGACCGAAGAATTGCACCAATCGCTGGAGCGCATGCAAACGGATTACGTCGATATCTATTGCATGCACCGCGACAACCGGGACATTCCCGTCGGCGAGTTCGTGGATGTGTTGAACGAACACGTGGACGCGGGCCGAATGAAAATATTCGGCGGGTCGAACTGGAGCATCGAACGATTTGAGGAAGCCAACGCCTATGCGAAAAAGAATGGCAAGCGCGGGTTTACATTGCTGAGCAACAACCTGTCGCTGGCGCAATGGAGCGAGCCGATGTGGGAGGATTGTCAGTCGATGTCGGATGCGAAATCGCGTCAGTGGTTGAAGGATACGGGCACGCCGATGATGGCCTGGTCGTCGCAGGCATCGGGATTTTTCCTGCCGGTGTTTCAGCGTGAGGTGTTGGATAGCGACTGGGGCCGTGAAGTGGCGCGGGTGTGGTACAACGATGGTAATTTCGAGCGCAAAGCCCGTGTTGAGAAGATGGCTGGCGAGCGTGGGGTGACGCCGATTCAGATCGCGTTGGCGTATGTGTTGTGTCAGCCGATGCAGGTGTTTGCGTTGATCGGGCCGCGCACGATTGAAGAAACGCGCACGTCGTTGCAGGCGTTTGACGTGAAGCTGTCAGCCGAGGACTTGGCATGGTTGAATCTGGAGAGCTGAGGGGAGGAGGGGGAGTTTTCGTCCACAGATTTCGCAGATTGACACAGATTTTTTATTTGGTGGGGCCCAGTGGGGAGCGGAGTGGTGGCGCAGTGGTGGGGGGGGGGCGCTAAGCCGCAAGCGGCGTGCTTGCGTTTGCATTAGTGCTAGCCCCCGGTGAATACCGGGGGGTCCGGGGGTTCGTTTAATGAAATTTTTTAGCACGCACGAATTTTTAACGGGCTTGGTATTAGAGCATACCCATTTCAATCGTAGCATTTGCGTCTACGAAACGGGACGCTGGCGCGTCGCCCGCTAAACACCAAGCACTACGATTGAAATGGTTGTGCTCTAATGGAGCAGTTGAAGCAGTAGCCATGCGATGGGTGCGGCGATGATGGGGGAGTCGACGACATCGAGGACGCCGCCGAAGCCTGGGATGGTGTTGCCTGAGTCTTTTACGCCTGCGTCGCGTTTGAAGAGGGATGCGAGCAGGTCGCCGACTTGGCCGAACAGTCCGAGCAGTGCGCCGGATGCCGCCGCCCAGATGATGGGATAGCGGGCACAATCGAGTTGGGCGAGCGAAGCGGCGACGATGGCCGAGAGGATCATGCCGCCGATGAGTCCTTGCCATGTTTTGCCAGGGCTTAGCCAGGGGATGAGTTTGTGTTTGCCGATGGCCCGTCCGGTGAAGTAGGCACCGATGTCACAACATTTTGTGGCCATGATGATGGCGGCGACAAGGTAGGCCCCGTTGTGATTTTCCTGTCGAATGATCAAGAGCATGGCCGGGCCGATGCCCATATAAATGATGCCCAGTGCGGTGAGGGCACCGACGGTGATGGCCTGGTCGGTGCGCTGGGCGGGGACGCTGTGGCGAATGAATGCCGCGAGGGTGGTGAGTACGAGCCAGGTGATGAGAATGGGGAGGGTTAATTCAGCCAACCATGGGCGAGCGTAAATGACGGCACAGGTGCCGATCGCGGCCAGGGTGAGCAGGGGATAACTGATTTGCGGGGGTGGCGGGGTTGCGGGGGAAGACGTGGGGTGGGGTGAGGGGGCGGGGAGTTTGGCGTTGAAGAGTCGGGTGAGTTCTCGGCCACCGAGCGCGATGAGGATGGCGATGGCGGCGAAAAGGATACCGCCGTGCGCGTCGTCGAAATGGTTATCAAAATAGAAGATCGCGACGAGGACCACGATCATGATGGGGCCGAAGATAAGTCGTTGAGTTAGCACGAAGGCATGGTACCAGTTGGGAGGCGGGTCGAAAGTTGTCGGTTATCAGTAAAAAGTAAAAAGTGGGGATGGGGAGAGGAGTGTTGGTCAAAGACGGGTTTAATCGCGTGGGGTGGAACGTGGGGGAATGGTAGTGTGTGTGGGGTGGGGGGGCGAGTGGGGGGGGGACGTGGGGGGGTGGGGGTGGTATGATCGGTGGATGATGCGCTACAGTTTGATTTTTTTATGTGTGGTCTGCGGGCCTGTTTTGACGTTGTTTGGTGACGCGACGGCTTTGGCCACGGGTGAAGGTGATGCGCCCGGGGTGATATTGGTGGGCGATGGGGGTGATTTGTGGGAGTTGCGTGTGCGCGTGGGCGCAGAAGTGGGCGAGGGGAGCAAACCGCAAGTGGCTGGGACCGGGAGTTTGTGGGGCGTTGAAGTGTTGCATCATGCAGTGGGTGTGCCGGGGAGCGGGGGTACGGGTAGTAGTGCGAGTGGGTTTGGTCCTGCGCGGGCGGGCAAATTTGTAGGCCGATTGGCGGCCGGTGGGGTGACTGCGGATTCGGGGAAGTTGTGGGTGGTATACGAAGGCGGGCCGGGCGAAGCCATGGTGGTGCAACGAATCGGGCCGGCGCCAGCGGGTGCGGATATGCGTTCGTTTGTGTTGGATGGATTTCCGACGCGGTATGAGGTGGCGCTGGGGGGGAGCGATTTTGAGTTAAAAGTTAAGAGTGAAAAGTTAAAAGTGGGGGAAGGGGAAGAGGGCGATAAACCGCACCCCCCCACAGCGGCAGCGGATGATGCGCTACTGATGAAGGGTATCGCGGGGCGCGCAGAAGCGTTGAATAGTGCCGGGGTAAATGTGGGGGTAGGGTGGGGGATGCGGGGGTTGGTGGTGGATGATGAGGTGGTGTGGGCGTTGGTGGCCGATCGTTTTAAGACGGACCATTTGTTGGAGCTGACGAACCAGGGATGGGAAGCGCGGAACCTGCCTGAGGATTGGGTGCATGGCCAAGAAGCTCGTTTGGTGAAATCGGGCCGAGGTTTGCCATGGTTGTTGCGTGGCGGTGATGTCGGTGGGCTGGTGGTGTATCGGGGGCGTGGGGTTGAGTTAAAAGTTAAAAGTGAAAAGTTAAAAGTGGGGGAAGGGGAAGAAGGTGCCAAGTCGCACCCTGTCACAGCGGCTGGAGAGGGCACTGCGATGGGCACGGAAGAATTGAATCGCGCAGGGGAAAATGTGGGGGGGAAAGTGGGGGGCGTGGGGGGGTGGGGGGCGCAGGTGGTTGAGGGTGGGGCGATTGGGTTGGGGTCGGGTGAGGGTGATGGGGTTTCAGCCTGGGACGCGGTGTCGGTGTCGGGGCAACTGGTGTTGGGTGCGATGGGTGTGGATGAGGATGGCAAGTGGACCACGCGGTTGGGCCTGGTGCGTGAGAGTGGCGTGATCGCGCTGGGCGAGTTGGCGGTTGAGGGAGGCAAGGGTCAGCCGACGTTGTTGGGGTTGTTGCATTACGTGGCCGTGGGTCAGAAGACGGATGCGGGCGAGTTGGCGTTGGTGGGTTGCGATTTATTGGGCAAGCCGATGCCTCGGGTTTTGTCGGAAGAGGGGGATTGGCTGAGCCGATGGTTGGCGATGTCGGACATGGTTTTGATGGTGAGTGTTTTTGCGGGTTCGATGTTGTTGATGTTTGTGTTCTGGCAGCGTGATCCATCGCGTGCCGGAGCGGGATTGCCCGAGGGCGTGGTGATTGGCGAGTTGAGCCAGCGCATGTTGGCGGGCTTGATCGATTTTGGGCCTGGGGTTGTGTTGGCGATGGGTTTGTTCGGGATGGGCCCGCGGGAAATGATGTATCACTGGCCCGGCCAATCGGGGGGATTGGCCGCGATGTTGCCCAGTGGCGTGGCGATCGGGGTGTTTGTGGTGCATACATTGATTGATGAAATGTTGACGCAACGGACGATGGGCAAGCGGGTGATGGGGTTGCGCGTGGTGGGTTTGGATGGCGAACGGGCGGGCATGGGTCGGATCCTGGTACGTAATTTGTTGAAGTCGTTTGATCTGATTGCGGTGCCGTTGTTGCTGATGCCGATCGTGACGCCGATGCGTCAGCGATTGGGTGATCTGGTGGCGAAAACAGTGGTGGTGCAGGTTGCGGACGAGAAGAAAAAAGCCAAGGGGGAGGATGAGTGATGGGACCAGGTGAAGAATCAGGTGATGCGTTAAAAGTTAAAAGTGAAAAGTTAAAAGTGAGGGGAGGGGATGTCGGTGGGGGCGCTAAGCCGCAAGCGGCGGGAACGGAAGAATTGAGTAGCACGGGGGAAAAGAGTGGGGGAGTGGGGGGTGCGGGGGGGGCGGTGGTTTTGTTGTCGGGGGGGTTGGATAGTGCGACGGTGTTAGCGATGGCACGGGCGGATGGTTTTGCGTGTCATGCGATCAGTTTTGATTATGGGCAACGGCATCGGGTCGAGTTGCGGGCAGCGCATCGGGTGGCAGAGCATCTAGGCGTGGCCTCGCATCAGGTGGTGACGATCGATTTGCGGGCGTTCGGTGGGTCAGCCCTGACGGATGATGCCCTGCTTGTTCCCAAGGATCGGGACGAGGCGACGATGGCGGGCGATGTGCCGATTACCTATGTGCCGGCGCGGAACACGATATTTTTGTCGTATGCGTTGGCACTGGCAGAGGTGCGCGGGGCGACGGATATTTATCTGGGTGTCAATGCCGTGGATTATTCCGGATACCCGGACTGTCGGCCTGACTATATCGACGCATTCGAACGGATGGCGAATTTGGCCACTCGGGCTGGGGTTGAGGGGCAGCGGTTGACGATTCACGCGCCGTTGATCGATCTGGCGAAGGTGGAAATTATTGAGCAGGGTTTGGCATTGGGCGTTGATTATGGTTTGACGCATTCGTGTTACGACCCGGTTGAAGATGGCGAGCATCGATTGGGAGCCAGGCCATGCGGGCGATGCGATTCATGCGTGTTACGCGGCGCGGCATTCGGAAAGTTGGGGATGGTGGACCCAGGAATATCGTGAGTGGGCAGAGTGGTAGGGCAGTGGTGGGGGGGGGAGTGGGGGGTGTTGGTGGGGGGTGATTAATACGGATTACGAAAAATACTCGCGCGTAGATTTTTGTTAGCTCCTGGTGAATACCGGGAGTTTGTGTGAAGAAAAAATTGAGGCAGCTGATACCGCGTGAGTTTTTAACGGGATAGATATACCAACGGGATAGACATGATGAACTTGATCATTCGAATACTGGCAAATTTGGGGTTGGTGTTGGGATTGTATTTAGCCACGGCCAGTGGCGGGGATCAGGTGTTGGGCTGTGGTGCGGGGTCGGGGTGTGATGCGGTGTTGGGTAGTGTGTGGTCGCGATGGCTGGGGGTGCCCGTGGGTTGGTTCGCGGTGGTGGTGTATGCGTTGGTGGTGGGATTGTCGTGGCGAATGCATGGTTTGCGGTCGCGGGGCTGGTCGGTGTTGGTGGTGTTGGGGATGTTGCTGATCGGTGCGGGGTTGTGGTTTGTGGGTGTGCAGATTTTTATATTGGGGGCGTTATGTCCGTGGTGCATGGCCGAACATGGAATTGGTTTGGTGGTGGGCGTGTTGTTGTTGAGGCAAGCGCGGGTGGCGCGTGGTTATGGCGATGGGCGGGCCATGTTGCGCCTAGGTGGTATAGCCGGCGGTTTGTTGGCGGTGTTGGTTGTGGGTCAGATGTTGGGCTGGGCCGGTTGGAACGTGATGGGACGTGGCGAGGTTGAATTGGTGCGGGTTTCAGGAGAGGGCGATGAGAGTGATCAGGTAGGCGAGAACGAAGGCGCTAAGCCCCACCCCCCCACCCCCCACACCGCCGCAGAAAAGGTGAATCGCGCAGGTGAAAATGTGGGGAGGGGTGTGGGGGGGAATGTGGGGGGGGTGGGGGGGGAGGTGCGATTGTTGGGGGGGCGGGTGCGTTTGAGGCCGAGCGAGTTGCCGATGATGGGTTCCGCGGAGGCGGCGCATATTCTGGTGGTGTTGTTGGATTACAACTGTCCGCACTGTCGGCTACTGCATGAACATTTGCGATTAGCGATCGAACGGTATGGCGAGGATCAGATTGGGGTGGTGGTATTGCCGGTGCCGTTGGAGGCTGAGTGTAATCCTGAGATGGCAGGTTTTGCGCCGGAGCCTCGGTTTGAATATTCGTGTGAGATTGCGACGTTGGCGATGGGGGTTTATCGCCGAGACCCTGTGGCATATGCGGCGCTGGACGAATGGATGTTTTTGTCAGAGAAAGATCGGCGGGAAGGCAAAGCGGGAGAAAATGGAGAGGAAGATGGGGGGGATGTGGGGGGTGGGGGGAGTGTGGGGGGGGAGAGGTTGGTGATATCGGAGGTGTATGAGAAGGCGGTGGCATTGTTGGGGGTGGTGGAGGTGGAAGCGGCGATCCGCGACGAATGGGCCAAGCAACGAATTGCGATGAATGTGAAGTTGTATGAATTGCTCGATGGCGGGACGATTCCGAAGCTGTTGTTTGGCGATGTGCTATTGCCCGGCCGACGAGGGAACGCGGAGGTGTTGTTCGCGGATTTGGAAGCAGAGCTGGGGGTGGAGGCGCGGGCGGGGAAATAACCATGAGACACAGAGGTACAGAGAAGAAGGGCGGGAGATTTTTTGTCCACAGATTTCCACGGAGTTCTACAGATTGGCGCGGATTAATTTGTACAGATGGGATTTAAGGTTGAACAGGAAGACGCGGCTGGTGGGTAGGTGAGGGGTGGGATAGCTTTGCATTCCTAGCCCGCGATGAATATCGCGGGGCGGCGGGGCGGCGGGTTGGGGGGGGGAAGTGGGCGATGTGCAGGGGCAATAGTGGGGCAGTAGAATTGGGGGATGACAACGATACATGCAGAAACGTTTGAGGTGAATCCGGATTACCCGAAGCTGCGGACGCGGTTGGTGGTGGGTTTGGAAATCCACGTGGAATTAGCGACGCGGTCGAAGATGTGGACCAGTGCGCCCAATGTGGCCCATCGCGATCGGTTCGATGCGGAGCCTAACAGTTTGATTGATCCGGTGGTCGCGGGGATGCCCGGGACGTTGCCGGTGATCAATGAGCAAGCGTTGGAGATGTCGATCCGGGTGGGGTTGGCCTTGGGATGTCACATCAATCAATTCACAAAGTGGGATCGCAAGAGTTATTACTATCCGGATTTGCCGAAGAATTATCAGATCAGTCAGTATGACTTGCCGGTGTGTGGGGATGGTGCGTTGGACATTCCGGTCAGTGGCGAGGGTGAGGGGAAATTGCTGGACGGAGCGATGAAGCGAATCGGAATTGTGCGAGCGCATCTGGAAGAAGATGCGGGCAAGCTGTTGCACGAAGCGCCTGCGGGGGGTGCGGGGGGTGTGGGGGGCGTGGGGGGGGACGGGGAATATGTGGGGGGGGATTTTACGATTGTGGATTTGAATCGCGCGGGCACGCCGTTGTTGGAGATTGTGACGCAGCCTGATTTTTCAACGCCTGATGAAGTGGTGATGTTCGGCCAGGTGTTGCGTCAAATCTGTCGGCACCTGGGCGTGAGCGAAGGGATCATGCAGAAGGGGCACATGCGATTTGAGCCGAACATCAATGTGGTGATCGATAAGGATGGCGAGTTGTTCAAGACGCCGATCGTGGAGATCAAGAATTTGAATTCGTTCAAAGCGGTGCATGGTGCGATCACGCACGAGTATCGGCGCCAGGTGGATGAGTGGGTGAAGACGGGTGTGGTGATGGGCGCACGGGCCAAGAGCACGCGTGGTTGGGATGATGTGAAACTGGTGACGACGCATCAACGGCACAAGGAAGATGCGGATGAGTATCGGTATTTTCCTGATCCGGATCTGGTGCCAGCTGTGATCAGTGATGAGTGGATTGCCCGCTTGCAAGCAGGGCTGCCCGAGTTGCCGTTGGCCAAGGAGAAACGGTATTGCGGTGAGTTGGGATTGGATGGGAAAGTGGTGGACGCGTTGTTGGACGATCCGCGTTTGACCGCGTTTTTTGAGGAAGTGTTGGAGACAGGCGCGAAGCCGCAGTCAGCCGCCGCGGTGTTGTTGAACTATGGGGCCAAACGTGCCAATGAGTTGGGGGTATCGATCGCGGAGGTGGGGGCATCGGCCGAGCAGGTGCGGGATATCATCGCATTGGCAGACGCGGACAAAGTCGGCTCATCAGCGGCGGACAAATTGTTCGGCTATTGCTGTGAGAGCGACGAGCCTGCGGAAAAATTGGCGGAGCAGCATGGGCTGTTGCAGGTGTCGGACACCGGCGCGTTGGAGGGGTACATCGATGAAGTGTTGGCGAATCCGAAGATGGCCAAAGCCGTCGAGGATATTCGTGGTGGCAAGGACAAAGCAATCGGCGCATTGATGGGCCAGGTGATGCGATTGAGTGGCGGATCAGCGAATCCCAAGGTGGTCACAGAAATGATTAAGAAGAAAATATTGGGATGAGCGTGTGTGGGGGGGCATGTGGGGGGCATGTGGGGGGCACAGATTTCACAGATGGCGCAGATTATCAAGGCAAAGAAAAAGGGAATCAAAAGCAAAACGCACATTGTTGAATCAATAGAGTTGAGTTGACATCAAAGCTCGCGTTTTGTGTTTGATTCGCTTTTTATTTTCTGGTTTCCCGAGGTGTTTGTCTTAAAAATCTTTGCCATCTGTGAAATCTGTGGACAAAATCGTTTGATACTTGTGTGATATTTTTAAGTGGTGGTGATTTAGGTAGGACGTGATTTTGATGCTGACGATGTATGGGTATATGAAGTGCGGGACGTGTCGCAAGGCGTTGACGTGGCTGGATGGGCGGGAGCTGGAAGTGACGTTTATCGATATCACGGAGAAGCCGCCATCGCGCAAGATGTTGAAGGCCATCATGGCCACAGGTGATTATTCGTTGCGGGAATTGTTTAACACGTCGGGCGGCGAGTATCGCAAACGGAACATCAAGGACCGCATGGCAACGATGACCAAAGCCGAAGCGGTCGAGCTGTTGGCCGATGATGGCATGTTATGCAAGCGCCCAATCGTGACCGATGGCGAGCGATATACGGTGGGGTTCAAGGTGGATCGGTTTAAGGAAGTGTGGGGGTAGGAGAAAGAGGGGCGGGGGAAGAAAAGAAACCACAGAGGCACAGAGAAGAAGGGGGCGTTTTTGTTCGCAGATTTCGCGGGTTGTGCAGATTTTTTTGGTGTGTGTGTGAGTGGGAAAGTGTGTGGGGGTGCTAAGCTGCAAGCGGGGTGGGGAGCCAGTGGCGGCGGGTTGCGCGGGGGAAATGTGGGGGGGTATACTTGTGTGGATATGGTGACGGTGGTTGAAACTGATGAGGATGGTGGGGTGAGCGCCGGTGGTGATGTGTCGGTGCGTCGCGGGGTGGTTAGGGGCAGCATGTTGGGAAGGTGGCTGAACACGCGGGGGGAAATTGGGGGGGGTGGAGGGGTGACGATGGGGGGTGTGGGTGGGGTGTTGTTGATTGTGATTGTGTTGGGTTGTTTGTTGACGTTGCCGTGGGCGTTGGGACGGTATGACGAACAGAATCTGGGGGTAGGCGGATCGTATGGCTCGCCGAGTTGGGCGATGCCGATGGGTGCGGATTTGTTGGGGCGGTCGATGTTGTGGCGATGTTTGTTGGGCGGTGCGATCAGTTTGGGGATTGGCGTGTGTGCGGCGGGGATCGCGGTGTGTATCGGTGTGAGTTACGGGGCGATCGCGGGGTATGCGGGTGGCCGGGTGGATGCGGGGATGATGCGGGTGGTGGATGTGTTGTACGGGTTGCCGTATATCCTGTTGGTGGTGATGATTGATTTGGCGTTGGGGCCTTGGATGGTGGATGTGGTGGAATTTTTAAGCGGGGGCAGCGCCAAGCCGCAGGTGGCAGAAACAATCGCGGATGTAGCGACGTTATTTGTGGCAATTGGCGGGGTGAGTTGGCTGACGATGGCGCGTGTGATTCGAGGCCAGGTGTTGAGTTTGAAATCGCAGCCGTTTGTGGAGGCGGCGCGTGCGTGTGGGTTTGGTCCTGTGCGTGTGATGTTGCGACATCTGGTGCCGAACATGACCGGGCCGATCGTGGTGTATGCGACCTTGACGGTGCCACAGGCGATATTGCAGGAATCATTGTTGAGTTTTCTAGGGATCGGGGTGCGTGCGCCATTACCAAGTTGGGGGAACCTGGCCTCGGAAGGTTTGTCGTCGTTGGGGAGTTTTGCGGTGATGGGTGGGCGTGAAGGCATTCTGGGTGGGCGGTGGTGGTTGTTGTTTTATCCGTGCTTGTTGTTGGGGCTGACGTTGTTATCGTTAAATTTGTTGGGCGATGGATTGCGTCGCCGATTGGACCCGAAGCGTAAACATTGAGAACATGTGACGATGCAAAATCGATTTGGATTTAAAGACCTGGTGATGGCGGTGTTGTTGGTGGCGATCCTGGTGAGTGTGTGGATTGCGATGAAACAATATGACCGCCAATGGCGACATGTGCAGAACCTGGTGTCGTCGGTCGATCAACTGACGACGCAGCAAGCCCGGCTGAATCGCGAGCTGGGCGTTTTGAATGGATTGATTGAGGGTGGAGCGATTGTGCAAGGTAGCGACAAGTCGCAATCGGCGAATACCAAAGGCGGTACAGTTGCAATGGGGAAAGTGGGGGGGGCATTTGATGAATTGCGAGCAGCGAAGGCTGAAGCGGATTACGCGGATGGGGATTGGTTGGTGGAATCATTTGGGGTGAGTCCGCCGAGCTTGACGCCGTTGTTGGCCGGTGATGTGTATCAACAGATCATCGAAGCGCGTGTGTTGGAAACGTTAGCGGTGCAGGATCCGACGACGCTGGAATGGCGTCCATTGTTGGCCGAGTCGTGGGAGAAGGATGAAGAAAACCTGACGATTCGTTTCAAGCTGCGGCGCGGGGTGACGTTTTCGGATGGCGAGGAATTGACGGCGGATGATGTGGTGTTCACGTATGACTGGATCATGAATCCGAAGGTGGCTGCCCCGCGGCAGCGTGCATATCTGAAGCGGATCGTCGCGGTGGAGAAGATCGGGCCGTATGAAGTTGAATTTCGATACGGCGAGCCGTATTTCGAATGGTTCGGTTTGGCGGCGAGTGTGGCAGTAATGCCGAAACATTTTTATGGCCGATTTACGCCGGAAGAATTTAACAAGCAGACGGGATTGTTAATGGGATCGGGCGCGTATCGCTTGCCCGACCCGGAAAGTTGGCGGCCGGGTGATCCGTTGGTGTTGGTGCGCAACGCGCGCTACTGGGGTGAGCCCGGGGCGTTCGATCGATTGGTGTACAAAATTATCGAGCAAAATGCAGCCGAGCTGACAGCGTTTCGCAATCGCGAGATTGATATTCTCGGCGCGCTGCCCGAGCAGTATGTGAAGTTGATCGAAGACAAGGAATTTATGGATCGGGTTCGGCGATACGAGTTGGATCATGTGCGCACGGGGTACGGATACATTGCGTGGAACCAACGACGAAGCGGCGAAGCGACGATGTTTGCCGATAAGCGCGTGCGGCAGGCGATGACGATGTTGATCAATCGCCAGCGGATTTGCGATGAGGTTTATCTGGGGTATGCACGCGTGGCGACCGGCCCATTCCATCATTTAAATTCCCAGTCAAACCCGGATGTGACGGCATGGGAGCATGATGTGACGCGTGGGTTGGCCCTGTTAAAAGATGCGGGTTTTGAACGTGATAAAGATGGCGTGATGCGACGGGTCAACGGTGGAACTAACGGGGAAAATGCGGGGGAAAATATGGATCGTGCAGGGGAAAACGTGGGGGGCAACGTGGGGGGGGCGTTGCGATTTAAGTATACGTATGTGGTGGGCAATGAGGTTTCGCAGCGCATGATGTTGATGATCAAGGACGATTTGGCCCGGGTGGGTGTTGAGCTTGAGCCTGATCCGGTGAAGTGGTCGGGGTTGGTGAAAAAGATTGAGACGCGTGATTACGAAGCGATGACCTTGGGGTGGGGCAGTTCGATCGAGTCGGATATTTTTCAGATGTTCCATTCGAGCCAGATCGAAGACAATGGCGACAATTTCGTGGGCTATGCGAGCGAAGAGCTGGACGCGGTGCTGGACCAGGCCCGCAAAGAACTGGATTACGACAAACGGATGAAGCTGTGGCAGCAGGCGCATGCGATATTGCATGAGGATCAGCCATACACGTTTATGACGCGTCGGATTGGTTTGATGTTTATGGATAAGCGCATCAAAAATGTGCAGCGAAGTAAGGCCGGTTTCAATTACGTCTCGCGATGGTATATGCCGATTCCATGGTATGTGCCCGCGGACGAACAGATCGCGCGGTAAAGAGGTGGGAGAAGCGGGGCGCTAAGCCGCAAAAATCAGAAGGGAAAGTGGGGGTTATGGAGGGGGGTTGTGTGGGGCGAGGATTGGAATAGAAGAGGCATATGTTTACGTATTTGGTTCGGCGAATTTTGTTGATGGTTCCGACGATGCTGGGCATCACGTTGGTGGTGTTTGGGATCATGAAGGCTGCGCCGGGTGATCCTGCGCAGATGTTAATCAGTCCGGATGGCGAGCTACGTCCGGATGAGCGGGCCGAGTTGATCGAATACACACGTCGCCGATATGGCCTGGATTTGCCGGTGCATGAGCAGTATTTGCGTTGGCTGAATATGGTTTCGCCGATCGGGTTTGGGGTGGATGAAGATGGGGCGCTGAGTGGGTTTGGGTTCAAGGTGCCGGATCTGGGAGAAAGTTTTGTAAAGCGTCGGCCGGTGTTGGATTTGATTGCTGAGTCGTTGCCGATCACGTTGTTGCTGAATGTGTTGACGATCCCGATCATTTACACGGTAGCGATCGCGACGGGTTTGTTAGCCGCACGGTTTCGCGGGCAATGGTTTGATAATGTGTCGGGTTTGTTTTTCCTGGGGTTGTGGTCATTTCCGACCATGTTGGCTGGGGTGTTGATGATCAACCTGTTTGCGAATGAGCAATACATCAACGCGTTTCCATACGGCGGTATGGGCGAAGCGGTGGGGCGTGATATGGCATTTTTGCCGGGGCGTGGTGATGATGGGGCATGGAGCGCGGGTTACCTGTTGTTCACGATGTATCACCTGGTGTTGCCGGTGATTTGTTTGAGTTATGGCGGGTTTGCGTTTTTGTCGAAGCTGACGCGCAGTGCGACGCTGGAAAATTTATCGAAGGATTTTGTGCGAACGGCACGGGCCAAGGGTGTGCGTGAAAAAAACGTGCTGTTTGCGCACGTGTTGCGGAATAGTTTGTTGCCGTTGATAACGGTGTTGGCAGGATTGTTGCCATCATTGTTAGCCGGTGCGGTGATCGTGGAAACGATATTCAGCATCAACGGCATGGGTCGCTTGGCAATTCAGGCCATCGAATTCAAAGACCAGGAAGTGGTGATGGCAATCACGTTAATCTCGGGGTTGCTGGGGTTGGTGGGGTATCTGATTGCGGACGTGGGTTATGCGATTGCGGATCCGCGCGTGAGTTATGAATAGGGTTTGGGGTCTGGGGTTCAGGGTTTGGCAAGGCAAGGCATGATTGAATGGTGAATGAAAGTGACAAGGTGGTAAGCGGGGATGCGCATGACGCAGGCGACGTGTGTGAGGGCGCGTTGCGCGATGTGTCATTGTCGGGTGAGGTGGCAATGAACGATCAGGCCAACGCAGAGAAACAGAGTGAGACGGGCGAGGGAAAACGTGGGAGGGGAAGGAGCTATGCGTGGGGGGTGGTGATGGATACATTACGGCGGCGCAGTGCATTGGTGGGTTTGTTGTGGTTGGTTTTGGTAGGTGTTTTTGCGGTGTTTTCGCCGGTTTTGGCTAACAGTGCGCCGGTGTTAATGAAGACCGAGGCGGGCGTGTCGAGTCCGTTAGTAAAGATGTTGACGGCAGTGGATGTAATTTTGTTGGTGATGTTTCTGGTGACGGGGTTGATGTGGTTTGGGGGACGGTTGGGAGTGCTTGTCAGTGCGGGGCGGCGCGTGGTCGTGTGGTTAGGCGTGTTGGTGTTGGTGATGGGCGTTTCGTTTGCGACGATCGAGCCACCGCGAATTGTGGACTACGGGAAATGGCGAGCGATGGACGCGGCGGGCGAAATTGAATGGGCGGTGTATGCGCCGATTCGCTATTCGCCGACGGATCGGTTGGCGGGCCAGGCACGCAAAGCACCGACTGGTGAACACTGGTTTGGCACGGAAGCGAACGGGTCGGATGTGTTGTCGCGGATTATCCATGCGTGTCGAATCGCGATGGCGATCGGGTTTATTGCCACGGGCATATCGCTGGTGATCGGTGTCGTGCTGGGCGGGTTGATGGGTTATTTTTCCGGAGTGGTGGACATGATCGGGATGCGTTTGGTGGAAATTTTTGAAGCGATCCCGACGCTGTTTTTGCTGTTGATATGCGTGGCGTTTTTCGGACGAAATCTGTACGTGATGATGGCGATCATTGGGTTGGTGGGGTGGCCGGGGTACTGTCGATTTATTCGCGCGGAATTTTTGAAATTGCGGCAACAGGATTTTGTGCATGCAGCGCGGGCGTGTGGGTTGCCACTGCGATCGATATTGTTTCGACACATGTTGCCCAACGGGGTGGCACCGGTGCTGGTGTCGGCAAGTTTCGGGATTGCCAGCGCGATCCTGGCCGAGGCGACGTTGAGTTTTCTGGGATTGGGATTGGTGGAAGAGCCAAGCTGGGGGCAGATGTTGAATCAATCGTTGTCGAGCGCGGGGACGTTTGAATGGTGGATCGCGTTGTACCCGGGATTGGCGATTTTCCTGACGGTGTTTGCGTACAACCTCATCGGCGAATCGTTGCGGGATGCGATTGATCCGTATTTGAATCGGGGGTGAGGGGGTGTTTTTGTCCACAGATTTCACAGATGACACAGATTGGGAAAAAACAAGAAGTCATATAAATAATGATTAGGCTTACGAAATTGTTTTTTGGTTTTTAGTTTTGGCTTTTAATAATCTGTGGCCATCTGTGAAATCTGTGGATATATAGCTATGAATGGTTTGGTGACATGGGATGATGAAACGCATGACTGAGACACATGATCGGCCGATATTGCGGATTGCGGATTTGGCGTTGTCGTTTCCGGTGGTGCGGAGCGAGGGTGGTGCTGGGGGTGGGGGTAAGCGCGCTAAGCCGCAAGCGGCGGGGGAAAAAGTGGGAGGGGAAGTGGGGGGTAGGATGCAGGCGGTGCGGGGGATTAGTTTGTCGATTTATGCGAAGCAAACGTTGGCGGTGGTGGGTGAGTCGGGGTGCGGCAAGAGTGTGACAGCGATGAGTACGTTGCGGTTGGTGCCGACGCCGCCGGGGCGATATGAGTCGGGGTCGATCTGGTGGCGGGATGAAAAAACCAATCAAGAAGTTGATCTGTTGACGTTGTCGGAAAAACAGATGCGGTCGATTCGTGGCGATCAGATTGCGATGATTTTTCAAGAGCCGATGACGAGTTTGAATCCGGTGTACACGATCGGCGAACAGATTATCGAAGCGGTGCGCTTGCATCGTGATGTGACACAAGCGGAGGCGGTGGAGATCGCGGCGTCGGCATTGGATGATGTGGGGATCGGTGATGCGAAGCAGCGATTGAAAGAATATCCGCATCAGTTGTCGGGTGGGATGCGACAGCGGGTGATGATTGCGATGGCGCTGGCGTGTCGGCCGCGCTTGTTGTTGGCGGATGAACCGACGACGGCGCTGGACGTGACGATCCAGGCGCAGATTTTGGAATTGTTGCGGGCGCTGCAGGAACAGCATGACATGGCGGTGTTATTGATCACGCATGACCTGGGTGTGGTGGCGGAAAATGCGGATGTGGTGGCGGTGATCTACGCGGGTCGGTTGGTGGAATATACGGATGTGGTGACGTTGTTCGATCGGCCGATGCATCCGTATACGCGTGGGCTGTTGGGATCGATTCCACGACTGGGTCAGCGGGCGGATCGACTGCAAACGGTGTCGGATGGCGCGACGATCCCGGAAGATTTTCCGGCAGGTTGGAAGGTGCATCCGCATGTGGTGGGGCCTGAAGGTTTGGCGACGTATGCGAATGACAAGCTGGGGTTGCACGAGGTGGAGCCGAACCACTGGGTGTTGTGCGAGCCGATGGCAGACGGGCCGCATGCGGGCGCGAAAGCGGCGGCGCCTGATCTGGCGTATCGGCGGGAAGGGGTTGGGGTTTGAGTTTTTTTGTCGACTGATTTCGTCGATGGCGCAGATTGGGACAGATAAAAAAACATAATGGGACGCTGGCGCGTCGCCCGCTAAACATGACATGGGCGGGGATGTTTGGACAAAACGATTCCGAATTATCCTGCGGTTTCGTGCATGGTGAGGCAATGCAGGGCGCCCATGCCGATGATCAGGATGTCGCTACGGATGGGGATGATGTCGTGGTCGGGCATGGCGCGGCGCATGGCGAGGATGGCGACCTCGTCAGAAGGCTGATGGTAAACGGGTAAAAACACCTTGCCGTTGGCGATGAGAAAATTGCAATAGGTGGCGGGCAATGTTTGTGTGCCGGGTTGGACCTCGCGCTGGCCGGGGTAGTCGAAATACATGGGCGGCGGGACGGGTAATGGAATGAGTGTGAATGGTTTGTCGTCCTGATCGCGGGCAAATTCCAGCAGTTTCCAGTTGGTTTCGAGCGCGACGTAATCAGGGTGGCCATGTGATGCGCGTGGCGCGACGATGGTGGTGGGATTGACGAAGCGTGCGACGGTATCGACGTGGCCGTCGGTGTCGTCACCGGTGAGTCCGCCGTGTAGCCAGACGATGTGGCGTGTGCCGAATGCGTGGTGCAATTGGTTTTCGATTTGTTGTTGGCGCAGGTGGGGATTGCGTGAGGGATGCAACAGGCATTGTTCGGTGGTGAGGATGGTGCCCGCGCCGTTGACGTCGATGGCTCCGCCTTCCAAAACAAGATCGTGTTTGATGCGGGGGCAGCCGACGTGATCGATGATGCTGGCGGTGGCGGCGTTGTCGTTGGCGCAGGGGAATTTATTGCCGTGGCCGTTGAAGGTGAAATCGTGGGCGTGCTTTTTGCCATGCTGGTCGAGGACGAACAGTGGGCCGTAGTCGCGGATCCATGAATCGTCGGTGGGTGCGTCGCAGGTGGCGACGGTGACGCATTGGCCCAGTGCTTCGAGGAATACATCGAACTGTCGGCGTGCATCGTCGAGTCTTCCGGGCCAGGTGGATTCATTGTGTGGCGGCGTGACCCAGACGCGATCGTGTGTGGCCCATTCAGGCGGGAGGGTGAAAATTTTTGATTTTTGATTTTTGATTTCTGATTTGTTTGGGTGTGACATGGTTGTGTGATATGAAAATGATAGTAGCGGTATGACAGTGCGCGGGGAATGTTTTTTTTGGGGGGGGGAATGTGGGGGGGTGGGGGGTTAATCGATGAGGCGTTTGGTCAGGTCGCTGTAGGCATCGATGCGACGGTCGCGCAGGAAGGGCCACATGCGACGGGTGGCTTCGATGCGTGCGGGATCGATTGGGGCAAGCAGGATTTGTTCGTCGGTTTGGCTGGCCTGAGCGATGATGGTGCCGCCTGGGTCAGCGATGAAGCTGGACCCCCAGAATTGCAATTCGCCTTCGCGTCCGACGCGATTGCATGCGGCGACATAGATGCCGTTGGCAATGGCGTGGCTGCGCTGCATGGTGATCCACGCGTCGCGTTGGCGTTGTTGTTCGTCGGCCGGTTCGCCATCGAGATAACCGATCGCGGTGGGATATAACAACACGTCAGCGCCGCGCATCGCGGTCAGGCGTGCGGCTTCGGGAAACCACTGGTCCCAGCAAATCAGTGGTCCGAATTTGAGCGCGGATGTGGATGAATTGAAATTTTGCCAGCCGGCGCGATCGGTGCCACTGTGATTGTCAGGCACACCGGGGGAAACGTGGGGGGGGGTGGGGGGGTCGCCGGGGGTGAAGTAGAATTTTTCGTAGAAGGAGGGATCGTCGGGGATATGCATTTTGCGATAGGTGCCGACGATTTTGCCTGTGGGATTGATGAACACGGTGGTGTTGTGATACACGCCTGTCGCGCGTTTTTCAAACAGGGATGCACTGATTTCCACGTTTAGTTTTTTGGCCGTTGTGCAGAGCGCATCGGTAGTAGGACCGGGGATCGTTTCAGCCAGGTCGAACAGCGAATCGTCTTCGCGTCGACAGAAATAGGGCAGGTGAAACAGTTCCTGGGTGATGATGGTGGTAGCACCTTGATTGGCCGCGTCGCGCATCATGTCGATGGCATGATTGCGCGTTTTTTCGGGCGATGCGTTTGGCGAAGCGGAAGCATCAATCGGGCAAGCGTGTTGAATCAGGCCGATGGTGGCGGGTGATGTTTTGGGGATAGAAGGCATGGCCCCATGATAGTGCGGAATTCGCAGGTTGGGGGTTGATGGGCGTGTGTATTGTGCGTGATCGATGCGAGCATTGGCCGGGCCGGTTACTATCACACGCCCGGTTCATAGGGTTCCTGATAATTCCCGTGATTCTGATGATTTCTTCGACCATGCACCGACAGTGTTATCCATGACCACGCCTCGAGCCAATGCCAACCTGCCCTCAGCGCCCAAACAACTGCCCGGAAAACTGGCGGGTCTATCGCTGTGGCGTCAGATATGGGTGTTGGCGATTTGGCCGTTCTGGGAAGGGGTCATGTCGTGGCTGGTGGGCACGGTTGATCTGATGTTAGCGGGCCGATTGCCGGGTGAATCGGTCAAGGTCGCGGCACTCGATGCGTTGGGCGTGTCGGGCTATATCAGTTGGTTGATGGTGATGGTGTTCGCTGCGGTGGGGGTGGGAGCGACGGCGTTGATTGCGCGGGCGATCGGCGGACAACACAAACGTTTGGCCAACAGTGCGCTGGGGCAAGCCATGTTGCTTGCTGGTGGGTCGGGTGTGATTTTTGGGGCGGCGATGTATGGCGTGTGTGGGTGGATAGGTCGGGCAGTGGGTTTGCAAGATCAGGCATTGGTGTATTGCGTTTTGTATTTGCAGTGGGTCGCGATGGCGGCTCCATTTTTTGCGGTGTTGCTGGTGGGTAACGCTGCGCTGCGGGCGGCGGGTGATACGCGCTCGCCGTTTGTCGTGATGATCGTGGTCAATGTGGTCAACATTGTGATGAGCTGGGCGTTTGTATTTGGGCCCGGTGCAATCGGTGGACACGGCGTGGCAGGCATCGCATGGGGCACGATGTTGGCATGGGTGACCGGGTCAGTGTTGACCGTGGCGATGTTAAGGCGAGGCAGCAGTGGCTTGCGTTTACGCCTGATCCGGCTGCGGCCACATATGCATACGATCAAGCGCATTCTGCGCGTCAGCGTGCCGGGCGCGATCGAATCGATTTTTGCCATGTGGTTGGGCAATTTTTTTGTGATCATGATTGTGGGCGCTTTGGGAGGGAAGGGCTTGCAGGGCGCGCACATGATTGCGGTGCGCATCGAGTCGATGAGTTTTCTCGCAGGCGTGGCCTTGGGTACCGCGGCAGCGACATTGGTGGGACAATACCTGGGCATGGGTGATATTGCACAGGCCAAGCGAGCTGCGCGACGGTGCTGGTTGGCTGGCAGCATCATCATGGTCGGCATCGGTATTTTGTTTTTTGCCATCCCGGAAACGTTGGTGCGCATGGTGACCGATGCGACGCCCGCGCTCGAACATTGCCCGCCATTGATTCGCATGTATGCGTGGATCCAGTTGCCCTTTGCTACGTACCTGGTGTTGTCCGGCGTGTTGCGCGGCGTCGGCGACACGCGCGTGACCATGCGCATGACAGCGATGTCCACCTTCCTGGTACGTTTGCCACTGGCTTATGCGCTGGCGATTCCCCTCGCGGGCGGCCTGTATGGCTTGTGGTTGGCCTTGTGTTTTGAACTCACATTCCGCGGCGTCATCTTTGCCCTGCGCTTTCTACACGGCGGTTGGACCAGACTCGAGGTTTAGCGTTGCGAGCTATCCTGGAACATGAGGTGGCGCTTTGGAGCGAGAGCATTTTCAGACATAGTCCTTACATAGTTTTTTTGCCAGATGGATTACCATAGCAGGCAGTCATGAATCAGAAATTTACTTCAACAAGTCGTTCCAATAGCCGTTCCAATATGTCCACCGATGAATTGATCGCGCAGGACCATGCGCATATCTGGCATCCATTTACGCCGATGCAACAATGGCGGGATCGCGATCCATTGGTGATCGAGTGCGGCGAGGGTTGCGAATTGATCGACACCGAAGGGCAACGCTATATCGATGGCGTATCAAGCCTGTGGTGTAATGTGCATGGGCATCGGGTGAAAAAAATTGACGACGCAGTTCGAGATCAGCTCGACAAAATTGCGCACTCGACATTGCTGGGTTTGGCGAGTGTGCCCTCGATTGAATTTGCAGCGCGCTTGATCGAATTGGTCGGCCAGCGTTTGCCGTCGTCGGATTCGCCGCTGACGAAAGTATTTTATTCTGATGCGGGTGCGACGGCGGTGGAAATCGCATTCAAAATGGCGGTGGGGTATTGGCATCACGTGGGGCAATCGGCCAAAACTGAATTCATCGGCGTCAGTGGCGCGTACCACGGCGACACCACCGGCGCGATGAGCGTGGGTTACAGCGATCTGTTTCATCGGCCGTTCCAATCGATGGTGTTCCCGACGCGCTGGTTGCCCTCGCCTGATCCGTGTCGGCCTCCGGATGCGGTGGCGCAAAAGGTGACACGTCCTCATGCAGATTGTGTCAGTTGCCGTGATCGCGCGGAATTATGTGATGCGGTTTGGCCCAGTGAGTGTCCGTTGCTGGCCACGCAATTGCGCGATCATCTGTTGCAATCGTTGGAAGCGATGTTGCAACAACATGGCGACACCACGGCCGCGATTGTGGTTGAGCCGATCATGCAGGGCGCTGCGGGCATGATCAATCAGCCGATCGGGTTGTTGCGTGGGATTCGCGAATTGGCGACGAAGTACAACGTGCTGCTGATTGCCGATGAAGTGGCGACAGGGTTCGGGCGCACCGGGCCGATGTTTGCCTGTGAACATGAACGGGTGGTGCCGGACCTGATGTGTTTGGCCAAAGGCATCACCGGCGGGTATCTGCCGATGGCCGTGACATTGGCGAGCGATAAAATTGAGCTGGCGTTTACGGGTGATGATCAGAATTGCCGGGAAAAGACGTTCTATCACGGGCACACCTACACGGGCAATGCGTTGGCCTGCGCCGCGGCGATCGCATCACTGGACCTGTTCGACGAGGGGCGCATTCTGGAATATGCCGGGATCAGTGCGAAAATCATGGCCGGGAAATTGTCGGCCTTGCGATCGTGTAAACATGTACGCGATGTGCGACAGCGCGGGTTGATGGTGGGCATCGAACTGGATCCGAATCCGGATGGTGATCCTCCGCCGTTTGATTTTGCCAAGCGAACCGGCGCCGCGGTGTGCGAGGCCATGCGTTCGCGTGGGCTGATCGTGCGATCGTTGGGGGATATTGTGGTGCTGATGCCCGCCCCGGCGATGCCGCATGAGATGGTCGAACGCATGTGTGAAATTGTGGTCGACACCATCGGGACATGGAAATTCTGAGTATCCTGTTGTCATGGATCATTTGATTGCATTGCTGGATCGGTGGGAGCGTAAGCGCGTGGTGGTGGTGGGCGATTACATGCTCGATCGATATGACTATGGCCACGTCGATCGGCTGGCCCCCGATGCGCCGGTGCCGATTCTGGAGGTCAAGCAAACGCGATACGCCCCGGGTGGTGCGGCCAATGTGTGTTTAGCGTTGTCGGCGTTGCAATGCGAGGTGGTGTGTGTGGGGTTGGTCGGTGATGACGAAGCGGGACGCACGCTGCGTGACGCGTTGGAAAAAATCGGCTGCGATACGACCGGGCTATTGGTATCGAATGATCGACCCACGACGACCAAGCACAACCTGATCGGATTGGCCCAGCATCGTCATCCGCAAAAAATGTTTCGGCTGGACATGGAATCGCGCGACCCGATCGATGATGCGATGGCAACACGATTGGGCGATGCGTTTGCGGCGCAGATCAAAAATGCTGACGCGACCATTCTGGAAGACTATCGCAAAGGGGTGATGACCGAAGCGCTGTGCCAGCGTGTGATTGGTGAATCGAAACAGGCGGGCAAAACGGTGTTGGTCGATCCTGCGCCGGTGGATGATTATGCGCGGTATCGCGGCGCGTCGTGCATCACGCCGAACCGCACGGAAGCCGAACGCGCGATTGGGCGATCGATTTCACAGGCTGATGGCGACGATGGCCTGGCTGACATTCACGCGGCCGCGGCACAGTTGATGGGTGATTACGCGATCACGGAGGCGGTGGTGTTGACGCTGGATAAACAGGGCGCCTATGCGCTCGATGCGCAGGGTCATGGTGAAATCATTGGCACGCGGGCCCGGTCGGTGTACGACGTGACCGGCGCGGGCGATGTGGTGGTGGCGATGTTGGCTGCGGCGCTGACCAACGGCGCGAGCTATCCCGAAGCGACGCGACTAGCCAACGTGGCTGCCGGTTTGGAAGTGGAACAGTCGGGCGTGGTGCCGATTCCGTTGGACGATGTGTTGTTGGAATTGCTGCGCGAACGTCACGAACAAGCGGGCAAGGTGCGCGAGTTGGAAGCGTTGCTCCCCGAGTTGACCGCGTACCGTCGGCAAGGCAAAACGGTCGCGTTCACCAATGGCTGTTTCGATATTCTGCACGCGGGCCACGTGGCATTTTTACGCGAGTCGCGTCGGCAGGGTGATCTGTTGGTCGTGGGCTTGAACAGTGACGATTCAATCCGTCGCATCAAGGGCGAGATTGACGGCAAGCAGCGCCCAGTGAACGAACAGGCCGACCGCGTGATGGTGCTCAGCGAATTGGAAAGCGTGGATTACGTGGTGGTGTTTGATGAGGACACGCCGATGCGTTTGATCGAAGCGATCAAGCCGAGCGTGTTGATCAAGGGCGCGGACTACAAAAAACATGAAGTGGTGGGTCACGAAATCGTTGAGGCGAATGGTGGCCGTGTGCATCTGGTGGATTTGGTCGCGGGTCGCAGCACGACGAATATCGTGCGCAAAATTGGTGGCGCGGGCGTGAGTCGCGATGCGTAGCGGGGGCCGCGCGGTATTCACCGCGGGCTATGAATTTCATGGGAGTGATTTGATTTGGTAACTGATTGACGTGCGCCAGATATTGGCGGGGTGTCAATCGGATTTTTCGGTGGGTGTCGAGTCGCCGAAGATGGCGCGGCCGACGCGGACGATGTTGGCGCCTTCTTCGATGGCGATTTCAAAATCGTCGGTCATGCCCATCGACAGGACGTTGAATGTCTTGCCGCCGATGTTTGCTTTTTTGATGTCTTCGAATAACTCGCGGCAACGTTGAAAGACCGAGCGGGTTTGTTCGGGGTCGTCGACAATCGGAGCCATGGTCATCAGGCCGCGCAGGCGGAGGTTCACCATGGAATCGATTTGCTCAGCCATGTGCAAGGCGGCGGGCGGTGCGATGCCGGATTTGGTTTCTTCACCGGAGATGTTGACCTGCAGGAGAATTTCCTGAGGCGCGTCGAACTTGGCGCCGAGGGCGTGGATCTCTTCAGCGAGTCGCAGGCTGTCGACGGAATGGACGAGGCGGACCAGGGGCAGGGCCTGCTTGACTTTGTTGCGCTGCATGTGGCCGATCATGTGCCAACGGACATCGGTGGTGTCGGTGACATCATCGCCAGCGTCGTTGGACCAGGTACGTTTGCGGGCGAGAAATTCGTTGAGCTGAGCGACGCGCTGGGCGAGTTGCTGGACTTTGTTTTCGCCGAGGTCACGGTGGCCGAGTTCGACGAGCGTGCGAATCTGGTCGGGGCTGGCGAATTTGGTGACCGCGACGAGGACGACATCAGCCGGCTGGCGTCCGGATCGAATGGCCGCCTCGGCGACGCGCTCGGTGACGCGTCGGTAGTTTTCCCGGAGTTGCTCTACGGAGAGCGTGGGATTGGGCGGGGTTTCGGAAGGAGTGGTTGGCGATGTTGGTGGGGTAGCCATGTGGTGTAGTTTACGCCGATGGCGCGCTAAGTCGCAAGCGGCTGTGATGTGGAAGCGGCAGGAATGTGGGGTAAAGAGCGGGACGCCGGGTTGAAATGAGAGGGCTCAGGAGGCGAGTCGTTCTTTTTTAGCGGTGGCTGAGGCGGGGGTGGTGGCCGATGGGTTGTCCTGAAGCGGGAGTGTGAGCGGCGTGGCCGGTTTGCGGTAGCGGCGCCAGACGAAAAATCCCACGATGGCCACGACGGTGAAGACTGCGAGGAAAATTTGACCCTGCCAGGTGAATTTACGGACGTGATCGATTTGCTCGCCGAAGAAGTACGCGGCGAGTGTGATGGTGGGTACGCTGAGGATCGCGGCGAAGCCATCGAAAGCGAGGAATTTCCAGAATGGGATGCGGAAAGTGCCCGCGGTGAAAAACGTGGCCGTGCGCAGTCCCGGGAGGAATCGCGCGGTGAACAGTGTTTTTCCGCCGTGTTCGTGGAAAGCGGCTTCCGCTTTGGCGAGGCGCTGCGGGCTGAGGTATTTATTGAGCAGGGGCAGGCGTGGGACGTGGTGGCCGTAGCGTCGTCCGAGCCAATAAACGATGCAATCGGCGAGGACGACCGCGGTGAATGCGATGGGGGTCATGATCCAGATGTTGGCCAGGCCCTGATAGCAAAGGTATCCGCCTGTGATGAGGGGGATGTCCTCGGGAATGGGCAGACCGAACCCACTTGCCAGCAGGACAATGACGATGCCAGCGTAGGTGAAGTGGGTGAGGAAGGACTGCATGGGGGAAGGGTGGGGCGTTAAAGGTTAAAAGTAAGAAGTTAAAAGTGAGGCGTGGGAATTGCGGGTGTGTGTGTGGGAGGGGGGGTGGTGGTGGAGGGGTAAGAAAGTTTAGCGGGTTATAGGATGGGTGCGACGGAATTGCGTGGCGAATGGGTTAAGGCGATTGCTGGTCGAGCCACTGGAGTGCGTCGTGACGGTTGTTGAAATGGCCGTTGAGTTGTTGGTCGTAGGCCTGTGCCAATAATCGGCCGATTCGGGGTCCGGGTTTGAGGCCTTTTTTCAGGAGGTCCTCGCCGGTCAATATCGGAGTTGGAGCGACATCCGCATTAAGGCGCAATTTTTGCGCGTTATCGAGGATGTCGGGGACGTCTGGGGTGGGATTCCAGGCTGCTAAGAGGGATAGGGCATCGTTGGCATGGGGTTGGGCGAGCAGGCGTTTTCGGCGGGCGAGGTCGAGGTTGGGCCAATCGAGCAGGATGGGCTGGGCAGTGAGGATGTCGCGCAGGGCATTGCGATCGTCGTTACTCAGGCAGAGGGCACGGCGCCAGCGGGAGGCGTTGGCCAGAGCGGTGGGGATGTCGTGGTTGTGGCGATCGAGAGCCCATGCGGCCAGGGCGAGGGGGAAAGCGGCGGGGTGCGGCTGCGCGGTCAGCGCGGTGAGGGTGGCGTGGTGGTGGGGGGGCGGGGGATGGGGACCGGACGGCCGCCGTCCGTCGGCCGTGAGGGGTGGTTGGGAGGGTGGGGTTAGTGTGGGGAGGGTGAGGTTGAGGGAATCGAGTAACTGGATGGCGCGGAGGGCGGGGTGAGGGGAGGTTTGTGTGTGTGGGTCGGTCTGGCGATCGGTTTCGGTCGTGCCGGGGGAAAGTGGGGGGGGGGTGAGCATGCGGCGGATTTCGTGGCCGATGCGTTCACGGCTGATGTGGGCCAAGCCTGGGGCGTTGGCTCGGATGGCGGATTCGGTGTCGGGGTCGAGGGTGAGATTGAATCGGGCGGCGAAACGGACAGCCCGGAGCAGGCGGAGTTTGTCCTCGTTGAAGCGATGGTCCGGATTGCCGACCGCCCGGAGGATGCGGTTGTCGAGGTCAGCACGTCCGCCGACATAGTCGACTATTTCGCTATGGCCATGAATGGCGGTTGGATTTTCGAACAGAGCGTTGATGGTGAAGTCGCGGCGCTGCGCGTCCTGCTGGGCATCGGTGAATTCGACGTGATCGGGTCGGCGATGGTCGTCGTAACCCCATTCTCGGCGGAAGGTGGCGATTTCCAGGGCATGCCCATCACGATGAACGAGGACGACGCCGAAGGATTCGCCGACGTATCGAGAGCCGCGAAAGATTTTTCGCACGATGTCGGGCGTGGCATCGGTGGCAATGTCATAGTCCGCCGGTTCGAGGCCCAGAAGTTTGTCGCGCACGCAACCGCCTGCGAAATAGGCGACATGCCCGGCATTTTGCAGGTCAGCGACGATACGCGTGGCAGTTTGGCGGGGAGAAGAGGGCATGGCTGAGGGCTGATTTTAATTTTCAGACGAGGAAAGAGAACGCGTCATTTAGTAAGCGCGGCAAGAAACGCGACAGGTAGCACAGGGAAAAAGTGGGGGGGGGTGAGGTATTTTACGGATTGATGGGGCGTGGCAGGTCGAATTGGTCAGGAGAAATCGAAAAACATAAATTTCTGCAATTCCCCGATGCCCGGCGCTTTGCTACACTGACTGGAATAGTCCATTACCATTTTCCGGATCGCGTGACGATCCCAGTTGAAGGAGCGAATCATGGCCGAAGCGGGCGAACAGATCACCATTATTGCCGGTGATACGGAGATCAAGGGCGAAATGCGATTCGAGAAATCGGCCCGCATCGTGGGTAAATTCGAAGGCACAATCAGTGGCAAGGGCGAGTTGCATGTGGCTGACGGTTCGCTGTGCAAAGCGGATATCGACGCGGCGACGGTGACGGTTGATGGCGTGGTTGAGGGCAACATCAGTGCGTCGAGCAAGGTGCAGTTGAACGCCAAGGCCAAGGTCAAGGGCGACATCGCTGCGGCCAAGTTGGTAACTGCCGAGGGCGCTTCGATTGCCGGCCACATCAGCGTGGGTCCAGACGCAGGCAAGGGTGGCGCGGGCGGCGGTGGTTCGTCATCGAACCAGAACCAGCCTCAACGTGGCGGTAACCCGAACGCTCAGAGCGGTAAGCCCGAGCCTGTCGGCGCGAAATAAATTGTAGGGTTCAGGGCCTGGGGTTCAGGGTCTGGTACAAGGCTGGAAATGGTTGCGCAATATTTTTGCGTGAGCACGTTCTGCCAGGCGATCGCGGTTTGGCTGTCATGGTTGAACGGCCCGTGTTAGACCTCTGCCCCCACACCCGGACCCGTTTCACTAGACCCCAGACCCTACTACCCCAGATCTACTCGCTATGGCCCGTCGAACCGGCAAGCGCACCATTCAGTGCTATCTATGCCAGGGCCGATTTGAGGTCAGTTGGACAGCCCAGTCCACGTCGTGTCCGCATTGCCATAAGCCGGTGATTGTTGAGGATTTGATCCTTAAAAAGAACAAGCCGAAGTTGCTTTTGGTGAGCAAGGTGCAGACGTGCGGCAAGATCGTGGTACCCAAGGGTGCGCGGATCGGGGCGGAGTTGATCGAAGCCCATCAGGGTTTGGAAATGCGTGGCGTATTGCAAGCCAAACAGGTGCGCGGCGGTCCGGTGATCATCGGTGCCACTGCCGAGTGGCGCGGCAATCTCAATGCGACGCTGGTGACGATCGAGTTGGGCGCGAAGATCAAGGAGGGCCAGTTCAACGTCCCCGACGACGAGTTGGGCATCGGCGATTTGCTGGATAAGGGTGTGTAGCGGTTGCGATGATGGTCGTTGCCTGACCCTGACCCTGACCCTGACCCTGGCTTTGACTTTGATCTTGACTTGGGCCCTGTAGCATTCCAATTCAACGGTAGCGGCTGTATGTTTAGCGGGCGACGCGCAGCGTCCCGTTTTTGCAGTGAATACTCCGCAATGAACACGTGCAAATGCGACACATGGATCGGTTACGCAATAGCGTTGGCCGGTCATGTCGCCGGTTGAAAACCACTTCTTTATAACCACGTCTTTCATTAGCCTCAGGTCAATGACCCGGGGACAGCCCCCCAGAAACTTCCCAAGCCCCCCACTTTCCCCCCCACTTCCCCCCCCACACACACCACTCCCCACTCCCGCTTTCGAAGTCCCCCCGAAAGGCGCCCGTTTGTTTTTGTGCGAATTCGCCTCCGGGCAATCGCGCATGGGGTAGAGCATGGATATCGACGATCGACGCGAGCCTCAGGGCGTGGGCTGGTTTGGGACTGCCCAGCCGAGCGGGGAATCGGTATAATGGCACGTTGCGTTGTTATCCGTGTTGGCATGACGTGTGCCGACTGGGCGACGCGGAATATTCCGAACGATTTTTTTAAGGCGGTCACTGATGAAACTGAAACAATTTAAAACGTACAACAAAATTTGGGCAATGGGTTTGGCTGGAGTTTTGACCGCGGGCGCGGGCATGCTCGTGGGCTGTGATGATGGCTCATCCTCAACGCCTGAGGCGACCGGCGAAACGTCAGCACCGGCGGTGGAAAAGGAAAGTGGTTCCATGCTCGACAATGCGACCAAGCAACTCGAGTCGGGCACCAAGAAAGCTGAAGAAGTGATCGAGAAAACGAGCAAGTCGATCGACGAAGGCACGGAAAAGGTTGTCAAGAAAATTGAAGACACCAAAGCCCAGGCCACTGAAGCCGCTCAGGCCATGGTGACCAAAGCCAACGACCTGATCGCCCAGGCCAAGGGATTCATCGACACGAAGAATTTCAAAATGGCCGACAGCACGATCGCGCAGCTCGAAACGATGCTCGAGAAGTTGCCTGTCGAGTTGCAGGAACAGATCAAGTCACTGCGTGCGATGGTCAGCCAGGCCATGGCCGCGGCGGAAAAACTATCGTCACTGACTGCACCGAAAGTCACGACGCCTAATACCGAAGCCGCACCTGCTGCGCCAGTCGACATGTCCAAGTAAACCGCGTGGCAAGCCACATGTTGGCGAACCAATCAGTGAACCGGACGCAGGCGACCTGCGAACCGTTTGATGCAAATTTCAAGAAGCCCACGTGTTAAAAGCGTGGGCTTCTTTTTTTATGCCGGTTCTATATAAACTCGTCCGTTAGCCGCCGTCCTTGGGCGGCGCGTGAGTGTTATTGCAAACCGAAAGTGTTTTGCACAATCTGTGACCGTATTGCAGCCCGGACAGGTCATTTAAGTGGTCAGCCCAGCGTGAATATCTTTAGGCCAGAGATTACGCAGAACGCTCTAATACCCATCCCGTAAAAAACTCGCGCGGTCTAAATTTTCCCCTCTCACAAACTCACGGTATTCACCGGGAGCTAGCATAGATTTAGAGCGCGAGTATTTATCGTAAATCGTATAACCCATAAAAACGCGGCGATTACAGCGGTAATGCGATTGCCTGCGAATTTTGTTTGCTTTTGTTTCTGCCTTGCCATGTCCCGCGTCAGAACGTTTCAAGCGTGATGGCGCGTCAGTCTGTAACGCGCGTGACGATCGTAACGCGCGATTCATTGGGCCCGCGTGTGATTTTTTGTCCCTACGTTTGGTTTTGTTCAACCACGGTGTACGTTTCATGCAGTCCCGCAAAAAGGAACGTTCTCCTTTGTAACGCGGGTTGGTTCGAAACCTTTTACACGTATCAAGGGGATACACCATGTTTCAGGACACTTTCAAAAGCACCCTCAGCAAACGTATCGCAGCAACCGCTTCGGCAGCTTGCGTCGCAGCGGCTTTCGGATTGACTCCGTCAGCCCACGCGGTGACATTTAACTTCGACACCGATGCGAACAACAACGCCATCGCCACCGGCGAAGTGATCGACTATGAGTATCAGCCGAACATGACCGTCTACACCTACAACAATCGCACGCCGGAGTCGTCATACGGCGTGGCCGCGACGGTCGCCATGCCGATCTTCAACGGCAACGCGTTGGTGATCTCCGAATCGAGCAGCTTCAGTGGGCCGACGTCGATCAGCCCAGCAACACCCGAGCAGGCCGGCGGCCACTTCATCTTCGCATTCAATCAGGATTACAACGCGGGCAGCTTGTCGTTGTACTCCGGTGGCGGAACCGCACAACTCCAGTTCGTCGACAACGGCAGCCTGGTCGGTGTGCAGGAAGTGCAGTTCGACGCGTTGGGCCTTTCGCTGACGACCTGGGGCGACTTCAGCTTTGACACCCTGGCGGTGGCGTTTTCCGGCGGCGGTGCTCTTGATGACCTGACGGTGTCCAACGAGCCGATCAACGTGGTCTCACAGGTTGAGGACAACACGCGCATCATTGCGACGCCTGAGCCGATCACCGCGACCTTGGGCCTGATGGGTCTGACCGCTCTGACGACCACCTGCCTGGGCCGCCGTCGCAAGTAAGTCGCAAGTAAGCGACAAGCCCGGGGCACTCGGGACGCGGGGCTGCAAGCGATAGGGCCGACCTGGTCCGAAAAATGATCGAAATGCACCCCGCCCATTTGTCCCACCTCTGATTCATTAATTGTCCGATTTGTACCCTGATTTTCTTCTTAACCCCACCCATACTGCCAAACACCCCATTGGCAGTTCGCCCCGGACGCAACGTCCGGGGCATTTTTTTTTACATAAAAATAGCCTGGATGTCCGAAAAAAAGGTAAAGAGCACCGCTATAATGGTGTTCCAAGGGAAGCTGGGAGAAACTAGCTCCATAATCGAACCTGATTATTTGAGCCAAGCCCATACCCATAAAGTATTTGAAAATTTTTATGGACTTCGCATAACGACCACGGTATACTATGTCCTCCGTAGTGCTCTTAACGGACCCTGGGGCGGCACTACGAGATACCACAGACCCCGCGGGACCAAGATTGATCCCTCACTGCAATCGGATAGGTAAACACGACTATGAAACACAAACTCACCACCACCGTTCTGACCGCCTGCCTCGCCTTGGCACTGATGGCCGGAGCAGCCCACGCGCTGACCTTCGACTTTCAGACTGATTCGCTAGGCAATGCCATCGCTCCCGGTGAAGTCATCGATTACGAATACCAGAACGACGGCCTAACCGTCTACACCTACAACAATGCCACGCCTGCTCAGTCGATGGGCATCGCCTACGACGCGGGCAGCACCCGTGGCTTGGCTGTGTCTGACCTCAACAGTCCGGTCAGTCCTGAATCGGCGGGCGGCCACTTCATCTTCGCCTTCGATCAGACCTACAACAGCGGTAGCTTCGAATTCGATCTCGGTGGCGGTGCGGGCCAAGTGCAGTTCGTCCTCGGCGGTGCCTTGGTCGGCTTGGCTGATCTCGTCTCCCCTTCGCTGGTGTTCTCTGATGTGCTCGGCAGCGGCGTCGAATTCGACACCCTCGCCTTTGTCCTCAGCACCGGCGGCTATGTGGAAGGCCTCAGCGTGGACTACACGCTTGGCGCTACCAGCACAGCGACAACCCCTGAGCCGATCACCGCGACCTTGGGCCTCATGGGCATCGCTGCTCTGAGCTCCACCGTGCTGGGCCGACGCCGTAACGCGTAACCCCTCGCACGCTTCCCACGTGAAGACGTGAATAAACCAATCACGATTCTCACGACAATCCAGTTAATCACGAAGCCCACGGATTTCATCCGTGGGCTTTTTTTGCTCCAAGTTTGGCGTTTAGCAGCAGCGGCGCAGCCGCCCATGAGTGCGTGTACCCATGGATAAACACCGGACGCTACGCGTCTCCCGCTAAACGTGTGGCTGGGTTGTGCTAGCCCCCGGTGAATACCGGGGGTTGGTGTGGGGTCGGTGTGAAGAGAAATTTTAAAACGCACGAGTTTTTTAATGAGGCAAGTATGAACGCTACTGTCTTTCAAAAAATCGCACCGCATTGTCGTGATAAATGGATTGCAACAAGCTCGTATCCAATTGCGCTCCGCTAAGCGTGGCCGTCGACTCGCGCGGCAGGGTTGGATCGATCAATGACAGATCAGGATCAACAATCGGGCTGGCCCCGTGGTAATCCGTTTCCAACATCACCCGCAGCGCCCAGTAGCGACTGGCATACAAGTCGTACGGATGCTCGTCGTCAGGCATGGCCACGATGTCACTGCCAAACAGGATTCGGTCGACATATCGGCGACAGAAATCCGCGAACGCCTCAATGTGTTTGCTCAGCTCGCGCACCATCCACTTGGTTGCGGAGGTGTCGATCCACAAATTTGGATGACGATCAAGTAGCCCCGCGATGCGCTCGAGATCCTCGGGACTGCCCGCCATATGCGCGGCGATCCAACGCACATCATGAAACTGATCGAGCAATCGTTCGAGGGGTTCGTATTGCTGCGCTTTGGTGCCGTACCGGTGATGGTCTTTGTAGTGCGTGGCAAACCATGTATCGGGGTCGCTCACATGCGTCATGAAATCCATGCCATGGTCGCGCGCGATGTGCATGGCTTTCAATCGACTCGGGGCATCGAGGATGAGGTCATCGCTGAGATCCCGGCCTCGCGGTGCGGCCCAGAATTTACAAATCGTCGAACCGCGTTGAGCGTATTCCGTAATACGCTTGTGCCAATTGACGTTGAACGTATCGGGATTGTCGCGCTGTGTGTAATCGGGCACGGCAATGAATCGAATGCGATCGCCGAACTGTTCGCGCATGGCGTCGACATTCTCAATTTTGGAGGTCATTGAATAAATTTTCTCGATCCCGAAGTGGTCGGCAACCGTAAGATAGCGCGTCGCCGCATCAATGCCGTTGATGTGCGTGTGTATGTCCCAGATCGGCCCAAGCTTGGCGAAGCGCGCGGCTTCGTGGCGATAGTTCAGACCCAACCGGTTGGCATCATGGAGCGATTGAACGTGAGATTGAATGTGAAACGTATTCATCAATTTCAAGTGTAGCCGGGAAACAAATCAAAATGAGAGGCGTCCAATAAATCAATGAAAATTCATGATTGTCCGAGTAGAATGTATCTTAAACGTGTCCTGGTGATGGGCGATATTTTTTCGCCGTTCGATGCCGGGAAACCCGAAAATTAAGGTAGTAACAGTTTGTGATTTGAGGCTGAAAAGTCGCGAGAAATGTGGAGAGAAAATCGGGGAAAGCTGGGGCACAAGGTGGGGGGGCGGGGACATTTCGCCGAAGATACAGATAGTAGAAATTATAGATATGAGTTCAGACACCCACGACCCGTTCGATCTTTTTGCGCACGATGCGGATGACATCGGCGGTGGCAGCGCGTCCGCAATTTTGGATTTCGAACCGCCTCCCGAATCGATCGATGTGCAATTGTTAGCGCTCGATTTGGACGGCACGATGTTGCGCAACAGTAAAAAAGTGAGCGTTGCGACAGTGCGCATGATTCGTCGAGTGGTTCGGCAAGGTATTCCGGTGGTGTTGGCCACCGCACGTCCACCGCGCAGCACGCGCGAGGTGTACAACCTGTTGGGCCTGAACACGCCGGTGATTAATTACAACGGCGCATTGATTCAAATCCCCGGCAAGCGCCGCGACCTGTACCATCAACCGTTGGACCAAAAACTGGCGGGTGAAATTATCCGCTTGGCGCGTAAGGTCGACAAGCAAGTGGTGGTCAGTCTGGAAATTCGCGACAAGTGGTATACCGATCACGTCGACGAATCCTTGCCGACCGAAACGTCGCGCAAGTTCTCGCCTGATTTTGTTGGGCCGTTGGAATCGTTCCTGCATGTGCCGGTGACGAAAATGATGTTGCTCGCGCCGCCGGAACGATTGGCTGCGGTGAAAAATGCAGTGGCGAAAAAATTCATCGGCCAAATCGGCATCGCTATTTCCGATGAGCATCTGATGCAGGTGATTCATCCCGATGTCGACAAGGGCGCTGCGTTGAAAATCGTGGCCGACCATTTGAAAGTCGATCGCGAAAATATCCTGGCCATCGGTGATGCACCCAACGACATCGGCATGTTGCAATACGCGGGTATGGGATTGGCCATGGCCAACGGGTGGGACAGTGTTCGCGATGTCGCTGACGCGGTGATACCCACCAACAACGACGACGGCGTCGCCTATGCCATCCGCAAATACATCCTGCATTTGCCCACGGATATCTGATCAACGCTTGTCTGAATGGCCGCCGATGAACGCAAGTGAACACGGATAGGCGCGGATCAAACCAGAAGATTAACGAGGAATTCAGGAACACAGGAAAGAGATATTGCTTGCGCCAGATTAATTTTCTGGTTTCCTGATTTCCGGTATTCCTCGTTAATACTCATACCAATCCCGAAAAAAGTTCGTGCGTTAGCCGCCGCCTTTATGGCGGCGCGTCGGCCTATTTATGTTTAGTGCACGTTTCGCGCCGCCTGAAGGCGACGGCTAACGGGAGATCGCGCACATCACGCCACGCGATTCGCGTTATAGCAACCCCGTGGTTTCATTCAGGCCCAGCATCAGGTTCATGTTTTGAATGGCCTGGCCGGCGGCGCCCTTGACCATGTTGTCGATCGCACTGAACGCGACGATTTTTGCCGGTCGATCGGGATGACGAATCAGGCGTGCGGTGACATCGCAGAAATTCGTGTTGCGCACATGTTTCACATTCGGCAGATGGGCGACCACACGCACGAACGGCTCGGCTGCGTAAGCATCCTGATACGCTTCCAGCAAATCCTCATCTGTCACATCATCGTCGGCAGGTTCCAGATAGATCGTTTCCAGAATGCCCTGATCGATCGGCAGCAAGTGCGGCACGAATGTGGTGTCCACGGATTTGCCCGCGACTCGCGACAGCGTCTGTTCGATTTCCGGTTGATGGCGATGACCGCCGATGGTGCCATACGCATAATACGATTCGTTTTCTTCAGGGAAATGCAACGCGGGTTTCGCGCCTCGGCCCGCACCAGTCACGCCGGACGCGGCGTTGATGATGATGTTGGAAGTGTTAGCCAGACTGTGGTTGAGCAAAGGCGCGATGGCTAACGCTGCGGCAGTCGGATAGCAACCGGGGTTAGCGATGAATGTGCTATCCACGATTTTGTTGCGCATCAGTTCGGGCAGCCCGTACACCGCATCGGGCAGGTGCTCGCGGTCGGTGTGTTCGTGTTCGTAAACCCGTTCATATAGATCCGGGTCGGCCAACCGATAGTCGGCAGACAGGTCGATGACTTTCACGCCTGCGTCGAGCAACATGGGTGCGTAGTCCATCGCCGCGCGGTGGGGCAGTGCTAAAAAGGCTACGTCGGCAGCATCGGCAATCGCATCCGCATCGATCGGCTGACACATCGCAACCTCAGGATCGATTCGGCCCAACAAGCGCGGGAACTCGATCGTGATGTCGGTTTCTTCCTCGCGATGGCTGGCTAAATACACCGGCTCAACGTCCGGATGGCGCAGCAACCAATCCAACAGAAAATAGCCTGTGTAACCGGTGGGTCCGACAATGGCGATCTGATACGGCATGGCGAAATTGTCAGTGTTGCACCCCAAAAGAGCAAATCTGCCATTCCGACACCCCCCCACCCCCCCCCCACATTCCCCCCTCCCACCCCACCCGCCTCCCCTCGCCTACCTCCACCTCCTCTCCACATTTCCCTTGGGGTTCTGAATCGTTTTTTTAGAGGCGGTGCTGTGGGTAATTGAATGTGAATGTGGAAATTAGAAAATACGCGGATTTTTTCGGAGATTTGGCACGGCGATTGCGACAGATACAACGGCCCGCGTATGGTTACGGGCCAAACGCAACAAGCGTTTTATTTGGAACAATCGGTTTTTATTTTCAGAAGGAGGTTTGCCATGTTACCTGTCACTTTACGACGTCGTCCTGCGAACAGCCATCCGAATTCCTACGCGTGGAACAGTCCACTCGATCTACTCAGCGATGAGATTGATCAATGGTTTGGCCGAGCGATCAACAGCGATACGACCGAATTGACTGCGGCCTATCCGGTCGACATACGCGAAGACAAAGATGCGTTTTACGTTGATGCGGAAATGCCGGGCTATGCGAAGGATGAAATCGAGATCACGCTAGAAAACGGCGTGCTACAGATTTCGGCACAGCGTCAACGTGAATCGGACGACAATGAAAACGGCCAATCGCATCACATTCGCGAACGGCGATACACTCGCGTGGCTCGACGCTTCGCACTGCCCACCACGGTCGACGAACAGAAGGTCGATGCAAAATTGGCAGACGGCGTGTTGCGCCTGACCATCGCCAAGCGTGAAGAGGTCAAGCCGAAAAAAATTACCGTGAGCTAAACACACAAACGCGAAATCACGGATCGGCCTGCCTATGATTAGGCAGATCAACAAAACCCCCGTTTGTTCGGGTTGAATAAACAAGACCCCCCGAAGCCCCTGGCAAACCGCCCACCGGTTTGCTGGGGGTATTTTTTGGGGGGTACTTTTATGAATCAATTTTCAGCGCATCATCAATCCCGCTACAGTGCTTCCACGTTTAGCGGACGACGCGCAGCGTCCCGTTTTTCCCAAAAAAACAAATGAGGAAGCCAGGAACACAGGAATTTATGTTTCGCCTTCCCGTATTCCTCGTTTCCTCGTTAAACACATTCCCATGCATTCGCAGACAAATCTATTCGTCATCCCCAATCACACCCACCTGCGGGCAACTGCGCACCAGTTCGCACGCATCGCACTTGGGATTGCGAGCGGCACAGACTTGCCGTCCGTGATAGATCAACAGGTGCGATAGCATCGTCCAGTTTTTGCGCGGGAACAGTTCCACTAGATCGCGTTCGATTTTCACCGCATCCTTGGCATGGTTGTCCGTCCATCCCAGTCGCTTGCTCAATCGCCCGACATGCGTGTCCACCACCACGCCTTCGTTAATGCCAAACGCATTGCCTAAAACCACGTTGGCCGTTTTGCGTGCCACGCCCGGCAGCGATAACAATTCGTCCATCGTGCTTGGTACTTTTCCATGGAACACGTCTGTGATGCGCTCGCTGGCGCCCTTGATCGATTTGGCTTTGTTGCGATAGAAACCCGTCGTGCGCACCAGCTCTTCCAGATCATCAATCGGCGCGTCTGCCATTTTGGAGGGACTCGGATATTTTTTGAAAAGTGCAGGCGTCACCTTGTTCACCCGCACGTCTGTGCATTGGGCTGACAAAATCGTCGCGATCAATAATTCAAACGCATTGCGATGATCCAGCGCACAATGCGCATCCGGATACATCGCCTCCAGCTTTGCGTAAACCCGTTGTGCTCGACGTTTGATCACCGCATCCATGAATACATATCCTACCCCCCCCCCCACCTCCCCCCCGCCCACACACACACTTTTCGCCCTTTACCCCGGTTGCCCATCTGGCGACACGATGTTCCGCGCGTTCCATTTGCGGGTCAGGTTTGTGCTCACTTAGCCTAGTTTCACCGAACGATTCACCACGAACGGCGAGGACAGGGTGGCTCCCACCAACACGAACAGCGTCACTGTTAGCGATCGCTCGCTCCATTGATGCAGGCCATGAAAACGATCTCTTGCATTCGCTCGATCCTGTTCGCTGGCGGTCGTGTCATACATCACCTGATACGCGGTATCCATTTTCGGCCTGAGCATGAAAGTAAACAGAATCAAAATGACCACCGCCAGCGCGATCAATGCTTCGCGCAGATGATTCATACGCGAACGCGCTGCGGCAATCGGCATCACAAACCGTTGGCCCAACACAATCACCACCAGCCCGATCGCGCACAGCCAATGCACCACCGTCAATCCGCTGATCAGATTGTTCACCACCGCACCGGCCAATACGTTCGCCGCCTGGTCGGGATACTGTCGGAACGGTTCACGCAGCACGCCCGTGGGTTCATACGCGCGTATCGTTTTGAATGCGGTCGGCGCTGCGATCGCAATCGCCACGATCGTCCCCAGCCACACGCCTAATAACATCCAGTAAATCCCACGCAGCCATCGGACACCTGTCATGTTGTGATCCCTTCGGTATTTGAAGTTTTGCTGACCGTTCGGCGAGCGTGGTCGTCGCTCACACACGGGCTGTTATTCGCTTGGCTATTCGTATCACGATGGGCACAACAGCCTTCTACAAACGTTCGGCCGTGCTCCCAGATTTCATGTTTCCAGATCGGCAATTCATGTTTGAGCCGATCGATCAGATACCGACATGCGCTGAACGCTTCGCCGCGATGCGGTGTGGCCACCTGAATGACCACGCTCGCCTCACCCAATCCCACCGGCCCGTTCGCATGCATCATTCGCACCGCGCGGCCATCGTATTTCTCTGCCGTCTCACGCGCCATGGCATCCATCAATTTCTCCGCCATCGGGGCGTACACCTCATACTCCAGCCGTAACAGCGCTCCCAATTCGCCATGCGTTTCCGCCCGGGTGCGACCCACAAAGATAGACTCCGCGCCGCAGTCACCCGGCCAAGACATCGACGTTACCGCCACCGGGCCAGCGACCAACCCCGTCTCAATATGTATCGCATCACTTGCCATCATCCACCGATTGTACCGCTTCCCCCCCCCACGTACCCCCCACGTACCCCCCGCGTACCTCCCGCATATCCCCCGCGTATTCCTCACATTCCCACCCAGCTTTCCCTTTCATAACCTTCGCTTTAGTCACGAACCCATTCCCGCTATTCCCACAACCATTCTTTCCGCCATGATCTCGTCAAAAAAACCGGCGTTAATCCGCCCCAAACTGTGGACAAAATGTCTTCTCTGTGACTCATTGTTAAAAATTCTTCTTCCCATCTCGCCGTTATTCATCCTACACCTTGTCTCGCCATTCACGCAGCCAATCGAAGGCCTGCATCGGCGTCAGGTTTGTCATATCCAACTCGCGCATCGCTTTTTCAACTTCCGATTCCTGCATGCCAAACAACGGCAACTGCTCGATCGGCTCGGCCGCTTGTTTCACTTGCGACGAATGCTTTGAATGTTTTGCCGCTTTCGTGCCCTTGGTCGTCGTGGCCGAATTGGTTGTGTGGGTCGGCCCCGCCAGGTGTTCGCCCTCGTCTTCGCGTACCGCCAACTGGCCCAGCAATTCATGGGCACGACTCACCACCTCCGGCGGCAGCCCCGCGATCTTGGCCACATGAATCCCATAGCTCCGGTCCGTCGCCCCCGCCACGATTCGATGCAGAAACACCACTTCATCATTCCATTCACGCACCGACACATTCAGGTTCGTCACCTGGCTGTATCGTTCCGACAATCGCGTCAGTTCGTGATAGTGCGTCGCAAACAAGGTCCGACACCCGCGCTGCGCCAGATGTTCCGTGATCGCCCATGCCAGACTCAACCCATCCAACGTGCTTGTGCCGCGCCCGATTTCATCCAGAATCACCAGACTGCGCTCCGTTGCGTGATGGCAGATGTTGGCTGTCTCTGTCATCTCAACCATGAACGTCGATTGGCCTGTATGCAATTCATCCGACGCACCGATGCGCGTAAAAATTCGATCGCACAATCCGACCGTCGCCTTCTCCGCAGGTACAAACGAGCCGGTATGGGCGAGTAATGTGATCAAAGCTGTTTGCCGAATGTACGTACTCTTACCCGCCATGTTCGGCCCGGTGATCAATGCCAGTGATTGCAACGCCCCGGCTTCACCCGTGACACCCAGCCCGACATCGTTGGGCACAAATCGATCGCCCAGCATCGCGTCCAACACCGGATGTCGACCGGCGGTGATCGACAGCACCGGCTCATTCACCAGTTCCGGTTGCACGTATCCATGCCGCACCGCTCGATCAGCAAAACAGCCCAGCACATCCAGCTCTGACACCACTTCTGCAAATGCCGACAGCGCATCGAGCGCTGCTTCTGCGGCGGCGCATAATTCGCCGAACAATAATTGTTCCCGCGCGATCGCCAGTTGTTCGGCATTCAATACTTTGGTTTCATACTGTTTCAATTCCGGCGTGATAAATCGCTCGGCATTTTTCAGCGTTTGTTTACGGCTCCACGCATCCGGCGCTTTGTCTTTGTTGGCCGCAGACAGTTCGATGTAAAAACCAAACACTTTGTTAAACCCGATTTTGATCGTGCTTAATCCGGTTTGTTCGGCCAGGGTTTTTTGATACTCAGCCAACCATGTATGACTGTCGCGTTGCAACGATCGTGACTCGTCCAGTTCGGCATCGAACCCATCGCGAATCAACCCGCCGTCGCGCAAATGGGCCGGCGGACTATCCACGCATGCGGCATTGATTTTTGCCGCCAGTTTTTCCAACTCATCACGCACCGCCATCACGCGATCGTGATACGTTGACACCGACGGCCGTTGGTCCAGCAATTCCCCGATGGCTACGACCTGTCCCACACTGCGACCCAGTGCCACCAGGTCGCGCGGCATCGCTCGACCCACCGCGATGCGCCCCACGATCCGTTGCACATCCTGCACCTCGTCCAATCGTTCACGCAATTCATCGCGAAACCGTTCGTCATCCACCATCACACCCACCACGCGCTGCCGTGTTTCGATGGCCTCGCGATTGGCTAGCGGATAGCACAGCCACTGCCGCATCAACCGTTTCCCCATCGCGGTTCTACAACCCGCACCCCCCGCGCCACTTTGCAACACCGCGAGCAATGAACCTTCGGTCGTCCCACTGCGCGTGGTGCGTTCGATTTCCAAACTGCGCAGCGATGCCTGATCGATCACCATACCCGTGGCCCGTTCAAACCGTCGCGGCGCACGCAGGTGTCCGATCACCCCATCCGCCTGCGTCTGTTGGGTTTCACGCAGGTACGTCACCAATGCACCGGCCGCACCGATGCAGGGATCGTCCTCGGCAAAACCAAACCCGGTCAGTCGGGCCACGCGATATTGCTGGCACAAGGTTTCGCTGGCTTCGGTCATGCGAAACTGCCAGCCCGGCCGAGGCGAGGCTACCGCGCCGATGTCCTGGCACAGTCGATCGATCGACTCAGGCGTTTTCGGGATCCCGCGATCGTCCGCCGCATACAACAATTCACGCGGACCAATTCGGGCCAACTCATCACTCAATTCATCCAACCCGAACGTGGCATACGCAAATGCCCCCGTACTCAATTCCGACCACGCCACACATGCCCTCCCACTTTTTCCCCCGCTTTTTCCTCCGCCTTTTCCTTCACTTTCCCCCGCATCGATCACCACTGCGGCCAGATAATTTTCCTGCGACTCTTCCAACAGGTGTTCGTCGGTCAATGTCCCCGGCGTGATCAGTCGTGCCACATCCCGTTGAATCACTTTGCCCGCGGCCTTGGCATCCGCCGCATCGCCGACCTGTTCGCACACCGCGATTCGATACCCTGCCTTGACCATGCGCTGCAGGTAACCATCCACGCTATGGAACGGCACGCCCGCCATCGGGATGCCGGCCGTCCGCTGGGTCAGGGTGACGCCCAGCACCTTGTTGGCGAGCTTGGCGTCGTCATAAAACATCTCATAAAAATCGCCCATTCGAAAAAACAACACACAATCCGGGTGCTGTTGTTTGAAATGGCGATACTGTTGCATCGCTGGCGTATCATGGGGGGAATTCGATTTCGCTGACATCCAACTAGTTTAGCTTGTCCCCATCACCATGCCTGACCTGTTCCACGACGACACCCAGACCCAGACCCGCCACGTGCATGTCGCGTTGGAACAGGGCATCGATTCGGTCGCGGTGGGCCTGACCTATGCCATTCCGGAAAATCTTTCGACGTTGGACATCGGCGATCGCGTGCGCGTTCCCCTGGGCCGAAAAAACCGCGCGGTCTGGGGTTATGTCATCGATCACACCGACCTGTCCGACTTCCCTGCGGCCAAGCGTAGCCGTATCAAACCGATCCTCGAACGTGATCCGCATGGGGTGTCGCTGACCGTGGACCTGATCGATTTGGCCCGTTGGATTGCTGGGTATTATTGCTGTCCGCTGGGCATGGTGTTCGCCTCGATTTTGCCCGCGGCGGTCACGCGCGGCACGGGCCGATACATCGCCACCTGGGTCGGCCAACCCGCCACACTGCCCGATCCGATGCCCAAACTGACCCCATTGCAAAAACGCGTCGTCGAGGCCATGGCCAAAAAAGCGCAGGACGACCCCGACGACCCCTGGCTGGAATTACAGGAACTGGCCAACCTCGCAGGCGCTAAAACCGTCACACCCATCAAACGTCTGATCGCGAAAAATGTTTTGACCGTTCGTCTCAATGAACAGGTCCGCGCCCGCACGGCCAGCACCGGGTTTGATGCGGTGCAAACCCCGACCGCGCAGCGCCCCACGTTAACCCCCGATCAGACCCGCGTCATTCGCGCCATCGAATCGAAGGCGCAAAAAGGTTTTGGCGTCCACCTGTTGCACGGCGTCACCGGCAGCGGCAAAACCGAGGTCTACCTGCAACTGATCGAATCCATGTTGGCCCGCGACGACAACCATGCCCAACCCGCTGGCGCCATCGTGCTTGTTCCTGAAATTGCATTAACCCCCCAGACCGTGTCGCGGTTCATGGCCCGGTTTGGTGCTGGACGCGTGGCGCTGTTGCATTCGGGATTGACCTCTGCCCAACGTCATGAACAATGGCGACGCATTCGTCATGGCGATGCTCATGTGGTTGTCGGTGCCCGCTCAGCGGTATTCGCGCCGCTAGCCAACTTGCAATTGCTGATCGTCGACGAGGAACACGAATCGTCCTACAAACAGGACCAGTTGCCGCGCTATCATGCCCGCGATGTCGCTATCAAACGCGCGCAATCGCTGGGTGTTTCGGTCGTACTCGGTTCGGCCACGCCCAGTCTGGAATCCTATTACAACGCCACCGTGCGCCACAGTTATCATCTGCAACCGATGCCGAATCGTGTGCCCGGCATGTCATTGCCGAAAATCACCGTGATTGATTTGCAGGCTGAGCGCAAAGCGCGACGAGGGATTCATCTGATCAGCACGCGGCTGGAACATGAACTGGATTACATCGCCAAAACCAAACGTCAGGCGTTGCTGTTTTTAAACCGGCGCGGCTATGCCAATTACATCGCTTGCCCCGATCACAATTGCGGTTGGATGCATGGCTGTTCGTATTGCGATGTCACCATGGTCTATCACAAAAACACACAACTGCCCACCGGCGGGTTAACGCGGTGTCATCACTGTAATGCGGAGCAGCTGTTGCCGAAGTTGTGCCCACAGTGCGGCAAAAAAATTACGGTGTTCGGGCTGGGCGTGCAGCGCGTTGAAGAGGAACTTAACCGAAAATTCCCGGGCCTGAATGTGGAGCGTATGGATTCGGATGTCATGTGCACCAGCCAGGATTACGACACGATGCTCGCGCGCTTTGGCCGAGGCGAAATTGATGTGTTGTGCGGCACACAGATGATTGCCAAGGGATTGGATTTTCCCAATGTCGGTTTGGTCGGCGTGATCAGTGCGGACACGGCGTTGCACATGCCGGATTTTCGTGCGGCTGAGCGCACGTTTGGGTTGATTGCCCAGGTGTCCGGGCGAAGCGGGCGCAGTGCGGGTAATGATGACCATGATGGTTTGGGCCGCGTGATTGTGCAGACGTTTAATCCTGACGATCCGGCGATCACATTGGCGGCAGCGCATGATTATGAAGGTTTTGCGACACGTGAAATTGCATTGCGCGAACAGGTGGGGCTGCCGCCGATCGGTCGATTGGCTCGCATTGTTTGTCGTGATGAAGATCCGGTGGCTGTGGTGAAGCGCATCGCGGATCTGGCTGGGCATATCACGCATTTCAATGAGGCGCTGGGGCATCCGGTGCGCATCAAAGGACCAATGCCATGCCCGGTCGCGCGCGTCGCGGGGTTTCATCGTCATCAGATTGAGATGTTGGCGGTGCCCGGCGAACAGGTTAACGAAACTGCGGCGGCCATGTTGCAGCGATTGTTGACCGAATTACGCAATGCAAAAGTTTTGCAGTCCGATGCGCATACGGCTGTGGATGTTGATCCGGTCGCGTTGTTGTGACTGTTGTGGTTAGTGATTGTGATTGTGGTTGTGGTTGTGGTTGCGGTGATTTTGTCGTGATCGTGTTTATATTCATTCCGTAAAAACTCGCGCGTGATTTCCGGTTAGCCGCCGCCCTTGGGCGGCGCGATGGTAGGGATATCACCGGTGTTTCGCGCCGCCCAAGGGCGGCGGCTAACGCGCGAGTATTAAACGGGATTGGTATAACGTACGAGTTCTAAACGAGGTTGGCATTAGATCGAAACGACGCCGTGCGTCATCGTTCGTCTGATAATCAGGCCCGGTTTTTATATTCCGACAAGGCGGTAACCGAAACCAGCCGACATAGTACCCATGAACAGCGCGCGTCGCGGCATTTTGATGGCATGGTTATCGCTCGTTACGGTGGCGTTTTTAGCGTTGCCTTGGGCGATCTTCGCGGTGGGGATGTTGCGCTGGTACGTGGCGATGGGGGTGTGCGCTGCGGTGATATTGCCAGTGGTTGGGATGATCCGACGCGCTCGACGCATGCCCGATGAAATGGGTTGGTTATTGTTGTCGTGGAAACAGATCGCGATACTGGCAGTGATCGCCCTGGCATGGATGGCGCAATCCGGCGTCGGCTATGTCGGGTTCCAACGCGAGGACTATTACAAACACAACGCGGTGATGCGCGACCTGATCGAAATGGATTGGCCCATCATCTATCAGGCATTTCCGCCCGATGGTTCGCCCGCAGGCTTGATGTATTACACCGCGTGGTATTTGCCGCCCGCGGCGATCGGGAAAATCACGGCCACATTCACGAGCGTATCGACCGGGTGGTATGTCGCACATGGGGCGATGTTCCTGTGGACGGCCAACGGTGTGTTGTTGGCCTTGCTATGGTTCGCCCATCTGGTGGGCAAGCGGCCGGTGACCAGCGCGTTGGTATTCGTATGGATCGGCGGACTCGGTGCGCTGGGGCATCCCATTCTCAACGACCTGCTCGGCGTGCGCAGCAGCTTCGGCGACTGGTGGGCTGAGGGTTTCACCTACGCGTCCAACATGTTCAATCTCGTCTGGTCGCCGCAACACGCGCTGTCGAACTGGCTCGCCACGTTTGTCATTTTCGATCGCATCGAACGCATGCGCAATTTGCGCGACACCGGCTACATCGCCGCGCTGTGCGCCTTATGGTCGCCCTTCGCCATCCTCGGGTTGCTGCCGTTGTGGTTGTACGGAGCATGGCGATGTCGGGTGGGGCGGGCAGGCCATAGCGGGGGGACGTGGGGGGGCGTTGTGGGTTGGTCGAATCTAGTGGCAGGCCCAATACTGTTGCTACTGGCGGGTATCTATTTCGACAGCAACCAACAACTCAACGGCATGCGCGGCTGGATCTGGCAGACGCATGACCAGGGCCATCTGCCGTTGCGACTGATCGCGCTGTGGTTATTCGAATGTGGTTTGTTCGTCGGGGCCGCGTGGTGGCTTGATAGCACTCGAAAAAAACCGCACCGCAGCGAATGGGGTTGGCTCGCCGTGATTGCGTTGTTGCTCGCGGTGATTCCGCTGTACAGCATGGGGCGATACAACGACTTTGCCATGCGCGTGTCCATGCCGGCCTTGCTGGTCATGCGCGTGTTGGTCTGGCGCTCGGCGTGTCGGCCCGACGGGTTGCGCTCGGCGCGACTGTTCCTGATCGGGTTGCTGCTCATCAGTGTGGCAGTGCCCGCTCGCAGTGTGTTTCGCTCGGTCATGCGCTACCGGCTCGGCCCGCAGGACATCATCACCGTCCGACAAACCCCGCGACTGCCCGATACCTATGTCCTGCAATACCGCGGTGAACTCAACCACTTCTTCTTCACCCACCTAACCCCCCCCCCACATTTCCCCCGCAAGACCGAACAGTAACGTGCGCGCCAATAAAAACGCGTCACCCAATAAAAAACCCACGCCGTGATACGACGTGGGTTTGATGGATTTAATTGTAGTTTTTATTCGAGGGCGATCAGATGATGCCTTTGCTGGCCAGGGCGTCGAGCAATTTTTCCACGCTCTGTTCGATCGACAGTTGATCGGTGCGCAGTTCGACTTCGGGTGATTCGGGGGCTTCGAACGGAGCGTCGATGCCGGTGAAACCTTTGATCTCGCCTGCGCGGGCTTTTTTGTACAGGCCTTTGGGGTCACGTTTTTCCGCTTCATCGAGTGGGCAGTTCACGTGGACTTCCATGAATACCTGGCCGCCGTCGTCGTGCAACTTGCGCACCATTTCGCGGGCTTCTTTGTAGGGGCTGATGAACGAACAGATACTGATCACGCCAGCGTCGGCAAAGAGCTTGGTGACTTCACCGATGCGACGAATGTTTTCGTCACGATCTTCCGGGGAGAAGCCGAGGTTTTTATTGAGGCCGTGACGGATGTTGTCGCCGTCGAGACGGTAGGCATGTTTGCCGCGTTGGAGCAAGACTTGTTCGAGTGCGACGGCGACGGTGGATTTACCCGAGCCTGACAGCCCGGTCATCCACAGGGTGGCGCCGGTTTGGCCCATGTTGGCTTTGCGTTCTTCGGCGGTGACTTCACCTTCGTGCCAGACAATATTGGTGGCTTTCTGTTCGGCCATGGTTTGGATTAGCTCCGTAGGGGGTTGGGTGTAGGGGGTATGTAGGGTTGGGTTTGGGCCCGGGCACGCCGATCGTGCTGAGGGATATCCCAATGAACGAGCAAGGTAAGGTAGCGAATACCTCGGCTATTTCCAAACCACAGGTTACAAGCATCCCATAAAAACCCATAAATCGCACGAAAAAGACCCCGCGTCGGGTTTCGGCGCAGGGTTTGGGGATTGGGGCCGGGCGGGGCCAAGTGCGGTTTTATTCAAACGCCAGCGAAGAACCCGTGCGTTAGCCATCGCCTTTGGACAGCGCGGGTGCCAAGGGTTTATTGACGGTGACGCGCCGCCCAAGGGCGTCGGCTAACGGGAAGTCATGCATGAACCGCATTGGCTGGTTGGCGGGCGCATGATTGGCATGCCTGACTTGCCTGGCTTGATGAATGGATAACGCGCGGGCGGTTTTATTCAAACGCCAGCGTCGCTCGGCCTTCAGTTTGTTCCGTGGGCATGGGCTGATTGTTCGAGGCTGTGGCTGGGCCGGCCAATGGATTGCGGCGCGTGCGTACTGTTTTTCGCAAGGCGTTGCCGATGCCCACAGCGAACAAGCCGACCATCGCGATCAGTGATCCGATGATCACGCCGTCGTAGGCGGCTTTGCCGAACGTGATGACTTCGCTGAGCATCTGGTACTCGATCAGCGTGGTCGCCACACTGCCGATCGCACCAGCGATCAAGGTGTAATAGATCGGCCGATCACCGACGGGTTGGCTCGTGGGTAGATCAATGGTGTCAGCGTTGGCCATATCGTTGGCCGTGATTTCCAGCGTGTTGTTGTTGTTGTTGTTGTTGTGGCTCATATCGTTATTCCTGTCGTGTTGGTTGAGTGTGTCGAGTGTATCGATCATGTGTGGTGTTTTTGAAGATGATGCGTTCGTGGTCATGGTTCGGATCCTGTGTGATGCCGAGGTGCCCGGTTCGTTGGGCGATGTAAAGAGGGATTAGGGACAAGGGGAGCGGGGGGTAGGTGGGGGGTAGGTGGGGGGTAAGTGGGGGGGCTGTGATGTCTCACAGAAACCGTGACTCTTGTTAGCCGGTTGGTTGCCTCGACATTGCATCGCGACACCCCGCCACACGCACTCGACATTTCCTTGACCCCACTTGTTCCACAGGTCCCGCTGGTCCCACTGGTTTGGGTTGGCCAATCTCACCGTGAGATCGCCACCATACCCATGGCAAGAATCATGCCAGATCGCCAGGGCCACAGGTTTCATTTCAATTTAGTTTTGCGCAAGTCTACGTTTGAAGCGTTTTTTCAACAAAAAACAGCGGCGCACGCTCCGTAAAATACCCAGACTATCACTTGGATTGTCACGATTGGTTACATTCGCATGCCCATTGTCGCCAAGCACTGTTGCGCGATTGGGCAATTCATCACGACATAATCAACCCCCTGCCCACAACGCGCGCACCCCCCACCCCCCACCCGCTTTTCCCCCCACCCACCTCACCCCCCACCTCGCCCTCCACGTTTTTCCTGCGTTGTCGTAGCGCTGTGGTAAAGGTGGAGCAGGAAGCGAACGGGAGTTATAGGAAGTTTATGATTGGACCGAGCTGACGCTTGGAAAAACGAATGGAAAACGTGGGGCCGTGGGAGTAGTGGGGGATTAGTCGGGGGGCGTGGGGTAGTGTGGGGGGGGGAAATGTGGGGGGGGGGGAGTTAGCAGGTGGTGTTTTGTTGGCCATGAAAATAGAAACCCAACGAGCGCATGCAACCAGCCCAGCCGCTGTTGTGTTCAGAACGAGCCATCGGCGAATCGAGACGATCGTGTGTTAGCACCACTTCAGTTGCGGGGTTGCCTTCGAATTCGCATTCGATCAGATCGACCGTCACCACAGAATTTTCTCCCAGTGGCGAGCCTTCCCATGTCCACGAAAACACCATCTTGCGTGGTGGGTCGAGTTCGAGAATTTCCCCAACGGCCACGTATTCGTCGTCGCCCTTGACCATGTTGATGCGATACGATCCGCCAACCTGTACGTCGATTTCGCACATGGTGCAGGTCATGCTCGGATCGCCTGCCCACCATTGTTTGCGTAGTTCGGGTTGCATCCACGCGTCGTACACTTTGGCAATCGGAGCACGGATCAGTTTATGCACGCGCACGGAATCAGTGGGTAAATTGTGTGATTGGGAGGTGGTCATGAACTTATGCCTTTCGTTTTTTGGGGGGAGTTTTGGGTTTGGTATCGTTTTCCAGATAGTCAGCCAATGCGTCGAGCTGGTGTGACCAGAATCGCTGGTAGCTTTCCACCCAGCCCGACACTTGCCGCAAGGGTTCGGGTTCGAGATGACATCGTCGCACTCGGCCGTCCTGTTCCTGGCTGAGTAGGCCTGCCCGTTCTAACACGCGCAGGTGCTTGCTCACTGCTGGCAGTGAAATCGCATCCATGAATGGCTCCGCCAGGTCGTTGACTGAGCAATCGCCTTGTGCCAGTCGAGCCACAATCGCTCGGCGCGTGGGGTCTGCCAGTGCAGCGAACGTGCGATTCATCGATTCGGGAGAATACTTAACCATAAGGTTAAATATACTGGCCCCAGATATCCGTGTCAACCCTTTTCTTCATGCGAGACCGTGACGTGCGAGTTTTAAGCGGGATGAGCATCATGCAAATACGAATGACGATAAAAGCACACGCTTAGAGTCATACTAACCCCTGGTGAATGCCGGGGGCATGTTCGGATATCTCGGGGGTTGGCCACACGCTACACTGTCACGCAAGGCTTCTCGGCATTCGCTTTATTCGCATTGCGCTTTGGAAAAACCATGACACGAATTTTGTTTCTATGCACCGGCAACTATTACCGCAGCCGATACGCGGAGGTGCGTTTCGATATGTTGGCCACGCGTGCGGGGTTACCCCATCGCGCGGCGTCGCGCGGTTTGCGTGTGGATTTTGCCCAGAAATTTAACAAGGGGCCCATCTCGCCCGATGCCCTGTCGCGGTTGAGCACATTTGATTTGCCCGGCATGTCCATCCGATCCACTCGATCCACTTGGCCCACTTTGCACCGCATGCCAATGGATGTCATGCCTGCGGATTTTGAACATTCGCTAAAAGTGATCGCGCTCAAACTCGAAGAACATCGACCTATGATGCTCGAACGTTTCCCCGCATGGGCCGATCGCATCGAATATTGGCTGGTCAATGATGTGCCGCCGACCGAAGCCTATGACCCGCTCAAGGAAATCGATCGCCTGGTTGCCGAATTGGTTGAACGTCTGCGTTAGCGCGTACCAACTCCAAGTTTGGCGTTTAGCGGGAGCGTCGCAGCCGCCCATGATTGCGTGTGCGATGGCAAAACGCGGGACGCTGGCGCGTCTCCCACTAAACGTGGGGTTGGGATGCGTTAGTCATTGTCAGTGAATCAATCCACGCGCAGCCGTGATCGGGTGAGGTTCATCAGGGCCTGGTGCGTGCCAAGCGTGGCCGAGGGTGAGTCGTCGGCTTTGGTGTCTGATTCGGCGGGGGTTTGGCGCTGGATGTAGGTGCCATCCGATTGCATATCCCATGCCTGTCGGCGGTCGTGTAACAGGAATTCGAGGATTTCCCAGCAGTGTTGTCGCCAATGTCGATCGAGCACCGGTGCGATGGCTTCGACGCGCGCGTGCAGGTTGCGATACATCCAGTCGGCGGACCCGATGTAATATTCGCCGTCGGCCGGCTCGCTTTGGCCGTTCTGGAAAAAGAAAATCCGTGAATGTTCCAGGAACCGCCCGATGACGGAAACCACGCGAATGTTTTCACTCATCCCAGGCACGCCGGGCCGCAAGCAACAGAACCCACGCACGATCAGATCAATCGGCACGCCTGCTTGCGAAGCTTTGTACAACAGCCGACAGATGTCGCGATGTTCCAGTGAATTCATTTTCGCCACGATGCGCGCGGGTCGGCCCGCTTTGTGGTGGTCGATCTCGCGTTCGATCATTTCATCAAAACGCGTTTTCATGTTCACCGGCGCGACCAGTAATTTTTTGTAATCGCGCTTCAGGCTGCGGCCGGTCAGATAATGAAACAGTTCGATCAGATCGTCGGTGAGATCCTTGTCGGTGGTCATGATGCCCAGGTCGGTGTACAGCCGCGCGGTGGTGACGTTGTAATTGCCTGTGCCGATGTGGGCATAGCTGCGCAGGCCGTCGGCTTCCTGTCGGATGACGAGTGTGGTTTTGGTGTGCGTTTTCAAACCGACCACGCCGTACACGACATGCACGCCAGCCCGTTCGAGCGCCTGGGCCACCAGCACGTTGCGCTGTTCATCGAAACGTGCTTTCAATTCCACCAGCACCACCACTTGTTTGCCGCGTTCCGCCGCTTCGATCAACGTGCGAATCAGCGGGCTGTTGTCGCCAGTGCGATACATGGTCATCTTGATGGCGACCACCTTAGGGTCGGTCGCTGCGGCGCGAATGAATCGCTCCACGCTGGCGGAAAAACTTTCATAGGGATGGTGCAGCATCACATCGCCACGTCGAATAATCCCGAAAATATCAGCGTCTTCATCGGATAACGACGCAGGCGTCATCGGCGTCCACGGTTCGAATTTATGCTGCGGTAATTTTAATTTCGACACCGCACCCAGATCGGTGTAGTCCAGTTCTGAACGCATTTCGTACACGTCTTCGCTGGTCAGTTCCAATTCGTCCATCAGGAATCGCAACATCCACGGGTCCGGATCGGGGCCCGTTTCCAGTCGCACCACCTTGGCAAAACGTCGCTGACGCAGTTCCTGCTCGATCATGTCCAGCAAGTCCTCGGCGTCCTCCTCATCGCGATCGATGTCCGCGTTGCGCGTGATGCGAAACGGCATGACATCTTCGACGACCATGTTCGGAAACAGATCGTCGAGGTTATGACGAATCAGGTCGTGCAGGCTAATAAAACGAAACGCAGGGTCCACCTCGGCGTCGCCTTCGACATGATCAGACGCGGGCGAATTGAGTTGCACCCAGTTGGGCAAAGTTTCGGGCACCTTGATCCGAGCGAACAATCGCTCGTCACCATCAGGCATGCGCAGGGTGACACCCAGCGACAGCGACAGGTTGCTCATGAATGGAAACGGATGGCCCGGGTCCACGGCCAATGGGGTCAGGACGGGAAACAAGTTCGTTTGGAAATATTTTTCGCCCAGCTTTTTTTCATCGTCGGTCAGTTGAGCCCAGTGCAAGAGGTGGATGTTGTGCTTGGCCAGTTCAGGTCGAATCGAATCGGTGTAAGCCAACGCCTGGGTTTCGAGCATGGCAGCGACGGCCTTGCGTATGGCGACCAACTGTTGTGTCGGCGTCATACCATCGGGGGTGCGCGACACGATTCCAGCCAGGATTTGACGCTTTAATCCACCCACGCGCTTCATGAAAAACTCATCGAGGTTCGATGTGAAAATTCCCAGGAACGTCACACGTTCGAGCAACGGCGTGCGCGGATCGATGGCCTCGTGCAGCACTCGGCGATTAAACTCCAACCACGACAATTCTCGGTTGAGAAATTCATGGGGTGATTTGGCGGCGCGTTTGCCTGATGGTTTTGCAGGTTGGGTTTTCATAGATGGTGCTGGTTGCGTAAGGGGGCTTGGGCTGATCAATGCTAGGCGACTGGTGACTGGTGACTGGTGATGATTGTGGTGACAACGGAGGCCATGGTGGCCGTGATGGCCATGATGGTCATGTTTCGCACAACGCGATAACAAGCCAGCCGCATATTTTACCAGTCTACCAATGGGTTCATCGCCAATATTCGGTGTTGGGCCGTAAAAACGCAGGTTTTTTCCTGTTTTATTGCTAACGATGATCTGACGTGGCCAACACCGATTACTAACAATCGGGCGATACCTTTTCGTCAACGAATTGATTTTTACCCGAATTGGGTTTTACCCTGACGCAAAGGTAGTGGTCTATGGCAGGCGAAACGACATGGCTGACTCGACGAATGGCGACCGCCACGCGCTCGGCTGAACGAGCTTCCGGCGCCAAGCGGCCGCAGAGCGCGATCGCTCGTTCTGAATCGAGTCGCGACGCAGTCATCGATCACGGTTCATCCCATTCGCGCGGGTCAGTGCTGGTGGTTGAGGATGAACTGGATATTCAGGAACTGCTGAGCCACACCCTGACACGTGAAGGATATCGCGTGACCTGTTGCGGTCGAGGAGAGCACGCGCTCGAACAGGTGGATTCGAATCCGCCTGACCTGGTGTTATTGGATTTGATGTTGCCTGGGATTGACGGGATGGATGTGTGTCGGCGGTTGAAAAGCAATCCGGAGACGTCAACGATTCCCGTGATCATGTTGACAGCCCGAGGCGAGGAAGCGGATATCGTGGCCGGTCTGGAGATCGGCGCTGACGATTACATGAGCAAGCCGTTCGCCACGCGGACGATGTTGGCTCGCGTCAAGGCGGTATTGCGTCGGCATCAACGGCAGAAGTCGGCCCATGATTCGGATGAGGATGATGCTCGCCCGATTCAGGTCGGCCCATTGGTGATCCGTCCAGATCGGCATGAAACACGACTGGATGGCGAGCCGATTGAATTGACCGCCACGGAATTTCGTCTGATCACATTGTTGGCCCGCAAGCCCGGACGTGTGTTCACCCGCCAGCAGATCATCGTGTCGATCCATGGCGACCACGTGGCTGTCACCGATCGCAGCGTGGATGTGCAGATCCTGCACCTGCGTCGCAAACTGGGCCAGCGTTCGGATCTGATCGAAGCGGTACGCGGGGTGGGATATCGTTGCCGCGAGGATTGATCACGTTGCGCGTGACGGCTTTACCGCTTTAAATGCCTCGCTGCTTCATCACGTCACCCCATCGTCCCATCCGTCACGGCGTCGCTACATCGGAGCGCTCGGTTGCGGGTGTGGAAGTGTAGGGCAACTATATAGCCCATCTATTTAATGTAGCCAATCCGATCCGCGAGCTCGCGTTCTCGTCGTGCGCATTATCAAGCGATTCGCAACGTGCGACCGATAATAAGATCGTGTGCGCGTTGCTTGAGTCCAATTTAGAACGTTTACGGGTCAGTCAGCCGGAACTGGCACAGCGCATCGCTGATGCGACGCCTGCGGATTTAACATGGCAGGAAGCGAAAACGGGTTTGCTGACCGCGTCGATCCCCATGCCCGAGGGGAACGGCAAGATGTTGCAGTTGGCCAGTCGCTACGACCCGGCTAAGGAATCCGAACAGTTATTGAAGTCGGTTGACCTGACCAAGCATGGGGGAATCGCGCTCATTGGGTTGGGGCTGGGCTATACGATGCTGGATTTGGTCAAGCGCATCGGCACGAAACAACAGACGGTGGTGATCGTGTTTGAGCCCGACGCAGGGATGTTGCGAGCGGTGTTCGAACGGATCGATCACACGTCCTGGCTGGGGAATTCGTTGTACATTCTGGCTGACCGCGAGGTGGATCGAGCGGAATTGCTATCGCGGGTTGAGCCGTGGAACAGTCACATCACGCAAGGGATGGTGTTGGTGAATCATCCGCCGACGCAGCGATGCGATGGGCAGGCGTGCCAGACATTCGGAGCGATGGTGGCAGAATTGTTGGCCTTTGCCCGCACGCATGTCGCCACCGCGTTGGTGAATTCAGCGCGCACGTATGCGAACTTGACGATTAACGCGCCGCGCTTTGCCGCAGGGGCGAACACGAATGATTTACACGGGGCTGCCAAGGGATGTCCAGCGGTGTGCGTTGGTGCGGGGCCCAGCCTGGCGAAAAATATCGATCTGCTACGCGATCCCGCAGTGCGTCGCAATGTGATTGTGATCACCGCGCAAACGACATTGAAACCATTGTTACAGCGCGGGATTCGTCCGGATTTTGTCACCGCGTTGGATTATTCGGAAATCAGCAGCCGGTTTTATGAAGACTTGCCAGCGTTGCCTGATGTAACGTTGGTTGCTCAACCGTTGGCCCATCCGTCGATTTTGGATAAATTTCCCGGACCGATCCGGGTGACCAATAGCATTTATTTGCAAGATGTGATGGGCGAAGATGGGCCGGACATTATTCCGATTCCCTATGGGGCCACGGTCGCGCATCTGTCGTTCTATCTGGCCCAGCATCTGGGATGCGCTCCGATTATTTTGACGGGACAGGATTTGGCGTTTTCGGATGGGTTGTATTACTGCCCGGGGACGGCGATTCATGACGTGTGGGCCAATGAGCTGAATCCGTTTAACACGGTCGAGATGATGGAATGGCAACGGATCGTTCGTCATCGCGTGCATTTGCAGCGTCATGAAGACATTCATGGGCGTCCTGTGTTCAGCGATGAACAGATGATGACGTACCTGAAACAGTTCGAGCGAGATTTCGCCACCGCCGAAGCCAAGGGTCAGCCTGTGTTGGATGCGACCGAGGGCGGATTGAGCAAAGCGCACACAACGCAGATCACGTTGGCCGAAGCGTTGGCCAAACATGCGACGCAGCCCGCGCCCCAATTGCCGATGCCGGAGATGGCGTTGGATCGCCAGCGATTGCAGATGACGCGCGATCGATTGAAACAACTGCGTGATGATTCCGAAGCGCTGCGATTGGTGGCTGTGCGGACGGTGCCGATTCTGGAAAAAATGCTCAAGTCGCAACGCGATAAAAAAGCGATGGAGAAGCTATTCGATAAATTGCGTGTGCAGCAAAAAGAAGTGACACGCCATCAACATTGCTACGACCTGATCAATCAGTTGAATTGCCTGGGCACATTTCGGCGAGCGCGAGCGGATCGCGCGATCCAGCATCAAACGGGCGATCAATACGAACGCCAGGCCGCGCAGTTGCAGCGTGATCTGGACAACGTGCAAATCATGGAACAGGCTGCGATCGAAGCGTTGGGGATTTTTGATAAATCGATTGCAAAAACAGATGGGTTTTTGTCAGGTGACCCGGCGACAGGCGCGAACAACAAACGCGAAGTCGGGGTAGGTTCCGCAGAAATCGTGGTGGGTGTGGGAAAAAAAGCGGGCGAAGTTGGGGAAGGTAAAAGGAAGAAGGTGCCGGCATGACGCAGCGCGATGTGGCGGTGATGATGCCGGTGAATTTGCGTGTGGGTGGGGTGGGTTTGCCCTCGCGTGTGGGTGAAATGTTAGCGGGTAAAACAGTGCTGGCCCATGCGGTAGCCCGAGCGCAGCAGGTGGCAGGCGTGTCCCGTGTGGTCTTGGTGCATGAACCGGCTGATGACGCGGACGACATTCGCGGGCTGTTGGGTGATGTGGATCAAACGAATGTGACGTGCGTGTCAGCCACATGCAGCGATCCCTCGCGTCGCAGTCGACAGGCCTCACGCAAATGGGCGCTAAGCGCGTGGCGCGGCGGGTTGGGGGGAGCGACATGCTACGACGAATTGCTATTTGCCCGGGCACTGGTAGAGGCGGCGGATCAGTTGGGGATTGAATCATTGGTGCTGCTCGGCGCAGATTGGCCGATGCATGACCCAAAAATTTCAAGCGATGTGTTAGCGATCCACATGCAGGAGCCGGAGCAATTGAAGCTGACCTTCAGCCAGGCCCCGCCGGGATTGGCGGGATTGGCGATGACGGTGACGCTGCTGCGCGAGTTGGCGGAATCGGAAGGGACGATCGGATTATTGCTGGGGTATTCGCCGCGTTGTCCGCAGGGTGATCCGATTGGCAAAGATGTGTGCGCCGCGATCCCGCATGAGGTGCGAAATTTGCCGCATCGGTTTGTGTACGACACCAACGAATCGGTGGCGCGGATGCAGGCGATGATGGAGCATCTCAACATGACCGGCCCGACCGATGCGATGGCGGTGGTGGCTGCAGTTGCATCTATTGAAGCTGTTGAAGCTGGTGAAAGTTTTGTCTCGGGTGAAGCCGAGGCGGTTCAATCGGGTGCTGCGCGTGCCAACGGGGGCATGCGTGCTATGCGGGCTATGCCGCGTCATGTCACGATTGAATTAACGCCGCAGCGTGATGTGGATGGCCCGATTACGCCACAACATTACACCGCATTCGACCGCGGGGCGATGGATGTCGATCTATTCAAACGTGTGGTGGGTGAGATTGCGGAAGCGGAATCCGATGTGACGGTGATGCTGGGTGGGCTTGGCGATGCGCTGTTGCATCCGGATTGGCAAGCGATGGTGCAGGCGGCGGTCGATGCGGGTGTGTTTGCGATTGGAATAGAAACGGATTTGCGTTGCGATCGCCAGACGATTGCGGCGCTGTTGGATTTGCCGATCGATCTGCTGTCCGTGCGATTGAACGCGGACACGGAAGGGACCTACGAGGCGGTGATGGGGCGTGATGATTTTACGGCACATGTGATCGCCAACATGGAATTCCTGATCAACGAGCGCAATCGTCGCAGCGATATCGAGCCGACGCGGACGGGTTTGCCGTGGCTGGTACCGCGACTGATTAAAACTGAACAAACGTTGGCGGACATGGAATTTTTCTATGACCGATGGGTGCATTTCCTAGGTCATGCGATGATTGATCCAGCAACGCCGGGGCGATGTGTGACCGGGCGTGTTGGAGCGGTTGTGTCATGCGGGATTAGCGCAGGCAATACGGACGACAGGATAGACACAGCAAGCCAGGCGGAAAGCGGGGGGGAATGTGGGGGGGTGATGCCTGCGTTGGGGCCGGTGTCGATGGCTCCGCCGTTACGGCGTGGGTGTCGACAATTATCGCAGCGCATGACGATTCACAGTGACGGGGTGGTGGCGCGTTGCGATCAGGATTGGCATGGTCATGCGCCAGCAGGCGATGTGAAATTACAAACGGTGGCGGATGTCTGGCAAAACATGCGCGCATTGCGCGAAGCGCATCAGGCGGGGCGGTTTGATGAACTGTCGATCTGTACCGGTTGCGAGCAATGGCATCGGCCGTGATGCGCGACCAGGGAGTAACAAGCGATGAAAGAAACAGGCGTGCGTTTGGCAGTGGTGTTGGCCCGTGGTGGCAGCAAAGGTTTTCCCGGTAAAAACGTGGCGTTATTGCATGATCGCCCATTGGTGGGTTGGTCGATTGAACATGCGATGGGCAGTACGCTGGTCGACCATGTGGTGGTGAGTTCGGATGGCCAGGAAATTTTAGATGTGGCCCGATCGATGGGGGTGGCGATTGTGGAGCGTGGTGAAGACGTGTCGAACGATTCAGCAACCGTGGATGCGGCGGCGCGATTTACCGTGTTGCAATGGGAGGCGGAGCATGGCGAGCTTGTGTCGCATGTGGCGATTTTGTATGGCAATGTGCCGCTGCGTCCACACGATCTGACGGATCGGGCGCTGGCGAAGTTGGCCCAGACCGGTGCGGATAGTGTGCAGAGCGTGTATCGCGTGGGCAAGATGCATCCGTATTGGATGAAGAAACTCGAAGGCGATCGATTGGTGGCCTATGAGGAAAACGAAGTGTACCGCCGACAGGATTTGCCGCCGGTATATATGTTGGATGGTGGAATTATTGCGGTGACGCGAGCGAGTTTGTTTCAGGAAGACCCAGCACACCCGCATGCGTTTTTAGGTATGGATCGCCGCGCGATTGAAACACGGGAGGGCGAGGTGGTGGATGTGGATGCCCCGATCGATTTAACGATGGCGACAAGCCTGTTGAGTGGCGTGTGATCCATGTTTGCACGAGAGGAAAACAAAGCAGGTAGAGAGAGGATACGTGGGGGGGCAGACATGCGGGGGCCATGCGGGGGCATGTGGGGGGGGTGGGGGGTAGGGTGAAATGATTTATGAAAAAGCGACGTATTGCAGTGATCACGGGGACGCGGGCGGAGTTCGGCTTGTTGGAGCCGGTGATGCGTGCGATTGGGGGTCATGCGCGTTTGCATTTGCAGGTGGTGGTGACGGGTACGCATCTGACACGTCGGACGGATCACGATATTGAAGCGGCGGGTTTTGAAATTCTTGACCGCGTGCCGATGCAAAACATGTCGGACGTGGGGCGGTCAGCCGATGTGGCCGCGCTGGGTCGCGGGGTGATCGGGCTGGGTGAAACATTGGTCGCGAATAAGCCAGACGTGGTGGTGGTGCTGGGCGATCGTATTGAAGCGTTGGCCGGTGCGTTGGCGGCGAGCGTGGGAGGCGTGTTACTGGCGCACATTCACGGTGGCGATCGCGCGGAGGGTGTGGCCGATGAAGCGATGCGGCACGCGATCAGCAAGTTGGCCCACCTGCATTTTCCAGCGACCAAATCCAGCGCGAAGCGTTTGATTCGCATGGGTGAAGATCCTGCGCAGGTGCATGTGGTGGGTTCGCCTGCAATCGATACCACGTCGCATATCACGCCCGGGGCTGCGGACCCTGATGCGCCGGATGTTTTGGTCATGCAACATCCGATCGGCGGCCGTGATGCGGAAGAAAAAAAATGGATGTTGGCAACCTTGGCCGCGACCCAAAGCACGCGGCGCATTGTGATGGCGCCCAATGGTGATCCAGGGTCGGCAGGTATTCGCGCGGCCTTGCGTGAGCGTCGCATCGCGCCGGTCGAACATTTGCCCCACGAGCGTTTTCTATCATTGTTAGCGGGCACGCATGTGATGGTGGGCAATTCATCCACAGGTTTGATTGAAGCGGCTGCGTTGCGTGTGCCCGTGGTGAACATCGGCTCGCGACAAGCCGGTCGCGAGAAGCCGGGCAACGTGGTGGATTGTGATTATGGCACCGCGTCGGTTCGCGCAGCGGTGGTTCGGGCGCGGGCATTGGATTTACGGCGCATGCGGCATCCGTATGGCGATGGTCAGACGGGGCAACGCATCGCGACGATCCTGGCGTCGGCGGATTTGAACTGTGCCGCGATTCGCAAGGTGAATCAGTATTAGTTTGGATGAAAGTTAGGACGAACGCGCCTAATCTTGAGTGGCGTTGGCGATTTGATTGTTGCCTTTGCCTTTGTCTTTATCTTTGCCGTCGACATTATTTTCATCATCGCCATCATGCAGATCATCTTTTTTATTTGCACCGATGACCGCACCAGCGGCGTCGAAGGTGAGCTTGGCCGCCCCGGCTGTGATCTTGACGCCTGCGGTGGCGGTCTCCACGCCCAGCTTGGCCACATCAATGATTAACCCAGCAGCGCCGACCACGGCACAGCCCTGGCATAGCGATAGCAAGGCGACCATGAAACCCAGGCAGGCAAAGTGTCGGAGGCGGCGTTTCCCCATACGATTGTTATCGGCTGGTGTTGGGTCCGACTTTTGTGTCGCGTTTGGTTTTTTGGCATACCGCACCGGACGCGCGGCTTGATGGCATGGTGAATATTTGGGTTGGGTAGTGAATCGGAGGGTGGCGATCACAAGACCATGCCGGGGCGATAGCTCATGCCGAGGCGGATGATTTTGTCGATGAGTTTGGGATAGTTGGTGCCGGTGGTTTCGATCGATTCGGAAAAGTCATCGCCGAACGAAAGTTGCGGGTTGGGGTTGGCCTCGAGGATGTAAGGGTTGAGGTTTTCATCAAGCCGCAGGTCCATGCGTGCGTAGCCGGAGAGGCCGAGGATGCGATAGGCGCGTTTGCAAACGTGGGCGATGCGTTTGGTGACGGCCGGTGGCAGGTCGTCGGCAGCGCGGGTTTCAATGCCTAGCCGTTGGCGATATTTTTCATCCCACTTGACCTTGCCGGTGGCGATGCGTGGCGAATCATCGGGGGCTTTTTGGAATACCATTTCCCAGACCGGGAATGTTTGCACGCGACGATTACCCATCACCGACACATAGACTTCACGGCCGGGGATGAACTGTTCTGCAATCGCCGCGGTTTCAACATGGCGATGGACAAACTCCACGCGCTCGGCCAATTTTTCATCGTCGTACACAATGGATGCTTGCGAAATGCCAGTCGATCCCTCTTCGGTCAATGATTTGACGATCAGGGGAAACGCTAGTTTTTTCGGGCGTTTGATTCGCTTGCCTTGGGGGAACACCGCGAATTGCGGCACCGGGATGCGATGGTAGCTGAGGATTTTTTTCGAGAGAGCTTTGTCGCGAGCCAGTGTTAGCCCGCGTGGGTTGCAGCCGGTGTAACGTTTCTTTTTTAATTCGAGATAGCTGACGACATGCTGATCGAAAATGGTGCTGCCATGAAATTCTTCGAGCAGGTTAAAACAGATGTGCGGCTTGAATTCATCAAGCGCATTTTCTAACACGCGCATGTCCGCGTACAAACCACACGGCTGCACGTGATGCCCCAGCCCTTCGAGTGTGGCACAAACGTCGAACTCGGTTTTAACCGCATCCTTTTCGCTTTCGGTCAAGCCCTCGAGCGTTTCGGGTGGAATGAGGTCTTCATGCACGAGCAGTAGGACGCGCTTTTGTGGTGTTTTTGCCATGGGTGGGTGAGTGAGATGGATGAGTGGGGTAGGGTCGTTGGTTTTAATTGGTGGCCGTGACAGTGGTAGAGATTGTGGTAGGGAAACGTTGGCGGTCGCAGATTAAACGCGCGAGTGATGATAGGGGGCTATATGCAGGTTGCCCATTGTTCCTGAAAAATACGGGCGAAGCGCACCATGGGGGTTATGTCGTTGCGAGTGCCGTCATGTACATCATTATCTGCGTTTAAGCGTGTTCATCTGCGGCCAAAAATTATTATCTGACCTTGTGTAAGAGGGGAGCGGTCAGATCGTTGCCCGTTTGGCAAATTATAGCGCGATGCGATGCCGACCCAGGTGCAGGAAATTCATGGTCTGAACGGTGACCATCATGCGGGCTTCGAAGCGTGCCTTGCTCGCGGGTTGCGCCAATCGAAATTTCAATTCTTTGCACCGATCGATCATGTCGCGAATCACCTGATCGATGGTGTAGGGATGCACGCCGGTCCAGTCGGCGACTTCTTCGCGGACCTCGCGTCGCAGGGACCGTAAAAAACTGGCGGCGGTGGGTTGGTTGGCGTAACGCTTGTCAGCAGAAAACAATCGGCGCAGATCACGGTCATAAAAATCAGGCCACTCGTCGGCGTAATAGATTTTCTTTTCGCGGTAATGGTCGCGTAATTTTTTAGACACCTTGGGCAGCGACTCGGTTTTTGTCGCCGAATACACGCGTGGCTTTTGATCGTGGATTTCATCCATCAACTCATCGATGTATTCCAGTTTTTTTATGGCATGCCAACCGCGGTAGCGCGATTTCCAACCGGGGCGCATCCACACGGCAAACGTCTCGGCAAAATCCTCGGCCGGGTGGGCCTGGGCATACCAACCGGGCAGGTTGAAGACAAAGCGTCGGCTGTTGGGATTGGGCTTGTACGTGTCGGGATAGGGCAGCCCGAATCGGCCGAACAATTCTCGATAGCGTTTTCGGCGACGCAATTGATAGGCGGTGTCGATGGCATGGCCGGTTTCGTGGCGCAGGATGCGCAGGCATTCATCGCGTCCGCCGCCCTCGACGCTGAGCATTTGTTTGTATTCGAGTTTCATCAGCCGTTCGTGGGCCAGGTAAAACGGAATCGCAATGCCGGGCGTTTGATCCGGGCTGAACCATTCACTGCTGAACCAACAGCGTGGCTTGAAATTAATTTCGTGGGCGTCCAGTTCGTCGTAGAGTTGGTTGATGCGAGGCTCGACCGGCGAGCGAGGAATAGCCACACGCAAATCTCGCATGCGTAGATCCAACAATTGCTCATCAGTAAATTTTGCCCAGTACGGTTGGCGTGGCATAGGTCAGGGGATTTCTGATTGTTGTTTTTACCGGTAGATGCGTGGCCATTGTAACCCTGTTTGGTAATGCTGAAAAACAACGGTCGCGGACACGGAATAAAAAACGGCCGACGAGGTTTGATGCGAGGATTTGCCTCGGGTTTTGAGTGGAGTTGCGCGAGGGTTGTGGGCAGGCGATGCGAATCGCGGGGCTAGAGATGCAGCATGCTGGCGGGGTTGTCCCATTCGTTTTTATCATGGCGGAATCGCACGGTCGGGTCGATCTGAATGACATGGCCTGTGGCATCCGCATCGGGCGAATCGGCGGCCAAAATGCGTTGGATGGTGCATCGTTCCAGGGGCCGAGATGCGCGGGCGTCGGGCATATTGATGCCTTGTCGGGTGAAACCGCTTTCATGGCATGGGCATTGAAATTGATCGATGTCGAGGTCCCAATCGACGGAGCAGCCGACGTGGGTGCAGGTGGCGCTGAGCGCGACCAGTGTCGGGCCGTTGGCGTTTGTGTTGCTGTCTATGTTGCTGTCTGTGTTACCGTCTGTGTAGCCGTTATCGCGCACGATCCATACGCCGTGCGATTGTTTGTATTGGTCGTATACGCCGGGCTTGTCGAATTGTGAAATCGGCCCGATGGTAAAGGGTTCGGTGGCGAGATTCGCCTTGACCTTGCGTCGTTTGCTGGTCGAGGTGGGTTCGTCTTCGCAGCCGAACTGGCCGAGAATGGTGAGTGAAATGCCTGCGGCGGTGGTGCGGGCCAGGGCTTTGGTGAATTCGCGACGGGTGATAGACATAAGTTCAGAAAGTGGGGGGTCTGCTTATGGTTGAGATGGAAAAACAAAACAAAAACGAAGAAACGAAAACGGGTAGCAAAAATAACAAAGCAAGAACCGCGAAACGAAAACAGCCAAACTCGTTTTACTGAGTCAATTTATTCCGCCAACGCATTGCTGGCACAGTCATACGCTTGCAGGCAGCGTTCTGCGGCGCCATGCCACGTCAACGTGCGCACTTCCATGTCCGCGTGTTCGCGCAATGTGGAACTCAACGGCGGGTGTTTCAACACGGCGATGATTTTGTTGGCCATTTCCCGCGTGTCCCAGAAATCAACCTTCAACGCATGGTTGAGCACTTCGGAAACGCCCGACTGCTTGGAAATAATCACCGGCACGTCGTGGCTGATCGCTTCGAGTGGGGCAATGCCGAACGGTTCGGACACGCTGGGCATGACATAGACGTCAGCCATTTTGAAAATGCGTTCGACGTCCGGGCCTTTCAGGAAACCGGTGAACAGCACCTTGTGCCCGATGCCTTCTTCGGCGGCGAGTTCGATGATGTCGGTGATGCGATCGCCTGAACCGGCGATGACGAATTTCACCTTGTCATATTTTTCCAGCACCTTCTTGGCGGCCTGTACAAAATATTCTGGGCCTTTTTGCGAGGTGACGCGACCGAGGAACAGCACGATTTTGTCGGATGACGTAATTTTTTCCGGCTGCACCGTGGTGGTGTTTGGGGCAGAGGATGGCGTGGTCTGTACTGCGGTAGGGGAATCGATCGCGTCACGATGAGCGGCAGGGTGATGATTCACAGGTTCGACGCCGTTGTACACCACATCGATTTTGCTGGGGTTGATGCCGTATCGATGTTCGATCACCGCACGGGTCAGGTGGCTCACCGCGATGACGCGCAGCGCGCCGTGCATGCCGCGTCGTTCGATGTCGTAGACCCCCGAATGAATGTTCATGCCCGAGCGATCGAACTCGGTTGAATGCACATGAACGACTAACGGCTTGCCCGTGTGTGCAGCGACGGCCAGACCAGCGGGGAAGGTCAGCCAATCGTGGGCATGAATCACGTCGAAGGTTTCACCCTCAGCCAGATCAACGCACAGGTTCGCATAACGTTGCGCTTCAGCAATCAGGTCGCCTTGATAGTTTGGCGATCCGTTCGAGGTGCCGTTTGTTGACGCGTGATTGATGCTGCTGGTCGTTTGCCGTTGGGTGGTTTGTTGCCGCATCGGCCCGCGGTGCAACACGCTTTGGGTCGTGGTGCTCTGGTGAACAAGCGTGCCGTGGGTCTCGCTTGATACCATCGATTCGGATTCGGATTCCGCAGGCGTGCCGGTCGAGGCATACGGGCTTAGCATCCGTGAGGGCACGGCTTTGAACGTCACATGTTTGAATGCTTCGGTGGTCGACAACGTGTGATGCAATTCGTGATGCTGTTGTTCGCCGGGCAAATTTTTAGTTTCAGTGTCGGTGTCGGCTTCAGTCGTCCGATCGATTTTGTAGGTGCTGGCCACCGCTTCGGGACTGCGATCGCCATGGGCAGCCTTGGCCGCTTGCGGCGACAGCAATTTCACATGCGAGGCGTATTCGGTATCAACCGCCTTGGGCAGGACAAAGATTACCTCGGTGTCACATTGGCTCAACGCTTTGGTCAGGCCATAGCAGGCGGTACCCAGTCCACCAGAGATGAACGGCGGGAATTCCCAGCCGAGCATCAGTATCCGTTTGCTTTTTTTGTCTTGCATCACCTGGACCTTTGGACCTTGTTTGGAACTCGTCCGCGCACGCGATCTATTCAACCCAGCGACAACGGGTAATCTGCAACGAATGGGTCACCGATGCGTCGGCATCATCAAATGCCGAGGTTGGATTGTGAGTGATTCCCCAATCACCTGTGCAGCTTAACATTATTACAACGATTCGGGGTTGCATATACCCTAGATTATCAACTCTTTTTATATTTTGCCGTTTCGCGATCGTTCACATTGTCAAAATTTCGTCTCGGCCTCTTACTCGGATTTGATCTCGGGCTTGGTCCCGGGCTTGGCCCCGGGCTTGGTCCTAGTCTTGCGGCGATGGTCGTCGTTCGTCACAGGCTTGCCGTTGGCGCTTTGCTTCAAACAACAAGATCCCCGCGGCCACCGACGCATTCAACGAATCCACCGCCCCCCGCCCACATGTTTTCCCCCGCTTTCCCTCCGACATTCCTTCCCACGTTTCCCCTGCGCTCTCGTTCAGCTTTGGTTTTTTCCGGCTTGGCCCGGTCGTCGTGTGACCTGCCTTGGTGCTACCCCCGGCCTCGGTGCCAGCCATATCGATCACCACGCATTGGTCGGCGGCATCCAGCCATTTCTGCGGCAGGCCTACGTCCTCGGGCCCGATGGCCAACGCGATCGGGCCTAGCATCGAGGCCTGCGTATATGCCATCGCATCGGCAGTCAGGGCTGCGGCGAACAGGCGAATGTTCTGGCTTTTCAGCCGATTTATCACATCATCGCTCGATGCGGCAATGATCGGCAACCCAAACACCGCGCCCGTGCTCGCCCGGATTGCATTGGGATTGAACGCGTCCACCACGCCATCGGCCACGATCAGACCGCTCGCCCCCGCTGCGGCGGTGGTCCGTGCCATCGCACCCAGATTCCCCGGCTTGGCCAACCCCACAGCCACCAACCACATCCCCCGCCCCCCCCACATTCCCCCCCGCGTCCCCCACATTCCCTCCCATGTCTCCCGCATCCCTCGCGCATTCCCCACACGTGCCTCACCACTTTGTTCTTCGCATTGCTTCTCGCTTATCCCTCCGAATTTCTCCTCGGGCATCGGCACATCATGCGACGCATGGCCCGTTTGGATCACATCATCCAGCGACCAGCGTGGCTGCTCGAACACCCCCAGCACGCCCTCGGGCCTATCGCGGTAGGCCATTTTCGCCATCACGCGATCCGACACGCGCGTGATATCACACGCGATGTTCGTGACACCATGTATCAATGCATTGGCAAACGATTCAATCTCCGGATCAGCCGTTGATTCCGTCACATAGATCGTCACAGCGGTCAATCCCGCGGCCAGCGCTCGCTCAACTTCACGCAAGCCTTCCGCAATGAATAGGCCTGTCCGCCGACGCTCGCGATGTTCACGCAGCTTGACCACCGCTTTGATTTTCGGATTGTCCGTGCTCGTGATCACCACCCCCGCACAATACCACAGCTCGCCCCCCCACACCTCCCCATCATCCCCATCATCTCCAACATCCCCCCCATCCCCACCCCATCCCCCCCCATCCCCGCCTCACTTCTTATCCTCCCATGACTTCCTCGGCATGCTTTGCGATTTTCCTGCCACGCGTTACCTCGCTGGCTTTTTGCCATCCGGGCGCAATATCGCGCAATCACGTTATCGATCTTCCCACGCTCGAAGCGCCCACAACGCAGGCAACAATTCGCTGGCGGTGTACAACATCACGCCGTCGCCAACTTGCTCTTGCACTTTTGGATTCGCACGTACCCGCGCTTCGGAGGCCCGGGCGAGAAAATCGTCGGCCATGCGTCGCACTCGTGGCTGAATCGCTCGGATGTCCGTCGGCTCGTTTTTCCAGATCGCCAAACGCAACAGCAATGCCCAGGTCTGATCATTGAGTCGCTGCGAGCCGGGCACCGGCTGACCCGTTCGACCCAGGTGATGCGTATGCAAGTCATCCAGCCCCACGCGTTTGACCCAGGCATAAAAACCTGCGGCTACATCCGGGGCAGTTTTCCGCACACGCCAGGCTACCGTGGCCACGTTCCCCAGTTGCACCACATCGTTGGGCGCAAATATCACCGTCTGCCCGTCAGGCTGCAACGTCATGATCTCCGGCTGCACCATCGGATAAATCAATCCCCTCCCCACACTCCCCCCACATTCCCCCCCACGTACCCCCGCACATTTCTTGCCACGTTCTCTCTCGCATTTCCTCGCGATATCGCTGGCGGAATTCCTCGGCGCATGGCCTTTTGTCACGGCCCGGCGTACCAGTCTGACACACTGTTCATTGAATGCTGACAACGCTATATCCCCGGATTCCCGCGCGATCTCGGCCAACAGGTCCGGGTCATAGTCGACCATGAACGAATTGTTCGCCCAGGCTCGCGTGTCCAGGTTGAAATAATTACGCACGTACCACACCCCGTTTTCAACCGTCGCGTGTCTTACATAACCGGCCACGATCAGCCTCGCCAAGGCCCGATCCGCTTGCGATTGAACATCGTCCACATTCCCAAACGCCTCCGCGCCACGCCACAACGCCTCGGCTAAACGCAACGCCTCCGTCGTCCCCGACGCCCCCCCC
>JAUHYI010000113.1 GCA_030426385.1 Phycisphaerae bacterium
GCCTGCTCAGGTTTTGATGCGATGCAATATTCACTGTCAACGCTTTTTTATAAAACCAATCGCTTATGGGAAGACACTGGCCCGGCACTGATGAATGCTGAAGTGCGCGGCGTGTTATTGGTGCCTGATTCGAGCGTGCAGGTTGAGCACGTCAGGCGATTCACGGAACAGGGCATCAAGGTGGTCTCACTGCGCGATGCGCCTTCGCTGGCAAGCCTGTCATTGCCTGCGGTCGAGCCGGATCATAGCACGGCCTTGCGACAACTTGTGCATGGGCTGGTTGAACGCGGGCATCGAAAAATACGAGTAACCGCCTACACGTGCGACCCCACGTTGGCGCTAACGGTTAGCGCATTGCGCATGACACTGGAAGAGCTCGACATCGGATCGCTTGATGATGTAATGCTCAAGTTGCCGAACCCGCCTGGCGCTAAACCGTCGGAAACGTATGGCGTAATGGCCGAGGCGATCGCCAGCAAGGATCGTCCTACGGCCATCATTGTTTCGGATGAGTTTGCTGCGGCGGAGCTTTTTCAATCTTGCTATCGCCTTGGCATCCGAGTGCCGACGGATCTGTCGATCGCATCGGTTCTGGATTTGACGCCTCATATGTATCCCGTACCACTGGCGGCGCCCAACTCGGTTGAGGTGGCACGCATGGTGGGGCAGGTGGCGGCGACACAACTGATCGAATTGGTGACAAATGGGCAACTTGTCCAGCGGCAGACACTGCTTCGCAACGACATTGTATGGCGCGAATCAGTGGCCACATTGCCTTAAAAACACGAGAAAAACAGCATGAAAAAATCTATGCCATCCGCCGATCCTTCTTCAGCGAATACTGCGGCGGAAGTCCTCATCGTGCCGCCGACCGAAGACTCGGACAGTGTGATAGCAACCTTTGTGCGGCGGTGCGTGGTCGATGGTATTGATTTTTATTTTGAAGACGGCGACCGTATTCCGAGCCAACCCGTGGCGGGGCTTGAAAACTTGCGAGCTATTTTTATCGATGCCACGCGGATGGATGAGTGCCGCCAACTGGTAGACGCATATCGCGCTCAAGGGGTGGCGATTTATCCAATGCAACTCGACAGCAGTGCGCAAGAACCCAATGGGACGCAGAGCTGGCTGTCACCTCGCGTGCAGCACATGTCGACTGTTGATGCGGGATTGACAGTGCCGAGCCCAGACTTACGGGCTCGCTTGCTTGCTCGCGATGAAGACGTGCTGTTTGATCAGTTGGTTGAGCGATTGTATCAATGGCAGGCGGGAATATGGTATGACACAACTTGTTACAACTGGGAGATGCTGCTCGACATCAGCGACGTGACAGGTGATTCGAAATATGCCGATGCCGCGTTGTCGCAAATGCATCGCATGATGAAAGAAGTTGAGAACAAGCTAGTCAACTGTGATTGCATCGCACCATTTCGGCCGATGCTACGAGCGGCTGTTGATCGGCAAGACCACACGATCATCGACTATGTGCGTGAGCATACCGATCGGTATTTGACACAGACGCCTCGCTATCGCGATTGCCTGGTTAATTTTCATACGTTCCCCAATACGGTGCGTGCGGAAATCATTTGGCAAGTCTTGCCATCAATCGCATTGCTGGGGCAAGTGGTCGAGGAGCGCTCGTTTACCGAAGTCGCGCACGATCAATTCACGCGAATTCACCACCTGTTGTTTGACGAGCAGCGCGGCCTGTGGCAGCACGGCATAGGCCCGCGCGGCCTGACCAATGTTTTCTGGTCACGGATGGTGGCATTTACATTGCTCGGCACACTGAATTTGCTGGAAATGACCGATGAAAACGACGCGTTGCACCCAGTATTATTGGATACATATCAGCGAATATGCGCCAATCTACCCGGACTGCAGCGGGAGGATGGCTTTTTCAATTCAGTGGTGGATAATGCCGTGCCATCGCCGGAATCAAGCGGCACCGCATGGATCACTGCAGGCTTGATTCGGAGTAAGCGACTGGGCTATATCGGCGAGGAATATGACGCCGTATGCGAACGCGCCTGGCAGGCCACGCTCACGCGCGTGTGGGATGGCGATTTCCCAGGACACATGACAGCCACGACCGTGAGCCGAGTGCCGGGCTACTACCATCGCATGGGTTTGTCTGACACGGGTTGGCCACAGTTTCCCCTGCGCGCAATGTGCGAAAAACGTCGCACCAAACAAGTGGCAGCGGCGTGCAGCGCCTGATGGTTGACGCGCTGAGGCGTGGCAATAATTACTAGCGATCGGTCGCAAAGCGGGATAAGCCGAAAGGCAGTCGTGGACGCATGCGCGTGCTCTGTGCGCGCAGGCTATGTCAACGGGCGGATCACTTGGTTGCTGTAAGATGGGTTGCGGTGGTGTGAGGCGTCGAAACGATGACGCCTTGTTCGTCGATGAGGTTGACGAAGTAAGCCAGCGCGTGGTCGCGGATGGTTACATCATCAGGCAAGGCGATGCTAGCCGTGTTTTCTGTAATCGTCATCTCAAGGGCGTGCCATTGTCGTTGTGCCCACGGGCTTGTGTCGGTGGTGTAATGCAACTGTGCGTGGCAGATAAGCGTTGGGCTTTTGAAGCGCACAGCGACGATGGATTGGTGCTGGCTGGATTCGATGATTTGCGGTAGTGCTGGGGCGTGTTGCCTGGTCGGCTTGAGGTGTGAATCGATGAAGCGGGCGATCTCTATTGGCTCCCATCCTGAGGAGTGGCTGTGAGGCATGTCTGGCAGGATGCGGAGTGTTACATTTCGAGGTACGAGGCGATAGCTTTTTTGAAAGGAATCCAGCGGAAACGCTGGGTCTTTAGCGCCTGTGACGAACAGCATGGGCATGGTCGCGTTGGACAGGTAAAACATAGGGTCAAATGCGTCGGCCCATTGCTGGGCATGGTGTTCTCCCAGTGCAGCGAATTCGCCCAGCCATGAACTGTTCTCGCGCAGATGGCCGCAGCCATAGATTGAAGCAGCCGCTTGTAATCGATCGTCAAGTCCCGCCGCGATGCATGTTAGAAAACCACCCCATGAAATGCCTGTGATGCCGATGCGATTTTTATCGACCTGTTCCATGGTGGTAAGGAGATTGGTCGCGCGAATGATGTTGGCGACGGCGTGATAGAACCAGACGTTCTCGATGCCGTCGCGGATGGCGGCAAATTTTTCGATGCCACCCTGATCGGGTCCGCCGTCGATTAGGCGTTGGCCGTCGGGGCCGCGCCCGGCCAGGTCCATGGCGATCGCCACGTAGCCGCGCTGTGCCCAGAGTTTGGCCCACTCGGTATACGCGGTGCCGCCCCCGCCGTGCACGAGCACCATCGCTGGGAATGGTGCGTGCATTGACTCGCTATTGGTGGGCATCGCGCAATAGGCGAAGACGCGTGTCGCCCGGCCACGATAGGGCTCGCCTTTGTAGTACATGCTGCGTACACCATCGACTTCGTCAGCCCACTCGAATGTCACGGCGGTTGATCGCAGCGCTTCAATATCCCATGGCCCGCGTGGCTTTGTCGTGGCCGTGCGGTTGGGCGTCATGTTTGTTTTAAGGTTTGTTGGTGGCGCGATTGCTGAGGTTGTTGCAGGCCGAGTCGTTGGGTGTGTTATTGAGTCAGCCATCGTTGCGTGTATCGCCAGCATGCAGCAAGTGATTGTGATTAGTGCGGCGCGGTGTTTTGTGGGGCGTGCGGGGCGTGGGTTCATTTGTGTTCCCGTGTTGATTGTAGGGTCAAGCCATATTTGGCAAATGGTTGTTGGTCGCAATTTGGAAGGGTGTGATTTGCTTGCGATGCGCTCGTGTGCGGCCGGGGGAAAGCCACGATCGGCGTCACCTGTGATATGCAGCCGATATTTTATCTAGACAAGCTTCGGTAGAGGGCTAAAAATGAATATCAACAGGGACAAATACAACATTAAATGGATTTTTCGGAATTCACGCTTGCCATGCGATATTTATTTGATATGCTATTAGAATATCGAAAGCATATCATGCCGTCAACACTCAATCATCCATTACCTAGCCCGCTGAAATCGCAGAGAGCGTACAGCGAGGTTTTTGAATGGATTCGGACGGGGCGCTATGTTGCTGGTGAGCGGTTGCCTTCGGAGCGGGAAATGGCAGAGCTGTTGGAGCTGAACCATATCACTGTGCGGCGCGGGTTGGCCCGTCTGGTCAAAGAAGGGGTGATTGAGAAACGACCGAATGTTGGCAATTTCGTGGCCCAGAGCACCCGCGTGGCCCCATTGGCCTTGGTGTTGCCCGAATATCTGCAAGCTGAGTTGGCCGGGCATCCGTGGGCAGGCATGGTTCTGGCTGGTGGGTGTGCGGCAATTGATCCCACGAAATATTCGCTGTCAACGTTGTATTACCGTTCCGGCCGATTGTGGGAAGACGTGGGGCGAGCACTGCAGAATGCTGGGGTCAAGGGGATTCTTCTTGCACCTGATTCAAGTGTGCAACCCGAACAGGTCCGTCGACTGCTTGAAGCTGGCGTGAATGTGGTGGCGACACAGGACGTTTCGCGTCTTGCGGTATTGTCGCTTCCGGCGGTTCAACCTGACCATGGGATGGCGTTGACGCAATTGATATACGGCCTGCATGAACGCGGGCACCGACGTATTCGGGTTGCTATGTATACCTGCAACCCGCTGCGTGACGAGCTGCTCAATGCATTACGAAATGCCTTGGAGCAAACAGTATTGGGCGGGCTTGATCATGTGCTGTTAGATATTCCTAATCCGCCTGGGGTCGCACTGACGGAATCGTATCGCGCGATGACCGATGCGTTGACCGCGTCGCAAATGCCATCGGCTGTTGTGGTGCCTGATGAATTTGCGGCGGCGGATTTGTTTCAGGCATGTTATCGCTTAGGCATTCGTATTCCGGATGACTTGTCGATCGCGGCGATGGTTGATCATACGCCGCGTGCTTATGCCGTTTCACTGACGGCACCGAATTCAGTGGTTGCAGCCAGGCAGACCGGCGAGATCGCCATCGAGCAGCTCGTCGCATTGACGCAGGACAGCGAAGTGTCGTGTCGCCGAATTTTATTGCGAAGCGATGTGGTGTGGCGTGATTCGGTCGCGTCGGTTGAGACTGTTCGGCCCACTGAATAATCCGCTCTGACTTTAATTTGATTCGTTGAAACTAAATACGTTCGTATTTTTATGGTTGCCGTAAAACTTTGCCCCCGAATTTTAAAGGAGAAATGTATGAACCGTCTCATTGCACTTGCTACCGTGGCTACGTTTGTTTCGCCCGCACTGGCCTCTCTTGATACCAGTGATCCGTCGATCATTGTGCTTCATCAGTTCAATGAACAGGTCTCTGGCCAGCTTGACAATGATGTGGCTGGGTCATTCCTGGATACCGCACCGACAGGGGCGCCGCAGAATCATGATAGTTTTGCGGATGGCACTTCGGACGGACCAGCGTGGGGCAGTGGTGCCGCATTCGCCAGTGGGGGCAATCCAGTCGGGACAGGCACCGGGCTATCTTTCACGGCTGCCGACAATGATCACAGTCGCTATGCGCTTTGGATGAATCAGAATGAAGGCAACTATTCTGATGGTGGCAGCTTCACCATCATGACGCGTATGTATGTCAATGGCGTGGCTGATAATGCTTTTCAGGGTATCACGGGTACAACATCCAACTACATGCAATTGCAAGGTGCCAGTGGTGGTACACGCGCTGCGTTGCAAGTGCGTGTGCGTGAAGGTGTGGGTGGTGGTGAGACCGATTTTCGTTATGACAGCCTCGGATCAACCGGGGCAACGACAGCCGCGGGTAGTGCCTACTATGTTGAGTTCGGCAAGTGGTACAACGCGTTTTTTATCTATGATGCCAACAGCTCGGTCACTGTTGCGGTTGATGATGGTACCACGTTCCAATATATCCAGACCACGGATATCGCGGGGATTGATTTCGACAGTCTGACCCATGGTTTTTCTGACTCGAATCGACTTCACGGTGTAGGCGTGCTGAATTACGGTGAAAACGTGCCGAACACATTTGATGGATTACTTGAATCGATTGTGGTGTTTGATAAAGCGTTGAGCCCTGCCGAGGCCGACGCGATAGACCTGACCAATGCGTCGGTTGCCGTGCCTGAGCCAGCCTCGCTGGGCATGGTTGTTCTGGGTGGTTTATTGATCATGAAACGCCGTTCGGGTAAATGCTGCAACTAATCACCAAGACCTGTCGATTATGAAAATAACCGACAGGTCTTTCCCGATCACGGAGTGTCATTATGAAGCGTCGTCCTGGATTCACACTCATCGAATTGCTGGTGGTCATCAGCATCATCGCCATTCTGATATCCATCATCCTTCCCGCGATGAAACAAGCGCGAGCCAATGCCAAAGCCATTCAGTGCGCTGCGATGCAACGCCAGATCGGCATCGTTTTGCAGTTGTATATGGATGATTATGAAAACCAGATACCGCCCGTTTTTGATGTCGGGATTGGGGAAGTGTGGCAGCACAAATTGCGTTCATACATGCGTGAAAACCGGGCGTACGAAGTATTGCACTGCCCAATTATTGATCTCGAGATCAATGGCAGCAGCACATTAGCGTATGGATTGAATGCGCTTATTTTGAAGACGAATCTTGATGAGCCCAAAGATCTGTCCAGCCTGACGACACCGACCAAAACAATTCTGACGGCTGACTCGATCATACGTAACGGGGCAACCACTTTTGTTCATCCCTACGACAGTCGCACATCCGGCATGATGCCGGTTAATGGTTTTGCGGCTTTTGTGAATACGGTCGGCCAGGCGGATTATCGACATCTTGATGCGGCCAACATTCTTTATCTGGACATGCATATCGTGCGCGGCGAGGTACCGCTTGATGATAGTTCCGGTGCGGGCAATCAGATTTTCTGGAAAGGCTTATAGTGAAACGATTGGAACGAAATATTGTGAAGCAATTGGCGATTTACATCACCGCGTTGATTGTGTTGTGTGTGCCAAGTCTGGCCTCCGCGGCTGATTCGAACAAGCTTTGGGATTGGAATTTTTCCGAAGGCCAAGGCAGCACATTGCGTGACGCGTCGGCGGGAACGCCGAGTGGTAATTCGAGCGGGATGGTGGCACGGGCAGACGGCGAGTATCGTTGGGTGGGTGCGCCGCAGGGCCATGCGATGGAATTCAACGGCATTACTGGCCGCCTGCAAATAGAAAGCGAAGGTTATTTTCAGATCGCAGGGGACGAAGGGATGACGCTGCACACGGTGGTGCGTGTGGTGAAATCGGGCGAGACACAGTTGATCGTCTACGCAGCCCCCACGCTTGAATTGGAATTGCGGGGCGAGAACGGTGTTGTGTCATTCAATCTGATCGGACAGGACGGTGGTTCGGCCCGCTGCCTGGGGAAGACGCCGATTTCCGATGGTCGATGGCATGATGTGATGGCAATTCGCGATCCACAGACGCGCACCCTGCGCCTGTATGTCGATGGCGTGCTTGAAAATGAAGTGGAAGACGGCACGGCAGGACAACTATTGGCCATCCCACGCGGTGCGATGCTTGGTGGCAAGCCAGGCGATCGTGAAATGCTCGGTGGAGCGATCGCCAAGGTGGCGATGACGCGCGGTGTGACGCATATATCGCCTCGCAGCGCAGCGGTGGATGAAAAAGAAACGCGTTCGTGGACGTTGGCCAACGATCAGGTTGAAATTGAATTCGTTGATCGAAACGGAACGCTTGCGATTGATAGTCTCATTGATCGCAATACCAACACACAGTTCATCGAGAAGAGCGTGTTGGCGCCGAATAATCTTTGGCAGGTTTCGCTTCGCAGCGCAAGGTGGCCTGCGATCCTTGATGAAACGCAAGGCGAATTGAAAGCCACACAAACTAAGACCGGCATTGTTTTCACCTGGTCGAAACTTCCTCTTGGTGATGGTGAAGCGACGGTGACCATGTCGGTCGAATTGCCTGCGGGATCGGTGATGTCAACCTGGAAGCTCGATGTGGATCACGACAGTGATGAGTTCGGCGTATGGACGGCGCACTCGCCGCGTATTTCGAACCTTCGCCAACTGGACGAGGACCCGATGAAAAACTTCGTCGCCATTCCTGGTGGTAATGGTGGTGGGGCGGGCGAAGGGCAATTATTTGAAAACCCATGGGAGACGATGCATCCGATTATTCGCACGTATCCTTGCTATTACCAATCGATGCAGTTCAACGCGTGGTATGGTCCGGACGCTGGGCTTTATCTCGGCACGCACGATGGCGATATGCATCTCAAAGGTTTTCTTATCAAGCCTGCGGCCACACAAGACGACACGCCGGTGATGACCTATGAGGTGATTCATTACCCGCCAGACAGCGGCGTGGAAGGCACAACATTTCACCAGTCATATCCGGCAGTTGTGGGGGTGTTCCAAGGTGATTGGTACGACGCTTCGCGAATCTACCGTGAGTGGGCGGTGGATCAGGTTTGGTGCCGATTAGGACCTGCGTATCAGCGAACGGATATCAGTCCGTGGCTGATGGAAGGCGCGTGGTGGACGGTGTTTTCTATGGATCGCACGGATGACCATCGCCCAGCGCTGCGGCGCAAAGCGCGCGAAATGCCTCTGGACGAGATGTATCGCCAGGCCCGTAATCTGGACATTGAATCCAACATCAAACGTGTCGAGCGTGCTTACGATTATTTTGGATTTCCGATGGTGCTTTGGTGCAATGAATGGTGGGATGGCGGTGGTGATATCAGTCCGCCGCGCTATGTGCCGATGCGCGGCTTGACCGAGTTTCTTACCGAATTGCGCAGTCGTGTGCCTGATGCCCACTTGAGCGGTCACATGCAGGCCAAGCGTTTTAGTGTGCAACTTCTGGAATACACCGATGAGGTCAAAGCCACCATTGAGAAAACCGCCGACGGCAACATGGCGATCGAGCCGATGGACGCAATGGATAAAGGCGATCAAATTGCATATCCCTGTTGGACTACGGAATTCTGGCAGGAAGATTGGCGCAAACGCACCGACCGCATCGCTTCGTACGGCCTTGACGGTTTTCATATGGACGAACTAGGCTCGCACACGGACTTCACCGTGCAATGTTTCAATCGCGATCACGGCCACCCGGTCGGCGGCGGCACGATGTATGCCGACACGCGACGCAATATGGTGACGATCATTCGTGATGAAGCGCGGAAGCATCAACCTGGCTTTGCCTTGCATCATGAAGTGCTAAGCGAGATTTATATTGATGTGGCTGACGCGGCAGAGGTTTGTACTTCGCCGAACAATCGCAATATTCCCATGTGGGAAGCGGTGTATCACGATTATTATTTCGTGATGGGACGACGCATCATTGAGTGGATGGATCGCAATACCTATCCGATCGGTGCGCGTGACGGCGACGAATTATTCGACGAGTTTGCGTCATCGTATGCACAGACATTTATCTGGGGCAATCAGCCAAGTTGGACCCGCATTGATATTCTGGACTATGCTCCGCGTGTCGCAGCTTTCATCAAGAAGACCATGAATGCCCGCTATCGCACGTTGGATTATCTGAATTTCGGCGACATGATGCGTCCCTTGGTGGTGACGACACCGTTGGAAAAAGTCACACGAATCTGGCGACTCAACGATACACCCGAGCACACCCTTCCTGTCGTATTGAACTCCGTGTGGAAAGCTCCTGATGGCAGCCTTGGCATTGTGTTGTTCAACATCACGGATCAACCGCAGACGATTGATTATCGCAGCGACCTGGCTGAGTGCGGGCTCAAGGGTGACCGCTTCACGATCACACGGATCGATGGTGAACAGCCCCAGCCCATGGGGACGAGCACCGGCACGATGCTCGAGCGAAGCGACACAATCGAGCCTTACAACGTGATGATTCTGAAGATTGAATCCGAGGTGGAGTGAGTATTTGTGTTTGTAAAATTGGAACTATGTTTTTACCGTCGATTTTATCGTATGACGAGTGCGACGAGTGTGGCCACAGCGGCTATAGCAGACAAAACGTCGCGACGTGGGTTGGATCGTGCAACGATAAAATCGAACATTCGGGAGAAAGATGAACACCATGTTGCCGAGGGGAACTGTGATGCATGACCCTCGGCTCGTGGCGCCGTCGATCTTCTGGTTCTGGAATGCCAATCTCACGAGCGAATCCATTGAGCGTCGGCTTGACGCGTTTCTGGATCGTGGGATTCGCTCGGTGTATATCCACCCGATGCCGGATGATTTTCGTCCTGATGATTTTCACGGTGGCATGACCACGGAGTATCTTTCGCCTGCCTATTTCGACCTGGTGGTAATGGCTTGCGAACAGCTTCGTCAACGCGGCATGACATTATGGCTTTACGACGAGGGGGGTTGGCCCAGCGGTCGAGCGGGTGGTCGAATTGTGCGCGAGGATCGTGATTTTGCAGCTCGCGGTTTGCAAAAACTCAATGGTCATGCCGAGGAAATTGATTTTCTTGCCCAATGTGATTTCCCGGACTTGATGAACATCAATGCCACCAACCGATTCATTGAGCTAACGCACGAAGGCTATCGGCAAGCGGTGGGCCATGAATTCGGGCGCACGATTCGCGGCATCTTCACGGATGAACCGCGCATTCTTGGCAGGCTTGGCTCGGACACCATTCCCTGGTCGCCGACATTGCCCGCTGCGTTCGAACGTCAGCATGGTTACCCATTGGCTGAGGCGTTGCCGTTACTGTTTGAAGCCGATCGGATGAATGAACGCACTTGGCGAGCGCGACGGGATTATCTATCCACGATCAGCAACGAGATTTGTCGTTGCTATTTTGATCCGATTCATACGTGGTGCGAAAGCAACGGCCTATTGTTCGAAGGCCATCACACCGGCGATAACGATTTTGCCCGACACGGCGAATACTTCGGCCATTACCTGGAACAGGCAGAGCGTTATCACATCCCCGGCGTAGATGCGATTTGGCGGCAGATTTTTCCCGGACAAAGTGGTGGCAATTATGTGTCGCTCGCGGCCTCAAGCGCATGGCTGGCTGGTCGGCGTGTGGCCGTTTCAGAATTGTTCGGCGTCTATGGACAAGGTCTCACGCTGTGGCAGATGAAATGGATCAGCGCCCATCATTTCGTGCGCGGCGTCAATCGTCAAGGACTCATGGCGTCTTTGGAATCCAACCATGGGTCAAGAAGTCTGGGCGTTTGCAGCGATTTTTCACCGCATGATCTACGCTGGCGAGACCTGGACGTTTACATCAAGTTTCTCACACGCGCTGGAGAATTTACATTGCGAGGCACGCCTGTGGTGCAGGCAGCGATGTTCTATCGCATCGAGCAACTCTATGGTGATGAGGCTGAAGCATTTGCCAAGCGACACGAACGCGTCGCGGATGCGGTGTTGGATAAGTTGTATCCATTGTTGTTCATCGGCGAAAAAAATATTGAGCGGGCTCATGAAATGGGAGTAACGGATCTGGTGGTTCATGCTGCGGCGCCATTGGATCCTTCGGAATGCGAAGCCCTAGAGAATGCGGCCGAGATGGGCATACAAGTGCATCACGTCACGCATGCTGGCCAGGTAAAATTGCCGACGTCTACCGTGATTCAGCCGCTTACCACGTTCGAAGGAATTCGCGCACTGCCGCTTCGCGATGATGATGGCCGTATGCATCTGATGCTGTTTAATGAAAGCAATCGCGAGCAGGAAATTCGATTCTGTTGGCTCGGCCAACCGTTACAGGAGTACCCGCTGGATGATGATTCGACGCTGAACTTGCGACCATTGCGTGAACACGAAGGCGTGTGCCATGTCAAACTCATGCCGGGCGAGTTGCGTGCGTGGGAAGCAGCGGATCGTTGGATCAAGCCCGATCGCTGGTCGGTGTTGCAGGCCGTTCCATTAGCCGATGGCTGGACGGTCCAGACCACCGAGAGACTTTCAATCACCGATCGACCAACGCTCGAAGCGGTGACCTCACCCAAACGCGACGTGAAACTGGGCGACCATGACACGGAGGAGATGTTCAGTGGCACGCGCGTTTATCGTTGCACCATCAATACAGAGGTGAATCCTGCGTATCGGTACGTGCTTGATCTTGGCACGGTATTCGACGCGTGCGAAGTGTGCATGGATGATCAGGTCATTGGCCGAAGGGCATGGTCGCCATGGCGTGTTGATCTGACCAATGCATTACAGCGTGGCGCTCGTGAATTATCCGTGCGTGTAACCAACACGGCCGCAGGTGTCTGGCTTGAATCGACGGCAAATCTGCCCGATGAAACCACTTGGCCCAGCATCTATTTGAATATTGCGGCCCCGTTCATGCGAGAAAGCTGTCGGGCAGGTTTGGCGGGTCCGGTCTGGTTGTTGGCCATGGCCCAAAACAAGTGAGTGATTCTGGGGTGATCTCACAGTGGGTATCCATGGTGATGTGATATTTTGATTTTAGACACACCCGATTAGAATGAATAAGCCTGCCATTGATCGGATGCACGATGAACAGTCATACCGCTGCCAACTATGGATTGCATGTTGAACCTGCACCGCTTGTTCATGTTCAAGGTGAACAAGCAGTCTTGTGGCGTGCGCCCTTAAACGCATGGAAAAGCAAAACGAAATTGCGCGGACTCGGGCCGTTAGCACCGGGTGATTTGTTGCCTGCGTTTGGCAGCTTGGTGCCAAGCGAACTGGTTGTACGTCACAACGGCCGGAAGCTTGAGCTGGCCAAAGATTATGTGGTCGCTCCCGAGTGGGCCGCGATCGCACTCGTTGAAAATAGTGAAGTGCCCGACGGTGCCGAGGTCGAAGTTGATTATGCGTTTTCACTGCGTCGGCTCGATGCGTGGGTCGAACATCCTGATGGCACACGCGAGCTGCGTCAGGGTGTGGCGGATCTGACAGTTCCTCAACCGCCGATGATCGAACCGGGCGAAAGGCATCTCGCCAATGTGTTTGTAGACTATGCGCAAACTGCCGAGACTGCTGAGCTTTATTGGATTCTAACCGACGACGAACATGGTGGGACGTTAACGCAGCCCGGACGAATTCCGCGCACGATGCGCAAGCTGCGCGCGGGCGAGCCGGTTCGGATTGTCTGCTGGGGTGACAGTGTGACAATTGGTGGCGATGTCAGTTCGCCAGAGTTTGCTTTCCCACGTGTGTTTGAAAACCGATTGCGCGCGTTGTACCCGTCCGCTCCATTAACCGTCGAACAGATTGCCGTCGGCGGGTCCGAGAGTCGCAACTGGATTGAGCCTGACAAGTATCAGCATCCTACGCGCCACCATGAATGTCGATGGGAACGCGTTGTGGAAGCCAAGCCCGACGTGGTTACCATTGAGTTCGTCAATGATGATCAATTTCCCACGTCGGAATTTCGCCCGCGTTATGATGAAATTCTAAGGCGATTGTCGGCCATTGATGCAGAAGTGATTCTGGTTACGCCGCATTTTACCGCACCAGGCTGGATGGCTTTTCACTCGAATCGCGACGCAGAAATTCGTCCGTATGTGTTTGATCTATTAGCGTTAGCCGCCGAGCGCCATCTCGCCGTAGCCGACGTGTCATCACGATGGGCTTCACTTTGGAAACAAGGTTTGCCCTACAGCACCTTGCTCAAGAATGGATTAAACCACCCCGACGATCGCGGCCACCAACTGTTTGCCGACGAATTGCTTCAATGTTTCAAGTAGGTCGCGTTCACGCATAGACGCAGCACGACAGCGATCATCTGCGATGCCCAGGGCAGGATAACGAATTGTGAAATGCCCGTTGCTGAAGATTGCAACCCCTGGCAATCATTGACAAATCAAAAAAGTGGGCCCGGCTGGATTCGAACCAGCGACCGAGGAATTATGAGTTCCCAGCTCTAACCACTGAGCTACAGGCCCGTGAGGGGGGTGGGGTCCGTGGAGATCGGTCATGATCCGGGGACCGGGGGTAATCCGCAAGCGGGTTGGCTCCGAAGTATATCAGAGATAAATCTGAGGTAAATCTGATACGTCTATTGTTGCTCATGTTATCCTGCATGGCTTGATTCAGCTTGGCTTAATTTGCTTGGCAAAGTTCGGCTTAACTTGTGGCCATGCGAGGGCACGTGTGAGCGAACAAAATTGTCAGGGGGTATTTTACGGAAAAATCCGGGCGATGGGGGTGGGATTGCGGTGGTACTTGTGGTTTCGAGTTCGTTTCTTTTGAGGATGATCGATTGGCGAAATCGGACGCGAGTAACAAGCGCGCGGCAACTCCTGATTTAGCTGGTTTGGCGTGGCGAAGGAACGTCGCGGTTGAGATAGATGGTGAGATTAATTCCAAAGTGTGGGGTGCCGCGCGTCTCCTGCGAAATGTGCGGCGAGGTTTCTTTAAGGTATCGATTGCTTAGCGACGATCATGACATCATGACATGGGTGAATTGAAAAACAATGATGCATAACACTGATCCAATTGATGACGGGCAAGCGTGGATAGATCGGCTGATTGCGATCGGGCATGCGGTGCGTGATCGGATCATATTGGCACGAGAGCAACACGAAGCGTTGGCTGACGTGGTGGCGTACGAGGGAGGCGATACGATTTTCGCGGTGGACCGTCATGTCGAGCCTGTGATTGACGCGCATATCGAAGCGTGGCCTGCGTCGTGTAAGCCGTTGTTGCTGGTGGCCGAGGGGATGGGGCCTGAGGGTCGCAAGCGATTTGAAGTTGCAAGTGGAACGGGTGAGGCGAGCGATAGTGATGAACAAATCGAAAAGGCAAGCGGGGGAAAACGTGTGGGGGCAAGCATGAAGGGGAAACGTGGGGGGGTGAGGTATCGGGTGTTGATTGATCCGATCGATGGGACGCGAAATATCATGTATGACAAACGGGCCGCGTGGTTCATCGCGTCGGTGTTTCGGGAGACCAGCGAAGGCGAGCCTTCGTTGGCTGATGCGTTTGCGTCAGTGATGGTGGAGTTGCCGACGAGCAAACAGGGGTGGGCTGATACGTTCAGTGCATGCGATGACAAACACAATGTTGGCAAGGCTAGAAATTCTGGTAAGCCTGGTAAATCTGGCGTGCGTGCGATTCGCCAAAGCCTGACGGATGATCGAGAACACCCGATAGAGGCGCGTCCCAGTGATGCGGTGGATCTGCATCAGGGTTTTGCCCAGGTGGCTAATTTTTTTCCGGGGACCAAAGTGTTGGCCGCGGAATTGATGGAACGTATCGTGCAGCAAACGCTGGGGCATCTTGGCCCAGGTGAAGCGGCGGTTTTTGATGACCAGTACATCACCACTGCCGGTCAGATGGTTGAAATCATGACCGGGCGTGATCGATTTGTCTGCGATCTTCGGCCGTTGTTTTATCGCGTGATGGAAAAGCGTGCGGGTGAAACTGCAGATGTAACTGCGCGCGGGGCAAGGCGATTGGAATGCCATCCGTATGATTTAGCAGGCATGCTGGTGGCTGAATCGGCGGGCGTGATTTTGACCGATGGATTTGGTCGGCCGTTG
>JAUHYI010000009.1 GCA_030426385.1 Phycisphaerae bacterium
TATGCGGGGGAATGTGGGGGGGGTGCGGGGGGATCGATTTGGCCGACGCGGAGTTGGATACGGCTGAGGGTGCCGCGGCGGTAGGCGGTGGTGATTTGGCGTTGGCCACCACTGCGGAGGATGCGGTCGATTTCGTAATGGATGGTGCTGGAATCGATGGTGACGCGGAGGATGCCACGATTGAGAGATTCGAGTTTGGTGTGAGCCGCGAGGTCTTCGCCAATGACCGCACACCAGATGGGGTAGACCGCCGCGAGGCGTTTGAAGGGGCGAGCAAATTCACGTTCGAATTGAGCCGGTAATGCCGCCAGCGAAAGGTCGGGTTCGCTACGGTTGCGCCAGAATCGCAGTCGGCCTAATTGGTCGAGTCGGGCTGCGCGTTCGTAGCGCTTATCGGTGGTTTTGCGTTGAGGCACAGGATGATTGTACCCTCGTGTCATGAATATCATCCTGTTTGGTTATCGCGGTTCGGGAAAAAGTACGATTGGGAAGCTGTTGGCTGACCAATTGTGGAAAAAATTTATCGATATTGATCATGAAATCTGTAAGCGATTTGATAATAAATCGGTGGCAGAAATCTGGCAGACCGATGGCGAGCCACGGTATCGGGAGGTTGAGGTCGAGGTGACAGCCGAGGCGTGTGCGGGGGACGAACGGGTGATCGCGTTGGGCGGTGGGACACTGATGCAAGCGGGGACGCGGCAGGCGGTGGAACAGTGTGCCAACGCACGGCGGATTTACCTGACGTGTGATCCTAAGGAACTGCATCGGCGAATCAGCGCGGATGCCCAGACCTCCGGGATGCGCCCGGCACTGACGGACAAGGGTGGCGGTTTGGAAGAAATTGAAATGATGCTCGCCGAGCGTGGGCCGGTGTATGAAGCGGTGGCCGATTCGCTGTTCGATGTGACGCATCTGACGCCTGAGGCCGCGATTGGGCATTTGATCAAGCGCTGTTTGTGATCGAGGTTTGACAGAACGCGAGTCAGGGTGGATGAGTTGAGAGTCGGGGTAAAACAAATGATCAGGGTGGGGTAGAATGATGTGGCATGGCGAAACGAGCGACGACCAAAACAAGCACGGTGAGTTTGTCCGAACAGACGCGGATGGTGGTGTTGCATGGCCCCGAAGCGATGGTCAAAAAAGAACACCTGACGACACTGCGTGAAGCGCTGGCGAAAGCCTATGGCGAGTTTCAGAGCGAGACATTCGACGGTCGGACTGCGGAGTTGGCCGAGGTACTCGATGAATTGCGGACGTTCAGTTTGATGAGTCAGTACAAACTGGTGATCGTGGATGAAGCCGACGAATTTACGAAGCGATATCGCGAGCCGTTGGAACGATACGCTGCGTCGCCGGTGGATCATGCGACGCTGGTGTTTCGCGCGGGGACGTGGCGGCCTGGCAATCTGGATAAGCACATCAAAAAAATCGGGGACGTGATCAAGTGCGAAGCGCCCAAGGGCGCGGCGTTGGCCAAGTGGTTGATCAGCCGGGCGCAATCGCATCATCAGCGGAAGATCGAACCGCAGGCGGCGGCGTTGTTGGCCGATCGCCTGGGCGCGGGGATGACACGGCTGGATACGGAGCTGGGCAAGTTGGCGGTGATGGTGGAAGCCAACGAGCCGATCAGCGTGGGATTGATCGAGCAACTGGTGGGCAAGGGCAATGATGAGCAGGCGTGGGCAGTGCAGGAAATGGTGTTGTCCGCGATGGTGCAGGCCGGCGGGGGCAATCGAGGTGGCTATGCCGCAGGAAATGCCAGGGGAAATGTGGGGGGGGGGGGGAGAGTTGATTGAGGGGATGCATGAGATGATTGATCTCGGAGGCCAGCCGCCGATTTTGATGGCCTATTTCGTGTCGGATCTGTTCCGGAAATTTCGATTGGCCTTTGCGATGCGACAATCGGGTGCGTCGGACATGGCGATTGGCAAAGCGATGAAGCTGTGGGGCCCGCGTCAGCAATTATTTATGCGGGCGATGGGAAAAATGAATGAACACGATGCGCTGCGATGGTTCGAGCGATTGCTGGTGAGCGATTCGCACGCAAAAAGCGGATTGGCAGATATGACGCGGAATTTAGAATGTTTTGCCGCCGAGTTGGCCGATGAATTGAATGCGGTATGATGTGTTTTCGATGATGCAGGATGCTCGTCGAGTGACCGGGTGAATAATCTAAATTGGCAGCCAGCAGCATGGAGGCGTACGGTGCCCAAATCCCCTCAAGTGGAAATGTCGTTGTGTCGTGGACGTGGTGGTGATCGTAACCACGATGGTCGTGATACTTTTGTCCGTCATGATGGACGCGATCGTGTGATGCGTTTTTTATCGACGATGCGCGAGGGTTTGGTGCGCGTGATCGATCGGCCACATGGGGCCGTGGGCCTAACCGTGGTTGGGCTGGTCAGCCTGATGGGGTTGACAGGCTGTGGAACCTATGCGGCATCGCAGCCGCGCTTTACCAGCAGTGGCTGGGTCGCACCGCCGCCACGGACGAACCCGCAGGATCAGGCTGTGAATCAGTCAGCCGGTGCGCAACAGCCAACCTCCGCCGCGCAGGCGTCGTCAGGGATGGCCGATGATGACTGGGAGCCGGTGACGCCTGAGGAAGCGGAGATGATGGTCTCGCATTTGGCCGCGGAGGCGGACCCGATGTCAGCCACGGGTTCGCAAGCTCGTGGGATGCAAGCCCAAGGCATGCAGGCCCCGATGCAGGAGCAAGCCTTGCCGCAGGTGGTGTGGGATCAGCCCGAGCCGCAACGGCCACAGGCTGTGACGCGACAAGTCGATCAATCGAATCGTTCGAATCAACCGTATCAGGCCGCGATGGCTCAGGGCGATCGACCTGTGGTGGAGCCTGCTCTGCCAACAACCGTCGGGCGTCGCGATGGTGTGGTGTACACCGTGGGGAATCACCACAAGGTAGAGACCCCGCACGCAGGTAGCGATGTCGTTGAAAATGTAGCAAGGACTGTGGCCAATAATGCGAGTGGAAGTGCGAGAGGAAGTGCGGGGGATAACGTGGGGGGGGGTGATGTGTTTCATATGATGCTGGATCGGATTCAGCGGAGCGAAGATCCTGCGGTGGCCAAAGCGGTGCGCATGAGCGTGCTGTCGGTGTTCGACCCGAGCCAGAAGGCATTGGACCCGCAAGTGATGGCCCAGTTGACGCCGGAACAGCGTCGCAGTGTGGAAACGTACCACAACGTGGTGGTCACGATGGCCCAGGCGTTGTTGGAAGAAGGCAGCGAATCGGATTTGCAGGCGAAACTGTCAGGCTTGGCGGACAAGCATGGTGAGCACACGGTCAAAATCCAACGCGTGGAACTGTGCAAAAACGTGCGTGGGTTCGGCGTGTACGAGCCGTTCGGCAGTAACACGTTTGTGACCGGGCGCAATCAGCCGATGATCGTGTATGTCGAGCTGGACGATTTTATGACCAAGGAACACGCGTCGGACGATTTCGAAGTAAAGCTGTCGCAGGAGTTGATCCTGTTCAACAAATCGGATGGGTTGGCCGTGTGGCGACAGTCGCCGGTGGAAATCACCGATCGGTCGCGCAACAAACGTCGTGATTTTTTCACTGTGCAAATGATTGAATTGCCGCCACGTCTGACGGTCGGTCAGTTCACGTTGAAGGTGCGCGTCACGGATATGCACGGGAACTCGCTGGATGAAACCAACGTGCCCCTGGATATGGTGGCCGATCGTTCGTTGACGTCTCGGTGAATGGGCAGCGCGTGATACCCATCCCATTAAAACTCGCGCGGCCTCAAATTTCCCTTCACACAAACTCCCGGTATTCACCGGGAGCTAATAAAAAACTACGCGCGAGTATTTATCGTAATCCGTATGAGTCGTGCGTGAGCGCGAAATAGGTGAAACGCGGGACGCTGCGCCTCCTCCTGCTAATCGCGAAGTTAAAAACGCAGCGCAGAAACGTGCGATGCTGAGCCATTTTAAAGGCGTCATGCGAACCGCAATAAATACTCACGCTCACGCTTGTAACTTTAATCCATCCTAGCCCCCGGTGAATACCGGGGGTTTATTCACGTTGACGCGAAGATGCGAAGACACGTTGACACGTTGACACGTTGACACGAAGACGTTTTTAGACCGCGCAAATTTTTAACGGGTATCAGTCGTTAAGCATCAAGCATGAAGCGTGAATCATGATTCATCAGCCATGCTTGACGCACGCGCTTCATGCGTATCACGTGCATCACGCGCTTCACGCGCTTCACGCATTGATACGGCCGACGATGGCGGTTTCGCGATCGCGATCCATGTCGGTGGGCAGGGTTGGTTGAAATGGGAACGACGCAGGTTGGCCTTGCGTGGTCGTCGTGGACGCGTGGGATGACAGAGCGTCAGCTTGATTGAGTGTGCTGATCAAGGCGCGAACCATTTCAGCGGGAACGCGGAACGATTTCTGAGTGTACCACCCCATATCACGGGCGTAAGCGAGTTGCTCGAGCTTGACGTAGCCGGGCTCGCCTTGCTGGTGCTGGGCGGCGTCTTCAACCGTGACACGCAGGGCCGTGCCGGGTTCTCTGCCGGGCAAGGTGCCAATGGGTCGATCGGTGGTGTTGCCGTGGTGAGCACGTGGTGACTGAGAAGCGTTCATGGGTATTTGTTTCGTGGTAAACACGGGAAATCGAATCGTTGGGGAGACGTATCGGACAAAGCGTGGGTGTGTGCCAGCATGACGGATCAGCTCGTGAGGCTGACATCGGTAGACACAAGCGGGGTATGATACGTGATTGCGATCGAATCTCAATCATAATTCGGCCAAATCGAGAAAAAAAATGATTTTTTTCAGCTGGCATAGGCGGATATACCTGTAAATTGGAGTGAATCGCAGGTGTGTGAGCGGTCGTATGTGTGTGGAGAGAAGGGGTTTGGGAGAAGAGGTTTATGATAAATACCACGCGTTGATCCTTCCTAGCCCCCGGTGCATACCGGGGGTTTTCTGCCAGCAGCGCAGCAAACATTCAAACCGCATAAACCACAAGAATAAACCACAAGAATTCCCCCCCCCCCCACACACACCACACACACACCACGCACACACACCACACACACACGCAGACATACGCTTACGCATCTCCCTCCGTCTGCCCAAGTACGGGTGTGTGTGGGGGGGGGGAGTGGGTGGGGGTGGGGGGCATAAAAAAACCGCAGGGATCTGGGGAGATCCCTGCAGTTGGTTTTTTGACACGATCGGTCGGACGGATCAGTTGGTGCTGGCACCGCCGGGGCCGAATGTGATTTTGTCGGTACCCAGGCCGCCTGCATCGCCCAGACCGCCGCCGAGCGAACCGCCGTCGATTTTGGGTTTGCTGGCCGACTTGGCTGCTGGATCGGGTTCGTCGGAAGTCCACTGGGCTCGCTTGAGCGAGAGGCCGATCTTGCGATCGTCCAGATCGACGCGAAGGATTTTGACTTCGATGTCTTCGTCCTGCTTGACGATGTCCTGTGGGTTCTCGACTTTGTGGTCCGCCAATTCGGAGATGTGGAGCAGGCCTTCGAGATCGTCCTCGAGTTCGACGAAGACGCCGAAGTTGGTGATCTTGGTGACCTTGCCGTGCACAATCATGCCGGGCTGGTATGCCGACGGAATGGCTTCGACCCATGGGTCTTCGGAGAGTTGCTTGAGGCCGAGGCTGATGCGTTGCTTCTGCTGATCGACCTGAAGGACGACGCACTTGATGGTGTCGCTCTTCTTGAGCATCTCGTTGGGGTGGGTGAGTTTCTTGGTCCACGACAAGTCGGAGACGTGGAGCAGGCCGTCGATGCCGGGCTCGATTTCGACGAACGCGCCGTAGGACGCCAGGTTGCGAACCTTGCCTTCGATGACAGTGCCGGGAGGATATTTCTCGGCCACCAGTTCCCAGGGGTTGACTTCGGTTTGTTTGATACCGAGGCTGATTTCCTGTTTGTCTTTGTTGACTTCGAGGACGACGACTTCAATTTCCTCGCCGATGGAGACCAGCTCGGAAGGATGGTTGATGCGCTTGGTCCATGACATTTCGGAAATGTGAACCAGGCCTTCGATGCCGTCTTCGAGTTTGACGAACGCACCGTAGGACATGATGTTGGTAACCACGCCGGTGATACGGGTATTCGACGGATACTTCTGTTCGATGCCTTGCCAGGGGCTGTCTTCTTTTTGCTTGAGACCCAGGGCAATTTTTTCTTTGTCCTGATCGATGTTGAGGACTTTGGCCTCGATTTCCTGATCGATCTTGACCATCTCGGATGGATGGTTGATGCGACCCCAGGACATGTCGGTGATGTGGAGCAGGCCATCGATGCCGCCGAGGTCGACGAACGCCCCGAAGTCGGCGATGTTCTTGACCGTACCGGTGACGACTTGTCCGACTTCGAGTGTGCCGAGCAATTTCTTGCGGGCTTCGGAGCGGGTGTCTTCGATGAGCTTACGACGACTGATGACGATGTTGCGTCGCTCGGTGTCGATCTTGAGGATCTGTGCCTTGATGGTCTTGCCGATGAATTCGCCGATGTCGGATGGACGCCGGATGTCGACTTGCGATGCAGGCAGGAAGACGGGGACGCCGATGTCGACGAGCAGACCGCCCTTGATCTTGCGGGTGACTTTGCCTTCGACTTCATCACCTTCGTCGTTCTCGGTGATGATGCGTTCCCAGCCACGGATGCGGTCAGCGCGACGCTTGGAAACCTGAACGGTACCGCCTTGGTTTTCGACGTCTTCGAGAAGGACTTCGTACACGTCACCGATCATGACTTCGGTGGGGTCGTCAAATTCTTCGCGTTGTAGGATGCCTTCGGATTTGAGTCCGACTTCGATGAGGAAGTCGTCGCCAGCGCGACCGATGATTTTGCCTGAGAGAATGGTGCCGGGTTTGAAGTCGGAGATCATGCCATCGAGGAGGCCTTCGAGATCGCCGCCAGCGACAGCGTCGCCATAAGCGTCAGCCAGCATCGCGGTGATCTGATCATCCGTTTCATCAATTGTGAGCGTGTTGAGTAGGTTCTTATCGACCATGAGAAATGAGTGTCCTTTGTGGTTACATACCCGGCCCGGGAACGTCCCGAGGCTAAACAGACTGCGTGGCAGTCCGGGTCGCGGTCGCACTGATCGACCGCCTGGTTGGGGGAGCTTCGACGGACCAACCGCCGAAATTTAGCGCGAACCGACCAGTATACCGGAAAATGCGATGTCAAGCACATGGGGATGGGCAGTGCGAGTGTGGGTCGAGATGAGGGAGAGATTGGGGAGAGATGGGGGGAGAACTGGGGCGGAGTTGGGGGGGATGTGCTGTGGGTGGTTCAATACCAGTGGATTGATGGATTTAAGTTGGGTTTTAGATATGAGCGTGATACGATAAACCATAAGATCAGGATTGGTCTATTGATGTTTGTCTCGCTTTTGTGATCAGAGTTTTTAAATGTTTTTTGTGTTCTGTGAACTGTCCATTTTGGAGTATTCCCCATGACTGCCATAGCTATCCCCCCGTCGATTGCGTCGCGTCCGTCTGCTCAGTGGCTGAGTAAGCCCAAGCAACTGCTGATTAACAATCAGTGGGTCGATCCGCAGGGCGGCGAAACATTTGATGTCTTCAACCCCGCCACCGGCGAAGTGATCGCCCAGGTGGCTGCGGGCGAAGCGGCTGATATCGACAAAGCGGTCAAGGCCGCACGGCGAGCGTTTGAAGATGGGCCTTGGAAAAAAATGACGCCCTCGGAACGCGGGAAAATCGTGTGGCGGATCGGTGAACTCATTGACCAGCACTGCGATGAATTGGCCGAGTTGGAAACATTAGATAACGGCAAGCCGTTGGCCGTGGCGAAAGTGGCGGACGTGCCGTTGGCGGGGGATATTTTTCGATACATGGCCGGGTATGCCACCAAGCTCGAAGGCAACACAATTCCGATCAGCGTGCTCTATGCGCCGGATAGTCAATTCCATGCGTTTACGTTGCGTGAGCCTGTCGGGGTGGTCGGGCAAATCATTCCATGGAACTTTCCGTTGCTGATGGCCGCGTGGAAGTTGGCGCCTGCGTTGGCATGTGGTTGCACGGTGGTGTTGAAGCCCGCTGAGCAAACGCCGTTGTCCGCGATGCGACTCGGTGAGTTGGCGTTGGAAGCCGGGTTGCCCGAAGGCGTGCTCAACATCGTGACCGGTTTAGGCGAAACGGCAGGCGCTGCATTGGCCTCGCATAACGATGTCGACAAGGTGGCGTTCACGGGATCAACGGAAGTGGGCAAGATGATTGTGAATGCGGCCACGGGTAACTTGAAAAAAGTAACGCTGGAGCTGGGCGGTAAAAGTCCGAATGTGATTTTCAAAGATGCCGATCTGAATACCGCCATTCCCGGCGCTGCCAGTGCGATATTTTTCAACCATGGCCAATGCTGCTGTGCGGGTTCGCGTTTGTATGTCGAGAAAGAAATTTTCGACGAGGTGGCCAGCGGTATTGCCGAAGAAGCCAAGAAAATTACGGTGGGTGATGGTTTCGATGAGAACACAGTGATGGGCCCACTGGTGTCGCAGGAACAGTTTGATCGCGTGACCAAGTACATGGACATCGGTTTGAATAGCGGGGCCAAGGCGCTTTGCGGCGGCAGTGCGAACGAGGCCGCGAAGGACGGCGGGTATTACGTGAACCCGACGATTCTGGTCGACACGCATGAGCAGATGCAAGTGGTGCAGGAAGAAATTTTTGGACCCGTGGTGACTGCGATGTCGTTTACCGATCCCGAAGAAATTGTGGCCCGCAGCAATGATTCAATTTACGGCTTGGCCGCGGGCGTATGGACGGCAGACATTTCCCGAGCACACCGATTAGCCAAAGCGATCAAAGCCGGCACGGTGTGGGTGAATTGTTACAACGTGTTCGATTCAGCGATGCCGTTTGGTGGTTACAAGCAATCGGGATGGGGCCGCGAGATGGGCCACGAAGTGCTGAACAATTACCTGCAGACGAAATCAGTCTGCATCGGCTTGTGATGATGTGACTGTTGTAAAAAATTTGGTGATATAAAAAACGGAAGCCCACGCTCAGCGAGCGTGGGCTTGCGTGTTAAAAGTTAAAAGTTAAAAGTTAAAAGTTAAAAGTTAAAAGTTTTACGAATACCGACAAATACTAATATCGTGATTCATACATCCTAGCCCCCGGTGAATACCGGGGGTCGGGTGAGAAAGAAGTGAGGGAGAGAAGTGTGAGAAAAAAGTGAGAGAGAAAAGTGAGAGAGAGAAGTGGGGGGGGTGGTGGGGGGGCGAGTTTTTAATGGGATGGGTATGATGAGAAGTAACAGGCAGTACGCGTTTGTAACGAAATTGGTATAAGCCGGGTATTCCGAGGTTCATTTCTATGTTGAAGGGTGTTTCCAATGATAAGTAAACCGTTATGGTGTGGCGTTTTTGCATTTGTGATTTTGTCAGGCTCAGGAGTCGTGAGCGGGGTGGGTGAGCACCGGGTGAAGGCCGACGTGTTTGAGATTGGGCTTGACGGAGTAAAAGGTGTGGCAGTGGAAGTGCCGACGCCCGCGGGATACCAGCGGGTCACGCCAGAGATGGAAGCGGTCTCGCTGATCTTGGAGCAGATGGTTGATCCTGCGAACGATACGTTGGCCAATTACATATTGGAAGCCGAAGCTGCGATTGCGTTGCTAAATGAAATTCCCGAGATGGAGCGAACGTTTGCGTTAAAAGTGAGCAAGAAGTTGAAAGGCCTGGTTGTGACGACACAGGATTTTGCACACATTAAAGAGGTGACCAAATCAGAATTCAAAAGCATCATGGACGAAGTGAAATCCCAAATGCCAGAGCATATGGAAGTGATAAGCGAAGGGATGAGCGAGGCGTTTGATGTGGACTTAGCGATGACAATTTCGCAGATGGTGCCGTTGGAACCGCATTACGAAGCGGAGAACGCGTTAGCTTTTTCGATGTATATCAATTACGGATTAGTTGCGGAAGATAGCGATGAAAAATTCGTGGTGGCAGGGACCGCGATGTTTGTGAATGCGGGTGGCAAGGTTTTATTTTTGTATTGTTTTGCCGATCAGCAAGATTTGGAATGGACGCGCAGCGCATCACAAGCGTGGGCCGAAGCGGTGTTGGCCACGAATCCACCACCACCTGCGGGAAAAAGTTTTGGCGCAATGCTCATGGATAAACCAGGCGTTTGGGCTGGTGTCATTGGTGGCATCGTCGGTTGCAGCGTTGGATTGATCTCCATGTTGAAAAAGAAAAAGCAAGAGGCCGTAACGATGATGGAGGTTCCATGAGGATGGGGTTTATAACAATCCCGTGTAGAACTCATACGTTAGCCGCCGCCTTCAGGCGGCGCGACGGCGTGTGTTTTCACCAACGTTCGCGCCGCCTGAAGGCGGCGGCTAACGGGAGAACACGCACGAGAATTTCATGGAATACGTCTTGCTCTTGGATCGGCGTGGCGGTTTTGCACAAAACCAGGCGATAGGTTTTTGAAGCGATATCACATCGTCTCACGCGTTCACTCGGTTACGTCGGTTACCCGGTCAATCGCCAGAATGTGCGCACACTGAGACAGCCGTGCATAAGAAAAGTGGGGGGACGGGGATTTTTTTTTAGTCGAGATATAGCTGAGAGTTGAGGTGTTTGAGACCAGCCCGGCGGCTATCGGCGCGCGCACGAAGGCGGACATTGGGCCAATAGTAGAAGCACGACGATTCAATCGCAGCGCGGGGTCGGCATGGCGAAGCGCACGCAGGGAATGGTCGATTGTTTTTTGAGACAGCCCGACGTTGTACGACGTGCGGTGCGATGTCCATGCCCATCAAAACGACGTGCGACCGAAAACGACGAGCTGACAGTCATGATGTGAACGGCCGGGAAACCCGATTGCGATTGGGTTTCCCGCCGTTCGCGTGGCGAGCGGTGGTGGGCCGAGTTGGCGAGGAGCATGTATGTGCGGGGAGTGGACGGCGGGCAGTGGGCAGTGAATTGGGATTGAGATTGGGGGGTGAGGGACGGAATGTGCGGGGAGTGGGTTGTGTGTGTGTGTGGGGGGTGGTGGGGGCTGGAATGTGAAGGAATGCAGGGTGAGGCAGGGTTTTTGGGGGTATTTTGTGGAAAACCGGGGTTTAGATTGGCATGGATCTAAACAATTGAGACTTAATCTCAATTAGTTGACTGGATTTGTGGGGTTGGTTAATGTCTTTGTTGTTGCGACTAAGTCTCAATTGAGCGTTGCGGCAAAAAAGTGGACGGCCGATTTGAGTTTGCACACCTGGATCGGCCGTCCGGGTTAACGACCGTGAGGTCGCCAAATACATTTTATTGCATCCGGATGTGTTTGGCGTTTTGCGGGCAAAAAAATGGGGCTGATGTGGCCCCGATTTCATTCTGGATGCAGGGAGAGTTCGCACATGATGCGTTCCACACGATTCACAGGATTGGCGGCCGGCGCGGCTGCGGCGTTGCTGGGTGTTGCCAATGTAGGACATGCGGCCTTTACGTCGCCCACGAGCTGGACACGCCAGGTGACCAGCAACACGACGTACCAACACTGGGACATCTTCGGCGGATATCCGACCGACTCGTCGCCTGATGTGGGTGATTTTAATGCCAACGGCACGGCGTCATTGACCGAGACGAGCGGCTCGGCGTTTCTCACCGGGGGCGGAAACATCTATTCGTTTTCGGCGGCGACTGATTTCGTGGTGACGATTCCGGAAGCGGATATTCCTTCGCCTGATCACAATGTGACGGCACTTGTGCAGATAAAAACGCTGGGAAACGAGCTGGATTACGACTCGGTGCTGATCAATGGGTTGTCGCCGGTGGCGTCGGAATTCTTGACCCGAATCGTTTTGGGCGGCATGGGTGGAAGCGACGTTGAAGCCGCATTTGTGTTCAACATTCCGTACGCCGCATTTGGCGATGGGGTGGCCGGTGTTGAAAATTTGTCGCTGACCTTCAATGCCTCGGCGTCATCGATGAGCCTAGACCAGTTGTCGATTGATACCGCCCTGTCGTCTGATGGTTTTTACAGTTCGGAAATTACCGGGACGATTCCCGAGCCAGCGTCGTTGGCGTTGCTGGGACTCGGTGGCATGGCGATATTTTCGCGTGGTCGGGGTCGAGCCGTGAGAAGGCAGGTGGTAGCGAGGTGAGGAAGTCGTCGACCTGTCGCGTCGGCCTGGTATCGCACGGCGTGCGAGATCTGGGCCGACGCCAGGTTGGGGGCGGGTGGGTTGGGGGGTGGTCGTGGAGAGGTGGATGTGGGGAAACGTGGTGGTGGGCGTAGGGTGAAGCGTGTGTGTGTGGGGGGCGGGGCTGGTTTTTTGGGATGATTCTAAGCTTGTGAGAGTGATTCTCAATTACTTGACCGAGTCGACTTGATGCGTTATTGTGCCTCGCGCTGCGATCGGGTCTCAATGACTTGGTTGGGCAAAAAATGGACGGCCGATTTGAGTTTGGACACCTGAATCGGCCGCCCGGGTTGACGACCGTGGGGCCGCCAAATGCATTCTATGGCATCCGATGCGACTTGGCGTCTGCGGTATGACGAAATTTTTGGAAGCAATTCGCTTCCGTTTTCAAAGCTGGATGCCATGGGAGGAAATGCATCATGATGCATTCCAAACGTTCGAAGCGTTTTGCAAGTTTGATGGCGGGTGTCGCGGGGTTCGCATTAAGTGGTGCGGCAGGCTCAGCATGGGCTGCGGACGGTGGAGATTTTGTCGCGCCGACGTGGCGCGGTGATGCGAATACGGTGCATGCGCAATGGGACGTGTTTGCCGGATCCAACCCGTATAACCCTGACGTGGCCGGTGGTAGTACCGGCAGTACATTGGGTGCGGCCGGAGGTGTGGCATTAACAACGACGGGCGGTTTTAACCTGTACGATCCGTCGGGCGTCCCCACGTTCACGGTGACTGTGCCAGGTTCAGCGCTGACGGGACTGAACAGTCTTGGCGGTTTGGAAGTGGTGTTGCAAGTGCAAACCGAGGGGACGGCCCTTGATATCACTTCGCCGACGGCCAACGGCTTGGGTGGTGTGCGATCGGTATTGTCTTCGACGCCGACGACCGAAGATCCGTTCGGTGCCTCGCCGTTGGTGGGCGAAGGTGCGATCAGTGGGCATTTTGCGATCGGCCCCATGTTTAACGGAATCGTCGGCGGGTTTGAAGCAGACCTGGCGACCGATGCGTGGAATACCTTTTCCAATGTGGGTTATGTGGCGGGCTTGACCGCAGCGCTGTCGAGCCAGGGTTTTACTGATCTGGATTTTGCGGCGAATTTCACAACTGACGAAGTGGAATTTACCAGCGTGACATGGTCGGGCTTCCCATCATCGATCGATCAGGATCTATACACGTTTCTGATTCCGTATCCAGTGGGCGATCTGACCTTGGTCTTTTTCCCCGACGGATCAAGCAGCAGTTTGCAGGCAGTCAGTGTTGACGTGCAGGCGGCAGCGATTCCTGAACCAGCCGCAGCAGGACTGTTGTTGATCACAGGCGCGGCATGTTGGCGTCGCCGTCGTGTGACAAACGCCAGCTACTCACACACTGCGTGACTACGAACGCACTGCACGGTTGTACGGCGGCGCGATATTGCCTTTGCGATTTGCGTCGCCGTATGGCTGGCAGTGGTGGGATGACAGGGACACGATGGGGGCGGTCAGGGTAAACGTGGGCGGGTGGAATATGGATCAGGTCATGGGTTGTTGTAAAAACCATAAAAAAATAAACGATATCAGTGGCTGTCGCAGCAACAGGTATGGCCGGGCTGGCGGTTTCACGCTCATTGAATTGTTGGTGGTGATATCCATCATTACGTTGATGGTCAGCATTCTGTTGCCAGCGTTAAGCAAGGCGCGTGAGCTGGGTAAGCAGATGGTGGAAATGTGCGCCGCTCGCCAGACAATGACGGCGATGCATGTGTATAGCCATGATTACAACGGTCAGATTATTCCGGGGTATTTTGATACCGCTTCGTATTACAGTGGGTATGAAGTTGTGATCCCTGATGGTACGACGCTAACAGGGGAGCCTTTAAAGCGTTGGCCTTGGCGTTTGTCGTATTATCTCGAACATCAGTTGGCTGGCAGTTTGATGGTTAACGAGATGGAAGCGTGGAGCAAAGGTTCTCCCGAGACCAGTACGGGTTGGGGATATGGCGCGAGTTTGTACCCGAGTCTGGGGATGAATGTGTATTTCGTCGGTGGCTATGAAACGTTCTGGTCGTTGAAAAAACACTTGGTACGGTTTGATGATGCGGCGGCACCGTCAGAACTTATCGTGTTGACATCGGCACGATATAACGTTCCCGCGAGCCATGATTACTACTACGGGTTTTACCGAGTCTATCCTGAGCATGGGCCAGGCAATGCGGGATGGGAGCCGGCATATGCTGACGTGCAACTGTCCGATGATTTCGGCCATGTGCATCCGCGTTACAACGGCCATGCCGTGACGGCACGCGTGGACGGGCATGTGGAGCTGGATTCATTGGACGATTTGCGTGATATGCGGTTGTGGTCGGATCAGGCGTATCTGGCAGACGATCCGGATTATTTGTGGTGATCGGTAGCCAGTCACCAATGGCATGAATGGCATGGGTCACGTATTGGCCCGGTCATCGTTGGACAGGTTTGAATTTTTGTTGGGTTTTCTACGGTTGGAATTCCCTCTTTTGAAAGGTATAGAGCAATGGTTTTACGAATGCGAATGATGGTGATGTTGTTAGTTGTGTTGGGACTGATGTCGAGCTTTGCGTCGACGACATGGGCGTGTGGTGAATGTGGCTGTGAAGCCAAGGCCACCAGTAGTGATAAATTTGAAAAAGATCGTCAGGCGATTCTGGCGATGGCGGGTAACTACCGCGTGACGTTTCAATTTCACGAAACGATCGGACTGGTGCCAGGTTATGAATTGCACGATCCGTACACCTCCGAAGCGACGGAATTTGTCGAAGTCGTCGAAGATGAGGGCGAGCATATTGTGATGCAGCACGTGCTGGTGGTGACGAACCAGAAAACCGGCGACAAACGCGTCGTGAAACACTGGCGACAGGATTGGACCTATCAGGACACGGACATTCTGTCGTTTCGTGGCAACCGCACATGGGAACATGTGAAGTATGAGCCTGCTCAGGTGGCTGGCACGTGGAGCCAGGCGGTTTATCAAGTCGACGATTCGCCCCGATATGAATCGTTCGGCGCGTGGTCGCATATCGGCGATCGTTCCGCATGGGAATCGGGCGAAACGTGGCGCCCGTTGCCACGACGTGAATACACCAAGCGTCACGATTATCAGGTGATGGTGGCTCGCAATCGTCATACGATCACGCCGACGGGTTGGGTGCATGAACAGGATAATTACAAGTTGGTGCTCGACGACGCGGGCCAGGAAAAGCAAGTGTTGGCTCATGAATTAGGTTTGAATCTGTACGAAAAAGACGACACGCTTGACCTGTCGTTGGGCCGTCAATACTGGGACGAAACCCGCGGTTACTGGCAAGACGTGCGTGACAAATGGGCGGCTGTGATTACGGAAAACCAACGCGTGGCATTGCACGCCAAGGTGGACGATAAGCGTTTGCATCAGGCGCTGTTCGGGTTGGCTGAAGAATCACGCGCTGCAGAAAAATCAGACGAAGCCCGAGCGATGGCAAAAACCACCATCGATGCGTTTCTCGTTGCAGAGAATTGAGCACGTCAGTTTTGCGCTTGCGATCCATTAGCGATCTATGCGTGATTCATGAAGCATGCAAGCTGATTGAACGCGCGTGGGTTGATGGATCATGATCCATGAATCATGACATCATGGATGTCGGATCAAAAAGATCACGATTAACAAACCCCGGCCACAGTGTGGTCGGGGTTTGTCGTGGGTGGGTGGGGTGGTAGGTGGTGGGGGCTTGGTTTTAATGCTAAGACGCGGCGTGTTTGGGTGTGATTCCCCGTTAGCCGCCGCCCTTGGGCGGCGCGAGTGTCGAGGGTTTGCTGGCGGTGACGCGCCGCCCAAGGGCGGCGGCTAACCGCGCGAGTTCTTTAAGCATTGTCATAGCATGTCATCACGCATGGCACGTCCTGCGGTTGACATGAGCTCAAGCCACAACGATGTTGTGGACGGGCGGCAAGAGATTTTCGATATAGCTGATGAGTGTTTCGCGTTGAAATGGTTTGGTCAGAAAACCGTCAGCCCCACACATGCGTAATTCATCGGCGATGGTCAGATCCGATTGCGCGGTAACGATGAGCACCGGCACCTGACTGTGTTCGATGGAGGTGCGAATTTTATGCAGGAGTAATTTGCCGTTGGTGTCGGGCAAGCCCAGATCGAGCAGGATCAATTTGAAACTGTATGAATCCAGAAGGCTGCAGGCTTCTGCCCCTGATTCGGCGAGCATCGGTTCGTGGCCCATGGTGGTCACGACATTGCCGAGAATTTTGACCATACATGGATCGTCGTCAATCACTAATATCCGTATCATGAGTAGAACCCTCAAGCGTATACGGAGTTCCGACTCGTGGCGAACAGGGACACGATCACGGTGCCGTCTACTCATTCTTATTCGACAGTTACGCTCGCGGACTTAATCGGCACGCTGGGGTAATGCCATATCGTTGACACTATCCCACGCTATCACGCAATTTTTGGGCTTTATCCTGTGTTTTTTAATACAAAATCAGGAGAAGTCATAGGGTTAATGGCCTAAGGCAGACGGGCCTCGGATGAAAAATTTAGCTCGGATTTGAGCGGGACATGCGATCGCATCCTGCGTTTTTCACGAGCGCACGCGTTCACGTAAGCATACTTGGGGGCATACTTGGGACATGCATGGGACGTGCATGGGTGGCTGGCGTCGCTTCGGCTAAACGATATGCCAATCCCGTTTAGAACTCGTGCGTTAGTTAACCGCTGCCTGAATCTGGCGGTCAAGGATAAAAAACGCGCGCATAGATTCGCATAGTTTTTTGTTCGCTCCCGGTGAATACCGGGAGTTTGTGTGAGTGAGAAAATTTAGACCACGCGAGTTTTTAATCGAATGGGTATTACTTGCGGACGCTGGCGAGTTTGTCGTGGCCACGTGCGAGCAAGTCGGCGGTGGTTTCCCAGTCGATGCAGGCATCGGTGACTGATACGCCGTAGGTCATTTGCGATCGGTCGGCGGCGATTTTTTGATTGCCGGGGCCGATGTTGCTTTCGAGTGAAATGCCGACGACCGGGCAGGGTTGATTCTCGGTGGCCGCGGCGACGCGTTGGTCGATGAGGTTGTCCCACACGCCGACCTGGTTCTCATGTTTCTTGAATGAATTGGCATGAGAACAATCGACCATCAACACCGGATCGAGTCCGACCTGGGCGAGTTTTTGCGCAGCGTCGGCAACGTCCTGTGGTTCGTAGTTGGTCAAACCACCACCGCCGCGCAAGATGACGTGGCCGTCATGATTGCCGCGCGTGGATACGATGCAGCATCGGCCGCGCTCGTTGATCCCCAGGAAATGGTGAGGCGTTTGTGCTGAGCGCATGGCATCGAGAGCGATTTGCAAATTGCCATCGGTGCCGTTTTTGTAACCGACGGGCATGGATAATCCCGAAGCCATTTGACGATGCGTTTGTGATTCGGTCGTGCGTGCGCCGATAGCCGCCCATGCAATCAAATCATCAATGTATTGCGGGGTAATCGGGTCGAGCATTTCGGTGCCCGCCGACAGCCCGAGGTCGTTGATGTCGAGCAACAGCTTGCGTGCCAATCGAATGCCGGTGGCCATGTCGAAGGTGCCATCGAGATGCGGGTCGTTGATCAGGCCTTTCCAGCCGACAGTGGTGCGTGGCTTTTCAAAGTAGACGCGCATGACCAGGTAGATTTCATCTTCGTAGCGTTGCTTCAATTCCGCCAGACGTCGGGCGTAGTCAAGGGCCGCATCGACATCATGGATCGAGCATGGGCCGAGTACCACGAGCAGGCGCGGGTCTTCGCGATTGAGGATGGCGCGAATGGTGCGACGGGCTTCGACCACGGTGCGGTGTGCCTGCTCGCTGGCGGGCAATTCACGTTCCAGATCGGCCGGCGTGATCAGCGGGGTCAATGCCGCGACGTTGATATTTTGTACCGGTTGATCGGCCGCAGTGGATGAAGAGATCGACGAGGATGATTGGGGTGTTGTATTCACGGTTTATTCACGGGTTTAGGCTCAGCAAAAATCGAGCCGGGTATCGTAACATGGCCGAGCCGTGGTGCCTACCGAAATGGGGCGGAATCGATTAAAAACGGTCGGAAACCCAGGAAATGGCGATCGGGAGGGGATCGGCCGGTTATGCCGATGGGCCGCATGGCTTGCTGGCGGCGAGAAGCTGGCAGGTCGGCACGGCCAGCAGCGCGCCAAGGGTGGGCATGGCCAGGTACATCCACAGGTATTCGACGTGCCCGCTGAGCAGGGCAGGCCCCAGCGATCGGGCGGGATTCATCGATGCCATACAGATCGGACCGGCGAAGGTGGCCTCGAGGGCGATGACCGCGCCGATGGCGATGCCTGCGGTGATGCCTTTTTCCTTAGCGCCGGTGGAGACGCGCAGGATCACGAGCATCAACATCCAGGTTAAAAATATTTCCAGCACCGCCGATTGCCAGACGTAGGGAATATCATCGATCGTGGCGGGCAGGCTGGCCCCGAGTGTTTCGCTGGTGGGAAACATCACACGCAACAGGCCGGCCGCCAGCACCGCGCCGAGACATTGGGCCACGATGTAAGGAACTACATCGCGCCAGGCGAATCGATCCGCCACCGCAAAGGCCAACGTCACCGCAGGATTGATGTGCGCTCCGGAGATGTCGCCCAGGGCATAGATCATGGCCAACACAATCAGGCCCCACGTGAGTGTGACCCCGAGATGGCCGATCGCGCCACCGGTGATTTCGTTGATGGTCATGGCACCGCAGCCTGCCATGACAAGACAGAAAGTGCCGACGAATTCGGTGGCGTAGCGTCGCATGAAGGGTAGTTTATCGCAGGATGCGAATCGTGGATTGTGTGAATCGTGTGAAGGCCGAGCGAAAAGGGTTAGGTTTTCGTGAAAGAAGACGCAGGTGAAGACGCAGACGAAGACCCAGGTGAAGACGCAAGTGAAGGTGCTGTCGGTTCGATGTGGACCAACACGTCGCGCACCATGGGGAATTTTTCCAGAAGGTGATCCTTGACCGCGTGGCCGATTTCGTGGCCGGTTTCGATCGTTTGATCACGTTGAATCTGGACGTGAATGTCAGCAAAATATTCCAGACCGGAACGTCGCACTCGCAACGATTCGATGGCATCAACCCCCGGCTGGCTGCTGGCTTCGTCGCGTATGGTTTGGATCAATGCCGGATCGGCCTGAATATCCAGCGATTGACGCATGGCGGATCGATGCAGCCGAATGCCTGACCATGCGATGATGCCCACCACGAGTAAAGCCGTGATTTCGTCAGCCGCATTCCAGGCATCACCGCCGATGGCGACGATGGACAAACCGATCAGCACCGCCAGGGAACACAACGCATCGGCGCGATGATCCCACGCCGCAGCCATCACGGCGATCGAGCCGGTCGCCAGTCCCACGCTTTTTTTATAGTGATAGACCGATTCCTTAATCACGACATTGATCGCAGCAACAATCAACGCCCACAGCGCGGGCGGCGGGTGCGATTGCGTGATGCGCGTCACGGCTTCGAAACCCACCCACACCGCCGACACGATAATCAGCAACGCCACATTGGTCGCCACAATCGATTCGACGCGACTGTGGCCATAGGGATGATCGTCATCGGGTGGTCGCTGGGCGTATCGCAATGCCAGCAAGACCGCCAAAGAGGTGAGCGCATCGCCGATTGAATTGACCGCATCGGCGACCAGCGCGAAAGTGCCCGCCGTCAGGCCGGCCCATAATTTCACCCCTGCCAATGCACTGTTAACCCATAACCCGACCCAGGCTGCCCGGATGGCTAATCGATAGATTTCCGATCGTTTGATATGGCGTTGTGACATCGAAATACCGTTCGTCGTGTGCATGACCCTGGAGCGATCGGTCACTTGATCACAGGATGCTATCATACAGGACTATGCCCTCGGCGATTCTCGACCAATTAGATACGTTCGGCCCGGATCGATGCGATCAGCTCGACTACCAGCAGGCGACCGATTACACACGTGAGCTGACCCAGGCGCACGCGGAAAATTTCAGTGTGGTCAGTTGGCTATTGCCCAAACGATTGCGCGATGATTTTCGTCATGTGTATGCGTTTTGCCGATGGGCTGACGACCTGGGCGATGAAACCGGCGACCCGGCACGCAGTTTGGAATTGTTGGCATGGTGGCGCGATGAATTGGATCAGTGTTATGCGGGACAGCCACGGCATCCGGTGTTTGTCGCGCTGCGGCATACGATCGAGAAGCATGACATTCCGCGTGCGCCATTCGATCATCTGATCGACGCGTTCGTGCAGGACCAGACGGTCACGCGCTACGACACCTGGGATCAGGTCCTCGACTATTGCACACGCAGCGCCGATCCGGTGGGGCGGTTGGTGCTGCATCTGTGTGACTATCACGATGACACGCGGCAACGGTTATCCGATCAAACCTGCACCGCCTTGCAACTGATCAATTTCTGGCAGGATGTGCGCCGCGATATTTTGGAACGCGATCGGGTGTACATTCCACAGGACATCGCCCGCAAGCACGATCTGGATATCGAGCTGATGGTGAAAATTGTGAAGCTCGATGGCCAGGTGGGTTCAGATGATGCCAGCGGGGCATCGTGTTGCGATGGATCACAATTACCGTCGGCAGGCATGGCCGCGATTCGGCCCGCGTATGTCAACACCGTGCGCGAATTGGTCGAGCGCACCAAACCGATGTTTACCGCCGGTCGCGCGTTGTGGCCGATGTTGTCGCCGGATGTTCGACCTGATATTCAACTGTTTACCTATGGTGGACAAGCCACGGTGCGCCTGGTGGAAAAACAAAAATACGACACGCTGACGCATCGGCCATCGCTGGGCAAACCGGCGAAGCTGGCGTTGGTCATGCGGGCATTGCTGGGCAAATTACGCAGTGGTCGCAGGGGTCACGCTGGGGCTGGAGGGCAATCATGACCGCGACCGATGCAACCAATTCAGCAATCACGCCCGGCACACCGAAGCCCGTTTCGGATGTCGATTTATCGGCGGCGATGGATTACTGTCGTGATATCACGCGCACTCGGGCCCGCAATTTTTATTATGGTTTGAAACTCACGCCCGAGCCTAAACGTTCAGCGCTCTATGCCGTGTATGCATTCATGCGCTATTGCGATGATCTGGCCGATGACGCGGTCGAGCAGGGCGATGCGCAGGCGGGCATCGAACGAATTGAATCGTTTCGCCAACAGATGCAATCGGTGTTGGACGGCGGGCCGATTCCGAATGATGAATCGATGTTGTGGCAGGCCTTGGCACATGTGATGCGAACCTATCCGATCGATCCAGCCCATCTGCATGCGATGCTCGATGGCCAACACGCGGACATGATCAAGCATCGGTACGACACGTTCGTCGAACTGGATCATTATTGTTACAACGTCGCGGGCACGGTGGGGTTGGTGTGCATCAGTGTGTGGGGCCACGATGGTGATTCGGAAATTGAATCAATCGCACGGTCGCGCGGGTTGGCGTTGCAACTGACCAACATCCTGCGCGATGTGGTCGAGGATACCCAGCGTGGCCGGGTGTATTTGCCTGCTGACGAATTGGCGCGGTTCGGTTGCGATGAAAAACAACTGGTGGCGGGCGGGCCGGGGTTTGATGCCATGATGGATTTTCAAATCAAACGGGCCCAGGCATGTTACGAAGCGTCGGCCGCGCTCGAAGCGCATCTGGACCCGGCCTGTCGCGGGACCAGTTGGGCGATGATGCGAATTTACCGGGGATTACTGGACAAAATTGCGGCCAACCCGCGACGTGTGTTACATCAGCGCGTCCGATTAAGCGCCTGGGAAAAAACCCGCATCGCACTAACCGCCCGCTGGAAGTGATTTTTTAACCACGCGGGTTATCTGAATTGTTTGACACATTATGACAGCATCGAATCCCGAAAAATCAGTGTTGGTCATCGGCGGTGGACTCGCGGGCATCGCGGCGGCGATCCGTTTGGCCCAGCGCGGCTGCGCGGTGACGTTGATTGAGACACGCAAAAAGTTAGGCGGACGCGCGACCAGTTTCGTCGATCCCACCACCGGGCATGTGTTGGATAATTGTCAGCATGTGTTATTGAAATGCTGCACGCAGTTGATCGATTTGTACGAACGGTTGGGCGTGGGCGATCACATCGAATGGCATCACAAAATTTATTTCGCTCGGCCCGACGATCCGCACATTGATGTGTTGTCGGCTGATCCGTTGCCCGCACCGTTGCACATGTCGCGGGCATTGATGCAATTCAAAATTCTGAGCTGGTCGGAAAAAATAGCCATCAGCCGGGGCATGTTGCGCGTGATGCGATTGGGCAAAACCGGCCGAGAACGATTGGCGGATACCAGTTTTGCGGATTTTTTGAAAACCCTGAAGCAACCTGCCGGTGCGATTGAAAAATTCTGGGATCCAATCGTGATCAGCGCGTGCAATGAATTGTCATCGCGGGTGTCGGTGCGCTATGCGTTGCAGGTTTTTCAGGATGGTTTTTTGAATCACAACGATGCGTATGTGATGGGGCTGTCCACCGCACCGTTGGTGCGACTGTACGACGCGGCGGAAACGGTGTTGGCCAAGCAAGGTGGTATCGTGCGTCTGGGCGCGGCGGCGCGATCAATCGAAATGGAAACGGATGAACAGGGTAAGCCGCGAGCGGTGGGCGTGGTGCTATCCGATGGTGAAAAATTGACGGCTGATCATTACGTGTCAGCGGTGCCGTTTGATCGGTTGGCGAAATTGTGTGGCGAACATCGGCCGATCGCGGGCTTGGATACGATTGAGGTCAGCCCGATCCTGGGGATTCATTTGTGGTTTGCCGAGCATGTGATGGATCTGCCGCATCTGGTGACGACGCAATCGTCGTTGCAGTGGCTGTTTAACAAGGGATACGATGCCGAATTTGGGGGCCAACATTTGCATGGCGTGGTCAGTGCGGCGCACGATTTGGTGGATCAATCGGCCGAGCAGATTATCGAATTGGTGACGCGCGAAGCGCAGCGGTTTTTGCCGCGTGCGGTGAATGTTGAGATCAAACACGCCCGCGTGGTTAAGGAAAAACGCGCGACGTTTTCAGTGGTGCCGGGGATTGATGCGTGTCGACCGGGCCCGCGCGGCGACGTGGGGAATTTATATTTGGCCGGTGACTGGTGCGACACGGGTTGGCCGGCCACGATGGAAGGCGCGGTGCGCAGCGGGTATCAAGCGGCGTCGGATTTGTGCGAGGATTTGAACATGGGGCCGTTGGTGCAGGCGGGCGATTTGCAGCCGACGTGGTTGTATCGCATGATTGCGGGTAAGTGACAGGCGACGGGGTTGTCCTGAAATGCCGTGCGTTGAATGATCATTTCAATTTTATGAACTAACCAGGGGTTTGAATTATGGTTTCATCGGGTGCTATGGCCTGGGCCCAGATTGTGTCGGTGCTATGTTTTGGCGGGTTGCCGACGATTGCGTGTCTGGTGGGGCTTGTGTTTTTGTGGTTGCGTGTGCGTCGGGGTAAACCGCGTGAGCCGGGTTGCGGGGCCTGTGGGTATCAGGTGCAATCGTTGTCGACGTTTAGCTGTCCCGAGTGCGGCGCGGATTTACGCGTGGTCGGCATCAGTCAGGCGTTTCGGCCGATGTTGCACCCGGTGTTGTTTATTTTGTTCTGGACGTTGTTGCTACCGATTCCCTCATGCACGGTGGGATCAATAGGGATTGCGGTGGGGCCGAAAACATCACACGTCATGCACAACATGACGCTGGTGGTTCCCAACGGGCAAGCGATTCAACAGATCGATGTGCATACCAATCCGATGGCGGGGTTAATGTCGAACTGGATTGGTGCGATGGCTGGGGGAGGGCGAGGGATGACGGGGCTGGGCGATTTGACGGTGATGATATCGCCACAGCATGGCGCGGCGCACGTGTTGTCCGCGACGACGCAACCCAACGTGACAACGCCGCAAGGTTCTCAAACGCCATCGCCATCGCCGACGCCAACGCCAACGCCAACGCCAACATCAGCGCCATCGAGTGGTAATTGGATGGTGTTAATTATCGATACGCAGCAGATGCAGATGATGATGCCGGGCCAGATGATGGTGAATCCGAATAGTGGACAGCCGACTGTGATGCAAGGGGTTGCAGTGACGCAAGCCAACCTGTTACACGAACTGGGTAATGCAGGCTACAACACGCAGGATGCCGAGGTTATCAGTGCGGTTGCCGATTTAGAAAAATTGATCGCGGGCTATCCGACGCAAGGTTTGGCGACGGCGAATCTGTCGTTTTTATCGGTGCAATCGCAGTTCTCCCATCCGATGGACATGCCGAAAGTATGGTGGGTGATTGTGGTGTTGCTTTTGATCCTGGCGACATGGATCGGCGGCATCGTGTTGTTTTTTGTGATCCATCGGCAACAACAACGTGCGAAAAAAATGCACCTGTCGCGGTATCGCGCGGCCGGTGGGGCTGGTGGGGCTAGTGGGTCAGGTGCAGCCCAGGCCATGCCATTTCCGTCGCCGTCGCCGTCGCCTGATTGGGCTAACGTGAATCCTTTGGATGATCCACCATCTGGACCTGGATCGGCGTGATGCTATCCAGATGCACATCGCGTTGGGGGAATGCGATGCTGATCTGGGCCTCGCGGAAATAGGCATCGATAGAAAAACGGATGTCGCTTTGCACGCGGCGCAGGTCCATCGGTTGGCGGATTTCGGTCCAGAAATAGATTTTGAAGTTGAGGGAATTGTCGCCGAACTCATCGAAGATCACGATAGGCTCGGGATGTTTTAAAACCTTGGCATGTTCATGGGTCGCTTGCTTGATGAGCTTAGCGGCTTCTTGAGTGGGTGATCCATAGGCGATGCCGACGGTGACCGTGCCGCGCACCGCACTATCGCGGAGAGTCCAGTTGACGACATCGTTTTCCAGGAACTTACTGTTGGGAACGAGGACATCGACGCCATCGCTACGACGGACGCGTGTGGAGCGATTGCCGATTTCCTCAACGCGTCCTTCCTGATCGCCGACGACGATGATGTCGCCGACGCGGATGGGCCGTTCGAGCATGAGGATGAAGCCGGAAATCAGATTGTTGAAAAGGTTTTGTGCCCCAAAGCCAACGCCGATGGCAAAGGCACCGCCGAGCACGGTGAAGATGGTGATGGGAATCCCAGCCATGGGCAAGGCGACGAGTGTGACGACGATGACCAAGCCATAGAACAGAATTTTTTCGATCAGTTGCGTGGCGTGGGGGTTGATGCGATTGATTTTTGCCAGTCGCTTGCCAACCAGTTGCACGACGCGTTTGGCAAACAAAATCCCCAGCAACAGCACGAGCAGGGCGATGACCAATTGGCTGAGCTGGACGGGATTGCCACCACTGGAAAACAGTTCGGTTTCCCAGATGTTGGTGAGGAATTGATGGACGTCGTTCCAGGTGAAATCGAACGGGCCGGCATCACTGGTGTTGTTCGCGACATCACTGACTGTTTGCGATTCGGAACCGGGCGGTGGAGAGGGGGTGTCGAGCCCATTGGCGGGCGATGGAGCTGTTGGGTCGGTCTGACCCAGCATGAATACACGGGATAACGCGGGCATGTTATGCATGACGCTGAGGATTGACATGATGAATCAGCGTACCAGAATTTCCAATGCTCGTGCATAAAAATGATGGTCGAGGCATCACGAAATTCACATGATATAGTTGTGATGGGTAGAGATCGTGAAAGAGAATTGAAGAACATGCGGGGGATGAGATGGGAGATGGAAGGCGCGAGTTGGCGGGATGGCGTGGGGATGGCGTGGGGATGGCGTGGGGGGGGGGGGCATTTGTCAGGCATGACCACATTGAAACCTCAACGCGAACAATCACCCGATGATAAAACAGGCCAGAGCTTGCGTCGTGAGCTGGGCACGTTGGCCGCGGTCGGCTTGGGGCTGGGATCGATCCTGGGCACGGGTGTGTTCGTCAGTCTGGCATTAGGAACAGCCATCGCAGGCGTCGGGGTGTTGGGCGCGATCGTGTTGGCTTCATTGGTGGCCACGTGCAATGGTTTATCAAGCGCGCAGTTGGCGGCGAGTCATCCGGTCAGCGGCGGGACCTATGCCTATGGCTATCGTTATCTGTCGCCATCGTTGGGGTTCACTGCCGGGTGGTTGTTTGTCTGCGCGAAGTCAGCATCGGCCGCGACGGCAGCGCTGGGGTTGGCCGGTTACATCCTTGCGATCGTTGGTGATGCGATGCCGATCGGCATGGTGGGCTTGGCCCTGGGCATGGCGGCAGTGGTCACAGCATTGGTGTTGCTGGGCGTGCGTCGGGCAGCGTGGGTCAATACCGTGATCGTGGTGATCACGATTGGAACACTGTTGGCGTTTGTGGCGATCGGTTGGCCACTGATGATCGAACATGCCGGACAGTATTTTCAGTTCGATAAGTTTGGCGATACGGCTACAAATTCAAGCACGTTGGGACATGGTAAGACAAGCAGGGGAACGTGGGATGGATGGCGGGTGTTACATGCGACGGGTTTGATGTTTGTGGCGTATACCGGCTACGGCCGAATTGCGACGCTGGGCGAAGAGGTTCGCGATCCACAGCGAACGATTCCGCGCGCGATTCTGGCGACGTTGTTCATCTCGATGGTGTTGTATGTGATGGTGGCCGCAGTGGCAGTGGGGAGTGTGGGCCCGATGTTGTTCGCACAAGCGGGCGAATCGGCCGCACCGTTGGAAAAGGTGGTGGCAATGTGGGCTGACATGCGTGGCGACCATTGGGATGGACAGAATACGTCGGCGGTGTGGGCGAAGGGTGTGGGTGGCGTGTGGGGGGTGGGGGTTGTGTTGGCGGTGGGTGCAGTGACGGCGATGGTGGGCGTGTTGTTGAATTTATTGTTGGGGTTATCGCGAGTGGTGTTGGCCATGGCTCGGCAGCATGATTTACCGCACGGTTTAGCGGTGATTCATACGACCACGAACACCGCTTCGCCGCAACGGGCGGTGGTGTTGGTGGCGGTGATCGTGATGGGATTGATATTGATTGGCGACGTGATGATCGCGTGGTCGTTCAGCGCGTTCACCGTGTTGTTGTACTACGGCTTGACCAACCTGGCCGCGCTACGATTGCCGGTTGAACAGCGGTTGTATCCACGCGTGTTTGCATGGCTGGGCTTGATCGCATGTTTCGGATTGGTGTGGTTTATTCCGTGGCGCGTGGCGGTGGCGGGGCTATTGGTGATTGCGGTGGGTCATGTCTGGCGCGTGTTGTGGCGATGGTGGTTAACTGGCCGAGCAGGTCGAGTTGCTTGAGTTAATCGATGTTATCTTAATCGATGCCATCAATGCGATCGCGATCGCTATCATGATCGTGATCGGGTGGCGCTTGGCCGTTGTTATTCGCATGCATGCGTCGTGCAATCCATGGCAGCATCAGTAATGCGGGCAATGCGGCGATGACGCTGATCAGGAAATATTGCGTGTAGCCTAATTCGTTTTTCAAATATCCGGTGAACGTGCCAATCAGATTGCCTGAGACGAACATCAGACTGGTGAACAGGGCGTATTGCGTGGCGGAATATCGCTTGTCGCACAGGCTCATCAGAAACGCGATGAACCCCGCCACGACCATGCCCGCGCAGAAATTTTCGATCATCATGACCGCGATAAAGGTGGGCATGTCGTGGCCAACATGAGCTAACCACAAAAACCCCAGGTTGGAGACGGCCTGCAAAATGCCCAGCCCCAATAACGCGGGCAACAAGCGCACGCGGGTGAGCAATGCCCCGCCTGCGAGTGTGCCGATGACCAGCACGATGATGCCGAGGATTTCGCGGACGCTGGCGATTTCGGTTTTTTCAAAACTTAAACCGGTGATCAGCAAATCCATGGTCATGGCCCCGGCGAGCTTGTCGGGCAATTTAAACAGCACCACGAAAATCAAAATCGCGAAGGTGGCAGTTCCATGTTGTCGCCACAAGGCGTGGACCGGCTCGATCAAAGATTCGCGCAGCGTGGCCGGATGCGGCGCGTTGGTTTTGGGTGCGATCCATGTCGCCAGTAAACCGATGGACATCATGGCCGCCAACACCAGATACGCCGCCTGCCATGACCATTGGTCGGCGACCCACAGCGCGCCTGCGCCCGCAGCCATCATGCCCAGGCGATAGCCGTTGACATACACCGCGGCCCCGGCACCCAGTTCGGCTTGAGGCAACACATCAATGCGATAGGCATCGGCCACGACATCATGACTAGCGACTAAAAACGCGACCACGATCATGGTGAAAAACAAGGGCCACAATGATTGCTGCTCGGCCGATGGACCAAAGCATGCCAAGGCGGCGATGGCGAGAATCATCGCCGATTGAATTAGTAGCAACCATCCGCGTCGTCGACCGAGTTTGGCCAAAGGGATGAATCGATCGAGCACCGGCGCCCAGACAAAATTAAAGGCCAGGGGCATAGCCGCCAGATAGAACAGGTTGATCTGTTCGATGCCATAGCCGAGATCCAATAGCCAAGGCTGTAAGGTTGACCCAATCAGGTGATCGACGGAGGGCAAACCCGCGGCAAATCCCAGTCCGAGTAACGCAGCCATGCGTCGATTGCCATAGGCATGTAGGATCGTTTCGCGGGCCATGTTTGACGTATCGGTTATGCTGCGGGTTCGGCTGCACATCGTGGGCCGGTGTGCGTTGGTGGGGCGGTTTATTTTTTGGGATGCATGATAATGTCAGACGCGACTTCGATAGAAAATTTTGCGGGTGGATCATCACGCCGTCACGTCGTCGGTTGCATGACCGGCACGAGTCTGGATGGCTTGGATGTGGCGCTGGTTGAAATTGTCGGTCATGGTTTGTCGATGACTGCCCGATGCGTGGCCCATCATCAGGCGAGCCTGGCACCGATCGCTCAAACGTTGGCATCCCTGGCCTCGGGACAACCGCATGCGCCGATTGATTACATGCGAGCCGCGCGACATCTGGGGGTGATTCATGCCCAGGCCATTGCGGAAATGTTGGCACAGTATCAGGCGAATCGCGACACGGACATGAGCACGGGAGAGACACGCGGGGGAAATGTGGGGGGAAATGTGGGGGGGAAAGTGGGGGGGGTGGATTTGGTGGTGGCTCATGGGCAGACGATCTGGCATGCGCCGGACGATCGTTTGTCGTGGCAATTGTTTGATCCGTGGCCGATCGTGCGCACGTTGGGTGTGCCGGTTTGTCATGATTTGCGTCAGGCGGATTTGGTGGCTGGCGGGCAGGGGGCCCCGATCACGCCGATGTCGGATTGGGTGATGTTTCGTGATGGGCAGCGCACGCGGGCCATCGTCAATCTGGGGGGCATCATCAATGTGACGTGGTTGCCCAAGGCGTTGCAAGATTGTGATACTGACTCGGAACAGGCGTCGCTGATGGCGGCGATCAAGGGCGGTGATGTGGGGCCATGCAATTTGTTGTTGGACGGTTTGGTGCAACGCTTGTGGCCGGGCGAACGTTACGATGACCAGGGAAAACATGCGGCGAAAGGGCAGGCGATCGGCGAAGTGGTCGATGCGATTTTGTCGCACCCGGCATTGCAGGAGACGCGGGGCCGATCCCTGGGCCGTGAAGATTTCAATGCGGATTGGTTGGATGGTTTGGTCGAACAGTTTGCGCCGTTGGCATCGAGTGCGCCGCATGATTTATTGGCGTCGGCGGTGTCGGCCGTGGTCAAGCGATTGCGATCGCAGTTGCACGGCGTGGACGAAATTGTGTTGGCGGGGGGTGGCGTGCGCAATCGCGCATTGCATGATGCGATGATGCAGGTATTTGGTGATGTGCCGGTGCGCATCAGTGATGAGTTGGGCGTGCCGGTTGAATTGCGCGAGTCGATCGCGATGGCGGTGTTGGGTGCGCTTTCACAGGATGGCGTGCCGATCACGATGCCGCAGGTGACCGATGCAAATCGTCCGGGCGTGGCCGGGGTGTATGCAGGGCTGTGTGGTTCGCCGCGCCGAACGGCGATGGATGAGTCTGACTCGGCAACACGGCCAACGGATGCGCCAATCGAAGATCAAGCGTCGGATTTATCAACGACTCCTGCGCCTGTGGTGGAGGCCACGGCATCGCGTGGGCACTTGATGACTGAGCATGTGTTGCCGGATGCGGCGGACCTGGATGTGATGTCGATCGAAGAGGTGTTGCGTTTGATCAATAATCAGGACGCGCAGGTGGCTTCGGCGGTGATGCCTGCGATTCCCGAGTTGGCGCAGTTGGTTGAACACATTGCCAATCGTATGCGTCGCGGCGGTCGATTGATTTACATCGGTGCGGGAACGTCGGGGCGGTTGGGTGTGCTCGATGCCAGTGAATGTCCGCCGACGTTTTGCACGGATCCTTCGCAGGTGATTGGGATTATTGCGGGCGGTGATGGTGCGCTGCGTCGTTCGAGCGAATCGCGTGAGGATGATCCGAAGGGAGCGGCCGATGAGTTGTCGAAGCATGACGTGGGTGCGAATGATGTGCTGGTTGGTATCGCGGCGGGCGGGACGACGCCGTATGTGTTGGGTGCGATCACGATGGCTCGATCGCGTGGGGCGTTGACGGCGTTGTTGTGTTGTGTGTCGCCCGATCATGTGGCGACGGATGCGGATCATGTGATTGCGTTGCCGGTGGGCCCGGAAATTGTCACCGGTTCAACGCGGATGAAATCAGGAACAGCGACGAAGCTGGCGCTCAACATGATCAGCACGGCGACGATGGTGGCGTTGGGAAAAACCTATGGCAGTTTGATGGTGGACGTGCGCGCGACCAATGCGAAACTGGTCGATCGGGCGCTGCGCATCATCATGCGACAAACCGGTCTGGATCGTGACGCGGCAGACATGGCCTTGCAACGATCGGGTAAACGGGTCAAGACGGCGCTGGTGATGGTTCGGCGTGACGTGCGACGTGAATCGGCCGAACAACTGTTAGCCGAAGCGGGCGGTCGTTTGCGTGAGGTGATCGGTCCGCCGCGGGGTTGATGGGTTATTTATTGGCCGCGTTTTTCGAGCAGGTCGGGCCAGTTGGTGTCGGCTTTCTTGAGGTAATGCTCGGTGTCTGATTCAAAAGTTTTGACGATGCTTTTGTTGTATTGCAAAAGTAGTCGGCCATCGACAATCATGAAAGCGCCAGGTTCGATTTTGGCGAGCACGTTTTTCGAGACGCCATACGCGCAATAGCCGCCGAATTGTGGGGCATATTGGTCGGGGGATTCGAGGAAACGTTCGCGATGTTTTTCATTGGCGAAGTGATAGGTCGCGCCTCGATGGGTGGCGGTGATATTTTCGTCGCCTTTGACGGCGGCTTGTTGCGTGAAATAGGCCATGGGGTCATAGCCCTGAATCGCCAGGCCATGCTTATCGACGTTGACCAGGTTTTTGGCCGGCTGGGTGGTCTGTGCCGAGGTGTGCGCGGGCAGGGACAGGGATATTGATGCTGATATCGACATGATGGCAAACAGAACGACGAATCCAAATGGTGGCATGGCGTGACGCATAATCGGACTCCTGAAACAGAGGAAAATCAACAAGAGGGACACTCACAACAACGCCGTATCAGGATGATTTATTCCAGTGGGTGTTCAGAAAAATTGATGGGGTGTTGAACGCGTGGAGCGTGATGGCTTGTGATGGCTAAGCAGAACCCGCGATATGCATCGCGGGCTATAAAAAACATGGGATATGCATCGCGGGCTTTAAAAAGCATGGGGTATGCGATCGATGTGCTATCGGTTTGAGTCGATATGCAACGCAGTTGATACGTAGTCGATACACCGTTGATACGCAGTCGATGGGCCATTCACGAATGACTAGTGATGGGCTTCGATGGCCAGGACTTTTTCCAGGCGACGGACGAAGCGTTCATCGGTGTCGAACGTCGCGTTGCAAAACGCGGTGACCAGTTCGCTGGCTAAGGCTATGCCCACGATGCGGGCACCGAGGCATAGCACGTTCAAGTCGTCGTGTTGCACGCCCTGGGCCGCGGAATAGGTGTCGTGACAAATCGACGCACGGACGCCTTTCATTTTGTTGGCGGCCACGCAAGCGCCCACACCACTGCCACAGATCACGATGCCACGCTGAGCCTGGCCATGTTGAATCGCCTGGCCGATGTAGCGGGCGTAATCGGGGTAATCATCGGTCGGCTCCATGCGATGCGCGCCGAGATCGAGCACTTCGTGTCCCAGTGCGGTGATGAGTTCTTTGAGCGGATCCTTGAGCGGAAATCCGCCGTGGTCGGCAGCGATGGCAATTTTCACAGGTCATACTCCGTGGGACTTCGACGAACAAAACGACGAACAAAACGACGAACAAAACAATGGACAAAACAATTAGCAAAACAATCATCAACAGCTAGTGTCGGCCCAGATCGGCCGTGGGTTACGCGTGGCACAGTACCTCCGATGATACCGGTGATTTGCGGTGTGTGGTAGGGGGGCGTGGTTCAGGTCGATTGGGCGCTGATTTTGGCGGTGATGGTGTGGGCTTGGCCGGGCTCGATGGTGATGGCATCAGGACCAGCGGCGGCGGTTTCGATGCAACACATGCTGGGCCATTCGTCGTCGCCGAAGTCAGGCATGTTTTTGGATTTTTCGATCCATGGATTCCAGACGACGGTGCTTTTTGAGCCGGTTTTTTCAATGGCGATTTGTCGTTGTTTATCGGGATCATGCAACAGGCACGTGGTGGTGGTGTTTTGATACACGCGGTCGGTTTCACGGGTGAATTTAATGGGTTGATCGTCTTGGGTGTATGTGCCACCTTCGACTTTGCTGAGGTATTGCGTGTTTTCCAGGCCGGTGATGTTGACGTTTTTTACATCGTCGACCTCGAAATAACTGTGCAGTGCAGTGCTGATGGTGAACGCGGAGTCGCTGGTGTTTGTGATTTCCAAGGCCATGGTCAGAGCGCTTGAAAGTGTGACGGTCAAACGCACGTGGCAGGTATTGGGAAACATTTCCAATTCCGCATCATTGGGCGTCATGGAGAACACCGCGATGGTGTGGGTGTCGGTTGAGGTGATAGAGTCGACATCCCATGGGCGGATGCGTGCGTAGCCGTGGCTGGGTAGCTCGCTTCGTTCGGCATGAGGTCCAAACCATGGGAAGCAAATGGGGACGCCGCCGCGCAGTGGTGATTTGCCATCGTAGACGCAGGATTGGCTCATCCACAGGACGGGCGATTGGCCAGCGGGTTGAAAGTGACTGATGTGTGCGCCGTGTTGATAGACGGTGGCGGTGGAGCCGTCTGGTGAAGCGAGTTGCAGGCGAGGCATGTCGTTGGGGCCTGTGTCCCAGTGGGCTCGGCCGGGGATGGCGAAGGTGGGGTCGGCGGGCGGTAAGTCAGAGGCGGGTGATGAGGCCATGATCAAATAATCTCGCGGGTCAAAAGATCGGAAACAGGCAATGCACAATGTCGATAGCCATGATGATCGTACCAATGATGATTCAATCGTGTGGGGTTGGACGCGCAGCGAGTGACGGAATGTGCGGGATCCACAAGATATGTTGAGATTAGCGGGTCCAGACTACTGATAGCAATCGCGTTAAAAACTCGTGGGTTAGCCGCCGCCCTTGGGCGGCGCGAAATGTGCGTTAACCCTAGGCCGTCGCGCCGCCCAAGGGCGGCGGCTAACGTAGGCAAGAAATAACGCCCGTGTGTGGGACCGGTATGAGTCAAGCCTGGCGAACTACGCCAAGTCTGCGGGGGAAATGTGGGGGGGCTAGCCGCCGAGTTGGCTCATGGCCCGGTCGCCTTGTTGGGCGTGGACGTCGGGCTTGAGTGCAACGCATTGGCGCATGATGTCGACGATGAGCTTGGGATCGGGGGCCGGTCGCAGTGCAGGCCAGATGCTGCGTTCACCGCCATCGAAGAGACAACTGCGCAGCTCGCCGGTGGCGGTCAGGCGTAAGCGATTGCAAGTTTCGCAAAAGGGTTGGCTCATCGCGCTGATAAAGCCAATGCGTCCGAGTGCGTGGGGGAGTTGATAAACCCGTGCTGGCCCGACGCCGGGTTCGTGTTGGCGATCGATGGGTGTGAGGGGGCCGAGTGCCTGTTGGATGCGCTGTTGGAGGGTGGCGTTGTCGACGGTGTAGCCGGGGTTGGGATCAGTGTTGGCTGTCGCGTCGTGATCGTGTGGTGTGTGTGAGTGTGTGGGTGGTGTGGTGGTGTGGGGAGGTGGGGTGGTTAGGGAGCTATCGCCGAGGGGCATGTATTCGATGAACCGGACGGTCCAGGGATTGTTGAGGGTGAGGCGTGCGAAGTCGACGACCTCGTCATCGTTGGTACCGCCGATGACGACGGTGTTGATTTTAATTTTTTTGAATCCAGCACGTGTGGCCTGTTCGAGTCCACGTTGGATTTTTTGCAACATAGCTTGGCCATCACGCGCAGCGCCGCGAGCAATGCGGGCAAAGCGATCGGGTTGCATGGTGTCCCAACTGACGGTGATGCGATCGAGACCAGCGTGTGCCAGATCGTGGGCCAGATTTTCAAGCAGGACGCCGTTGGTGGTCATGGACAGATCGTGGGGCGCGATTTTTTTGAGTCCGGCAATGATGGGTATCAGGTCCTTGCGGACGGTAGGTTCGCCGCCGGTGATTTTCAGATGGGTGACGCCGACGCCGATGGCCGCGTGTGCGACGGCGATGATGTCATCTTTTGTCAGCAGTTCATCGGTGGGGGCAAATTTAACGCCTGTTTCAGGCATGCAATAGATACAGCGAAAATTACAGCGATCGGTGATGGACAATCGTAGTAATCGGACGGAATCGAGCGATCGCGGGCCCTGGGCATAGATAGGGCGTTGGGTGGAAACATCCAATAATGGCAGGGCAATCGCGGTCACAGTCCGATTATAGACAATATGTGGGGCCAACCGATATGGCCGTGCCGATGAAGGTCAGTACTGGTCGCGTATGCATGTATGATAGGTGGCCCGGCTTGGCTGAGCCGAGCGTCAATTTGTTTTCGATTGCACGTGAGCCGAACGTGGGATGAACGTGGAGGGGGATGTGGGGAGGACGGGGGGGGAACGTGGGGGAACGTGGGGGAACGTGGGGGGGGGAAGTTGGTTGGGGCATGTCAACGTGCTAAATTGTGTCTGTTCGGTGGTCGTTTCAAGGTTGAGTTGGTGAATTTCGGTTCGTTGCCATGTATGAATTGAGTTGTCCATCCTGTGCTCATGTGACCCGGTTGCCGTTTGTGCGTATCGGTGCGGTGGCCACATGCGAGGAATGCGACACGCGATTTCAAATTGAGCGTAAACATGTGCAGCATCATGCGGAGCCTGTGGACACGTCAGCCGAGGATGAATCGCTATTCAGTGGCAGTGCGGGTGGTTTAACGGGCGAGGGTGGTGAACCGGGTGCGGGGCGGATTGATTCTTACCATGGAAGTGGGGGAAGTGGGGGAAGCGGGGAAGCGAATGCGTCGATGCTGTCAGGCAATGTCGGGGCAGGTGGTGGCGTGGGGGGGGGCAGTGTCGGTGTGGGCGGGCGGGGTGCGCGACATGTAGGGGGTGTGGGGGCAGGTGGTGGGGCAGGTGGTGGGGCAAGTGGTGGGGCGAGTGTGGGGGTGGGCGGTAGGCCACGGAGCAGTCGTGAATCGGGGCGAGTGCGCGGGGGTGGTCCAGCGCGTCGGCGCGGCGGTCGGCGTGGTGTAGGTTGGGGCGTGGTGAGCTGGCTGTTGACGTTGGGTGCGATGCTGGGATTCGTGGTGGCGGGCTTGTTCTGGATGGCGATGGAGTGGGGCCTGATCGGCGATGGCAATGTGGTTGAACCCGAGCCGGTTGTCGCGGCTGAGGATACTGTGCCTGATTATCGCCTGACGTATGGATTGGACATCGTCGATCCGGAGATCGTGAACCCAACGCCGTGGACCTCGACGTCGGACATGTACATGGACACCGAGCGTGACGAGGGGGCCGTGGTGGTTCGGCGTGAATCGAATTATGTTGATCCGGAAGGCCGTCATGTGTTGGCGGCGATTGTGGAAAACAAAGGCGAGCGAACGATATCGTTGGCGTATCTGACGCTGTCGCTGGTGGATGAAACGGCGCAGGTTTTTGCGCGAAGCCTGGTGCCGGTGGTGATGTTGCGGCCCAATTCGCCACGGGAAATCAGCGTGGATGTGCCAGATGAATTGATGACGCGATTTGATTCGATTGGATGGTCGGTTGAGGTGATCAACGAATTGCCGCGTTCGGTGGCATTGCTGGGTGTGGCGTTATCGGTGGAGGCGATCAATCCTGGGCCTGACGGTTTGGTGAAAATTGAAGCGGTGAATCGGACGGGCCAGATGTTGTCGGAATTGATGTTCCTGTTTCGCGCGACCGATGAAACCGGGCGTGTGGTGGGATCGTGGCGATACCAGTTACGAGATTTGTTGGCGTTGGATCAGAAGATTTCATTTTTAGCGGCGACGCCGATTTTTGAAGAAATTGGTCCGATGGCGTGGTCGGTCGAAGCGGTGGGCGTGATCGCTGATCCGTTGGACCGACGCGATCATGGTGGGATGCCCGAACCGTTGGGCCGGTTGGGGCGGTTGGGCTCAAGAGACGGGGCGAATGTGAAAGGCGTTAACGGACTGAACGGTGTCGATGGTCTGGATGGCCGAGATGACTTAGATGATGATGAGCCGGTCAGCGATCAAGCAGGCCGACGTGCGATTGATACAATCGACGCCCAACCACCCGTGACGACCCCCGAGTAATAGCCTCAATCATGATCGTCCACGAATCGTTTGTTCGTGTGCAGATCATCGAGCCCGCCAGAATACTGACGCATGGTTATCCCGATACGCACTGATCGCCAACTCAAGTCCACGCCTTGGGTGAACTACGCGCTGATCGCGGTGAACGTGGTGATCTTCCTGTTGACCAAAGAACAGATCGCAGCGTCGTCGATGGTCGCGGCCCCGCCGGGCGGATTCGAAACCTTGCGTGAGCATTACCCGGTGGTGGGCTACTACCTGTATCCCACGCACCCGCAATGGTCGCAATTCATCACGTATCAATTCCTGCATGGCTCGTGGATGCATCTGATCGGGAACATGGTTTTTCTGTTTGTGTTCGGCAACAGCGTGGAAGATCGGCTGGGCAAGGTGGGATACCTGGCGTTCTATCTGGCGGGCGGTATCCTGGCAGGGCTTGGGCATGCCATGGTGGAACTCAACAGTGTGTTGGGGGCTAGCGGTGCGGTGTCGGCGGTGACGGGCGCTTATCTTGCGCTGTTCCCGTTGAGCAATGTGGTGATTGTCATCTGGTTCATCATGATCGGCGCATTCGAAGTGTCGAGCGTGGTGTTGATCTGTTTCCAGATTGTGCAGAACCTGATTTCCGAATTGCTCGGGCTTGATGGTGTGGCATACCTGGCGCACCTGAGTGGGTATGGCTATGGTTTTGCCATCGGGATGTTGATGTTGTATTGCAAGATATTGCCGCGCGAACCGTACGACATGTTGGCCTTGATCGAACGGCAAAAACGGCGCGCCGAATTCCGCGCGATGACCCGACGGGGACAGTCGCCATGGGCCCATCTCAGTCCGGATGGCGTGATCATCGATGCGAAAGATGGCGAAGCCTTGTCAGAAGAAGAACAGCGCCTGGCAGGATTGCGTCGCAAGGTAAGCACGGCACTGGCGGCGCATGATGCCTCCCGGGCCACAGCCGCCTATCGCGAACTGTTGGCGGTTGATTCGCGACAGGTGTTGACCGAAACGCAACAGTTGGATGTGGCCAACCTGTTGATGAGTCAAGGCGAATATCCCACCGCAGCGCATGCGTATGAATTGTTCCTCGAAAAATTTACGCGTTACAGTCAGCGTGAACAGATCCAGTTGATTCTGGGGTTGATCTATGCGCGTTACCTGGATGAACATCAACGGGCAGCGACGTTATTAGAAGCGGCGATGCCACGATTGGCCGATCCGGCGCAGGTGGCATTGGCCAAGAGCACGCTCGAGGAATTGTGACTCACGCCTACCAAAGCGCGGATGCCAAACACGTCGGGATGCAGGTTTTTTGGGCAGTGGTACATTTTGAAATGCTTAACGAGCCGCGACCGTCAGGGAGCGGGTTTCCAACAGGTTTGGCCCGCTCCCTGACGGTCGCGGCTCGTTAAAGTGAACCACTACCTTTTTTGGGGGCCAGACAGGGGGCGTCGGGCGGTTCATGCAGGCTGACAATCAATTCACTACAATGTTGGCTCCGTTGATCAGTTTGTTCCCGGATGTTAGCGCTGAAAGTGGTCGGACCACACACACGCGATCAATAGCATTCCGGGTATCGGTCTTGGTATCGGCCTCGGCATCAGCATGGAACCGTTCGTCTGATTCAGTTTGATTCAGCCTGACGCATGCTGATCCGGCGTGAACGGGTCTTTTTTACAAATTCATTTTTTTTTGAGGCGAACAGTACTATGTCAGGTAATGTAGTCATCGGGCAATCAGGCGGTCCAACCGCAGTCATCAATCAATCTCTGGTGGGCGTGGCCGAAACCCTGCGTGGGCAAAAAGGCATCGGTCGCATCTGGGGCGCATGCAATGCGGTGCGCGGCATGATTGAAGATCGATTTGTCGATTTGACCGACATTCCGCAGGATGTTTTGGATCGTATCGCCAACACGCCGTCCGCCGGTTTGGGGTCGAGTCGCGATAAGCCTGACGCCGATTACTGTGCGAAAATTTTCGAGGTGTTGAAAAAGAAAGACGTGCAATATTTTTTCTACATCGGCGGCAACGACAGTTCGGACACGTGCCGAATTATCAATGAGCTGGCCAATGAAAGTGGCTACGAATTGCGATGTTTCCATGTGCCCAAGACGATCGACAACGATCTGATGCATAACGATCACACGCCGGGGTTTGCATCGGCAGCGAAATTTGTGGCCCAGGCATTCATGGGTGACAACCTCGACAACCGAGCGTTGGCTGGCGTGAAAATCAACGTGGTGATGGGACGCCATGCCGGGTTCCTCACCGCCGCGAGCGTGATGGGTCGGCGTAATGAAGAAGACGGTCCGCATCTGGTGTACGTGCCCGAGGTGGCGTTTGATGAAGATAAATTTCTGGGCAAGGTTGACGCGACCTACAAAAAATATGGACGCTGCCTGATCGCGGTGAGTGAAGGCATTCACGATGAAGATAACGTGCCGATGGCGATCCGATTGGCCGCAGAGCAAGGCCACCATGTCGAGCGCGATGCCCACGGGAATATTCAATTATCCGGCACCGGGGCGTTGGGTGATTTCCTGAGTCAGTTGGTGAAAAGCAAACTGAAAATCAGCCGAGTGCGTGCTGACACGTTTGGCTATATGCAACGCAGTTTTGTGGGTTGCACCTCGCCAGTGGATGCCGCCGAAGCCCGTGCGGTGGGTGCGGCGGCAGCACGTCACGCGCTATCGGGTGATGTCGATGGTTCGCTGGCCATTCAACGGGTGAACGACCAACCCTACGAAGTGGCCTACAAGCGCGTGGAGCTTGGCGACGTAGCGGGCAAGACGCGCACGATGGATGTCTCGCACATTGTGGATGGCTGCGATATCGCCGACAGCTTCCGCGATTACCTAAGGCCGTTGGTGGGCGAATTGCCCGTGATCGAAACGTTTTCGTAAGCATGCCATAATGCCAGCGGAATGAACAGTGCCAAGAACAGTGGAAGCTCGCCGCAGAAAAATGAAAGCAAATTGGGGGGGGGCAAGTGGGGGGGTGGGGGGAGAGGTAGCACGATATGAAAATGACAATGCGTTGGTTTGGGCAGGATGATCCGGTGTCCCTGGCAAACATCAGGCAAGTGCCGGGCGTTACGGGAATGGTCAGTGCGTTGTACGACGTTGAAGTCGGCGAAGCATGGTCGGTCGCGAGTCTAGCCAAGTTGCGCGATGACGTGAATGCGGTGGGCATGAATCTGGATGTGATCGAATCGATCAGCGTACATCCGGATATCAAGTTGGGGTTGCCCACGCGCGATGGTTACATCGATGCGTATTGCGAATCGATTCGTGCGATGGGCAAGGTTGGCATTCCGGTGCTGTGTTACAACTTCATGCCGGTGTTCGACTGGACGCGAACGAATTTATTGCATCCGTTTGCGGACGGTTCGCATGCGTTGAGTTTCAATTATGAAGAGCTGTCGCATTTGAATCTGGAAGAGGACGGCGCGGGGGCGTTGCCCGGTTGGGGTGCGGTGTATTCGAAAGAAGAGCTGTCGGATTTGATGGCAAAATTTCGCGAGCTGGGCCCGGACCGATTGTGGGAAAACTTAGCGTATTTCCTGCGAAAAGTGGTGCCGGTCGCCGAGGAAGCGGGCGTGCGCATGGGCATTCATCCGGATGATCCGCCGTGGTCGATTTTTGGATTGCCGCGGATTGTGACCGATGAAAGTGCGCTGGTGCGCATCTGTAAAATCATCGACAGTCCGAGCAATGGCGTCACGCTATGCACCGGGTCATTGGGCGCGTCGTTGTCGAATAACCTGCCGCAGATTGTACGCCGGTTGGGCGATCGCATTAATTTCGTACACATGCGCAACGTGTCGATCACTGGCAACAAAGATTTCCATGAGAGCCCGCACCTGTCGGTGTTGGGCAGCATCGACATGTATCAGGTGGCCAAGTCGCTGGTCGCGATTGGTTACAACGGGCCTGTGCGTCCGGATCATGGCCGCATGATCTGGGGCGAAGAGGGTCGCCCGGGGTACGGCCTATTCGACCGCTCGTTGGGCGCGATGTATTTGCAGGGCCTGTTCGAAGCAGCCAATCACCAACGGCACAACGCATGGTAGCCCCCCACACACTGATACGGCTCCCCTAAATTTCTAACGTGTGATTCCCCGTTAGCCGTCGCTCTTGGGCGGTGCGTGTGGGGCGGGGGGCAGGGATTTGTTGACGGTGACGCGCCGCCCAAGGGCGGCGGCTAACGGATGAGTTCTAAACGGATGCGTATTAATAGCGCAGGGGAAAAATGGGGGGAAAGTGGGGGGAAGTGGGGGGGGTGGGGGGTTACATGCCGGTCATCCACATGTGAAGGCACAGTGCGGTGAAAACAGCAATGGTCATTGCGGTGATGAGGGCTCGCGATGACGGGATAGCGCTGGTCAGTAGTTCCATGGTGTGTTCTCCTGGTCATGTTGATCGTGTGAATGACGAGTTACGAGTTACGAATTACGAGTTAGGATCGTGTGCTGTGCTGTGCTGGTCTGGGGACGTTGATTGGATGACGGACACATGCCGCGATACGGGCGCGGACCGAATCGGTGGGTGTGGGTTGGTGGAATGAAGTTGGGTTGTCGTCGTCGTCGTCGGCTCACTTGTGGATAAGTGAGGGCTGATGAAACGTACGATTTAGCCGGTGGAAGAGGCAAATAAATGCGAAAAATATTTTTTAACCCAGTGGTGAACGGCCCGGTAGATTGTGGCAAGTCGTACAATCGTTACGATTGAACCGCTATACTCAGGATTGCCATGGAAATTCAAACACGTTGGCTCGAACAGGATGTGTTGGTGATTCGCCCGGAAGGTCGCTTGGATGACCAGACGAGCGATTCGTTTTTTCATATGACCGAATCGCTGGTCGCTGGTGCGGATGCCAAGGTGATTATCGATTGTTCGGCGTTGACGTTTGTGTCGAGCCTGGGCTTGGCGACGATGATCCGATTTCATACCCGGCTCAAGCGTGAGCATGGCGAAGTGAAGTTGGCGGCATTGGGACAGTTTTTCCAAAAGCTGTTGGTGGTGGTGGGACTACATCGGGTTTTTGCTGCGTATGCCGATGTGGAAACAGCGCACCGGGCATTTATCAAATTGTGAATTTTTAAGATAGGAACACACATGATGCATGTGAATAAGAAACGAAGCGGGTGGGTCGTCAGTCTGTTGATGGTGGTGGGGTTGATGCTGTGCTTGAGTGCATGTGCGAAAAATCCGGACCCCTATGGCGATCGCACGTTGGAAACATCGAACCATACAGGACCACCACGCGGCGGCGGCCAGGCTCCTTGATGGTGCGTATTCCAGATGATCATGACGGAGGCGGTGGACAGGTTCGTTGGTATTGATGGATGAAAAATATGATTGCTGACAACACGACGCTACTGTTTCAAGGGGATTCGATTACCAACGTCCATCGCATGCCAGAGGAAACGAATCTGGCGTTTCGATTGGGATCGGGTTATCCGCTGTTGATTGCAGCGCCTGTGTTACACGCACGGCCCAGGTGCGGCATTACGTTTGAGAATCGCGGGGTATCGGGTAATACACTGCGAGAATTACACGAACGTTGGCAAGTGGATGCTTTGGATATTAAGCCTGATGTATTGAGTTTGCTGGTTGGGGTGAACGATGCGGTCTTGATGGCCAATGATGCGGCCGATTATTCGGCGCAAACGTATGACCGTTTGTATCGTGAATTGCTGGATCGATCGTTAGAGATCAATTCCGCGTTGGTGCTGATTATGATGGAGCCGTTTGTGTTGCCGGTGACCGATCGGACTCGGGCGTGGGAAGGGCATTGCTATCAATGCCAAACGATCGTACCGAAAATTGCGAAAGATTACGGCGCACTGTTTGTGCCGTTACAGGAACGGTTCAATGCGGCCTGTGATTTGGCACCTGCGGAGCATTGGCTTTATGACGGTGTTCATCCTGCGCCCGCGGGGCAATGGTTGATCGCTCAGGCATGGTTGGACGCGACCGGCGTGCTGGCTTGAAACGGGCCGATGGACCAGTGATTTGGGTGGCGTTTATGGGTGTTTGCGTTTGTGTGTATGGGGGCGTCGTTTTTTATGTGGGTTAATTTATTGCGAAACGAGCGTCACTGATGATCAATACGAAACAAGTGGCTGATCGCCGAACCTTGCGTTTTGAAAACATGCATGAGATTTTGGCCGACGCCGAATCATTGGCCAGTCAGCCCTGTCACCTGTTGGGCAACTGGTCACTGGGGCAGATTTTTCATCACCTGTCGCTGCCGATGGTGTGTTGTGTGCAGGGTTTTGGTGACGCGAAATTGGCGTTGCCGATGCGCGTGGTGGGGCGTTTGATCAAGAAGCAATCGTTGGCCAAGGGGTTTCCCGCGGGAGTTCGTTTTCCTAAGCCGTTGGTTCCCGCGTTTACGCCCAAGCCTTGTTCAACGGAAGAAGGATTGGCCGCATTGCGTGAAGCGATAGCCTTGTTAAGCACGACGGATGTGCGGCATCCAAGTCCGTTGTTCGGGGCGATGACCGTTGCCGATTGGGAGCAAATGCATTTGCGACATGCAGAGCTGCACCTGAGTTTTGCGGTGCCCGAAGGCGAATGATTGGACGCATGGTTATCGGCCGCGCAGTAATGCGTCGTAGTGTCCATTGTGCGTGCGTTATGTCTGAAGGCCGTGGGTTGGGGTGAGGGTATGTAGTGGAGGTGGGTGTGCGGTGTGGGTGTGGTGTGTGTGGGGTGGGGGGGGTGGGGTCAAGCGGGTAATGGGTTTCGTCGATAGCGCTATGGGCGTTGGTTTTTTTTAACGCCCGTGATGTTGTGTTGCGAATCTTTTATATGACGGAGCTTGACCATGTCGTTGAATGTTGAAATGCTCGAATCGAGTTTTGCGTTGTTGGCTCCGCGTGCGGATGAATTGGCCGATCGTTTTTATGATCGGCTATTCCGTGAAAACCCGCAGTTGCGTGCGATGTTTCCGGAAGATATGTCGGGCCAAAAGAAAAAGCTGATCAGTGCCCTGGCGCTGGTGGTGGCCAACTTGCGTAAGGGTGACGTGCTGAACGAAGCGGTGGGTGCGCTGGGCGTTCGGCACATCGATTACGGGGTCAAACGCGAGCACTACCCAATCGTGGGACGCACGCTGTTGGCCTCGCTGGGCGAATTGGCGGGCGACCTGTGGACGCCTGAGCTTGAGGCCGCCTGGGCCGATGCCTATGGCGCGTTGCAAGCGATTATTTTTGAGGCATTGGACCGTCACAGCGCTGCGGCGTGATGACACGTCAAAGCAAGCGCTGGGCCAGTGGGCATGCGGGGGAAACGTGGGGGGGAAAGTGGGGGGAAAAGTGGGGGGGCTTACCAGGGTTCGTAGGTGAAGCGTTGTCCGCCGATGGATGCTTCGAACATGAGTCCTGATTGGCCGGTGGTGAAAACCGCGACGCCTTCGGCATAGTCGGCATTGGCCGCGGCGCCATCCGCGGCCGCGACGGCCGAAGCCTGAGCGCTGAAGTGCATTTCGTTACGAGCGAAGCGATCGAGATCGATCGGCTTTTCGAGAAAGATAACTTCACTGTAAGCCTGGCCGCCGAGTTGCAGGCCGATGGTGACCTGTCGCAGTTGGCTGTAGCCGATGGCTTTGCCTTTTTCGAAGACGACGCCGTGCCCGCCTGCGCCGCCGATGCCGACGGCCCCTTTGGTGACCTTGGGAAAGACGACATAGCCGTATGCGTTATTGAAAAAACGGGCGAGGGTGGGGTCGGTTTCTTTGAATTCGGCGATGGCTTCTTTGGTGCGTTGGACCAGCGTGGACTCAGTGCCGCGATAGCTGCCTGTTTCTTTGTAGGCCGAGCAGCCGATCATCATAGTCATAGTCATGGTCATGGCGGTGGCTGCAGTCAGCAAAACGATGGCGACGGCAGAACGATTGAGTAAGGCGAAGCGAGTATGCGAGGTCATGGTTGAATCTCCTGATCGGGTTAACCAGAGTGTAACACGTCAGCGGCATGATGTGGCGTTCAACGGGTGAACAGGGAAATTTATGGAAGCAGATTTTTTATAAGGGTGCGGTTGGTTTTTGGGTGCTTGTGAATTGCTTGCGAGTCGCCGGTGGTATACCCCGGGTCGTTGACCTGAGGCTAAGTGTCGCGCTAAATGTTGCGCTAAATGTCGTGGTGTTTTGTGCTGACTCACGACCTGATTAATCAACAGGCTTATGAGTTGGGCGCGTTGGTTGATTTGGAGGAAGCCCGCGACGCGCTGGGGCGAATTTTTCGAGCTTTGATTTTAGTTTTGACGTTTTTATCTTTTGAATCTGTGGCCGACGTGCTGGATGTCGCTGCGGTGTTTGTGTTTGGGGTACTGTTGGTGTTCGATGATGCAGGGGAAGTCGTGGGTGGCGCTTTTTCGATCTTGTTGGCGCGGGCTTCGTCAGCGGCGGGGCCTTCGAGGGTTTCGAGGCTGTGGTCGTACATGGACACGAGCGAGAGCAACCACGCGAGGGTGGCTTCGGCGCCCTGGTTTTCATTGATGCCCTGAGCGCGTAGGCCGTCGGCACATCCGCCGGTGCTCGGGTCATAGAGCGGGAGTCGCAGATCGTTTTCGCCGAGGTACCAGTTGAGGCAGAGGAACGCGCGGTCGAGCCACTTGCGATCGGTGGTGACGCGGTGAGCTTCGAGACATGCATCAATCATGCAACTGGCCTCAAGCGGTGGCTGATCGAACCGAGCTTTGCCGTCGGGCGAACCGTGGGTGAGCCAACCGTGCGTGCCGATGGGTGCGAAATAGGTATTGCCGTTGGGGTCTTGTGATGTTTCGACCGACCACAACCATTCGAGCACACGCAGGGCGTAGTCGATCATTTCGTTATGGAACATCCATCGTCCGGACAGGAGCAGCGCGTGGGGCAGTCGAGCATTACCCCAGGTCAAAATCGGACTGAGCCACAGCCAATCGTCGGTGGCATTTTCTTCAAAGGCATGGAACAGTTGGGCAGCGAGTTGTTCGCGCAATCGTCGAACGGCACTGTCGCCGCTGAATCGTCGGAGGTAGCCGTGGATGCCGATGAGTCCGTAGGCCCAGGCGCTGGGACTGGCCAGGGTTTCCATAGCGGGCAAGCCTTGATGGAAGAGGTTTTGTGCCAGCGCGATGTGGCCGCGCGACTGGCTATGAGCGACAGCCATGCCCAATGCCCACAGCGCTCGGCCGTGGCAATCTTCGGATTCAATTTCTTCATGCCAGACACGATCGAACGACAGGTGGTTGCGGAAGCGTCCGGTTTTGGGGTCCCATGCGTCGTCGAGGAAGCTGAGATAGCGTGTGGCCAATCGCGTGCAGCCGGTGCCCGAAGGCAGATGATCGCGTGCCATCATGACGGTGATCAGCGCGCGAGCATTGTCGTCCGTGCGATAGCCTTGCGTGCGATCAGGGACAGTGTATTTGGCATGTTTGAACACGCCGGTGTCGTCGGTGAGGACCATCAGGTGATCGAGTTTGATCTCGCTGAGTTCCTCGATGTGAGGAATTTTTTTCTGGTGATGATGCACGACGAACGATGGCTTGGGCGATTTTTCGCGTTCCTGTTGCACGTCAGCAAACAGATCAAGGTAGGACGCCCCTGAGGATGACCAGACGAGTTGGCGCGTGTAAGCGTAGGCTTTTTTACGCATCGCGTGGCGTTCGATTTCATTTTCAAACAGATGGTTGATGGAGTGCGAAAGCGTTTGCGAATCGCGAAACGGCACGCAGATGCCACGATTGCCGTCAAGCATTTCGGTGGCATAGTAATAAGGCGTCGAGATGACCGCCTTGCCCGCGCCCAGCGCGTAGGCGAGCGTGCCTGAGACGATCTGTCCCTCGCCGAGGTAAGGCGTGACATAGACATCAGCGCAGCCGAGGAACTCGCATAGTTCCTGGAGTTCGACGAACTTGTTGATGAACATGACGTGGTCTTGCAGGTTTAATTCTGCCACGCGACGCTTGAGGCCGTTGCGATATTCTTCGCCTTGATGGGCGAGCACGCCGGGGTGGGTTGCACCGAGAACCATGTAGACCGCATCGGGATATTTTTCGACAACCTCGGGCATGGCCTCGATCATGTACTCGATGCCCTTGCCGGGACTGAGCAGGCCGAAGGTGAGGATGACGCGACGTCCTTCGACGCCGAACTGATCTTTGTAATAGTTGGGATCAACAAAGGGGACATCGGGAATGCCGTGTCCGATGTGCGTGACCTTGTCGGGTCCGATGCCATAGACCTCCTGCATGAACTGTCGGCCGGTCTCGCTGAGGACGATCATGCGATCGGAGGCCTCGGCCAGTTTCAACATGGTTTTGTATTGGCCTTCGTCAGGCTCTTTCAAGACGGTGTGGAGTGTGGTGACGACGGGGGCTCGCAATCGTCGGATCAGGTCGAGCACATACACGCCATAGTCGCCACCAAAAATGCCGTACTCGTGTTGCAACGACACGACATCGACTTTGGACATGTTTAGAAAATCAGCGGCCAGTTTGTAGTCGGCAATGCGGGTTTCATTGATTTCAAATTTCACGTCCTGCGGATAGCGGTATCCCTCGGGACGATCATTCATGGCAACGGCCCAGACCTCCGTCTTGCCATCGGAAGCGGCGACGAGCGAGTCGACCGTGTCTTTGGAAAATGTGGCGATACCGCATCGGCGAGGTAGGTATGACCCGATGACTGCGACGCGTTTTAATGAATCCCAAGTGCGTGTTTTGCGTTTGCTCATTGTCTGGTCCCTCGTGCGTGTTGGCCGGGGGTTTGGTTTTCCGGTTGATGGGTGTGGGTGCGAATCTAGAAATCGCCAGCCTGTTCGGGTTTTGTCCGAACGATGTCGATTTTAACCCATCAATCATACCGTTTTCCAGCGATGGCTGGGTGCTGGTTCATTTTAACGAGCCGCGACCGTCAGGGAGCGGGCCTAACCGATCGGATACCCGCTCCCTGACGGTCGCGGCTCGTTTGGAATTATCAACGTGGACCACTACCGATTGGCTGACAATGGGTCACGATTGACAGTAATAATGTGTATAAAACCGTGCGTGTTATTGGCGCGGGGGAAATGTGGGGGGGACGGGGGGCGTGGGGGGGGCGGGGGGTGAGAGAAAGTTTTGGGCGATGCGGTAGACGTCGCCTGCACCCATGGTGACGAGCAGGTCGCCATCACGCACGGTGCGCGTGAGGTGTTCAACGATGGCATCGAATGATTCGATATGGCGGGCGTCCTTGCCTGCGTGGCGGAGTTTGTTCACCAGGTCGTCACTGCTGACCGAGGCGCGTTCCTGTTCACTGTCGCGGACGAAATAAATGTCAGGCACGATGATCAGGTCGGCATCACTGAAACTGGCAGCGAACTGATCGAGCAGGAAGCGCGTTCGGCTATGTTGATGCGGTTGGAAAACGCAGATGAGGCGTTTGGGTTGGTGATGTTGGCGCAGGGCGCGGAGGGTGGTGTCGATTTCGGTGGGGTGGTGGCCATAGTCGTCGACGATGGTGATACCGTCGCGTTGGCCGATGGTTTGCATGCGTCGGTCGAGGCCCTGGAAAGATTCGAGGGCGCGGCTGATGTCGGGCCACGATGCGCCGAGTCGATGGGCAGTGACCGCGGCGACGGCGGCGTTGTAGGCCATGTGTTCGCCGGGGATGGGGTGGGTCCATGTGGCGGTAATTTCTGATTTCTGATTTCGAATTTCAGATTTGGAATCCAGAACGCGCAATTGCCAATCGGCGTGGGGCGCGTAGCCGATGGTTTCGACGGGGCAGGTGAGGTTGGCGATGAGGTCAAGGCGGTGGGGCGATTCGTGTTGGATGAGCAGGCTGCCGTGCGCGGGAATTTTGCGGGCGAAGACCGCGAAGGCCTCGACGATTTCATCGATGGACGAATACATGTCGAGATGGTCCGCCTCGACATTGAGAATGGTCGCGTGGGTGGGATGGAAATTGTGGAACGAGCGATCGTATTCGCAGGCCTCGGCGAGGAGGATGTCGGATTGGCCGACGCGATAGCCGCCGCCGATCTGGTTGCAATTGGCCCCGACGATGAAATTCGGATCGAGGCCGGATTGGATGAGAATGTGAGCGAGCATGGAGGTGGTGGAAGATTTGCCGTGTGTGCCAGCGATGGCGACGCCGGTGCGACCGATCATGAGTTGGCCCAGCAGTTGGGCGTATTTCATGATGGGGATGTGGCGTTGTTGGGCGCGTTGGATTTCGGGATGGTCGGGCTTGATCGCGGCGGAGACGACCATGAGATCAAGGTCAGCAGGCATGGCGTCGCCGGATTGATCGATGCCTGCGCCAATGCCCTCGGCGCGGAGCATGTCGAGCGTGGCCGATTCGGCACGATCGGTGCCCGAACAAGTGGCCCCGTGCATGTGCGACATGCGTGCCAGGCCGGACATGCCGCAGCCGCCGATGCCGACGAAATGCAGGCGTTTACCAGTCAGTGCGAGCGGGGTCGGCGTGGGATTCGGTGGAGAGTCGGGCATGGTGATTGGGGCTGTTTTTTTGAAGGTGGTATCAGGCATGGCGACGCGCGTTAGTCGTGTCGATGGACATTCTATCGGACCTGATGCAGACATCGGCACAACAATTGGTAGCGTGTTGGTTTATTGTCCATACGACAGGGCAAAAGCGGTTACGATACACATCTATGAGCCAACACCACGATCAACCTGATTTTCTGGGGCATTTCTGTCTGGTCCTGCATGGGCATTTGCCATACGTGTTACGACATGGCACGTGGCCGCACGGCGAAGACTGGCTGTATGAAGCGGCTGCGGAAACGTATCTGCCGATTCTGTCGATGATCGACGAGTGCGTGTTTTTAAACGCGATGCCGCGCTTCACGATGGGGCTGACGCCGGTGCTGTTGGAACAGTTGTCGCATGAACATTTCAAGGACGGGTTCGAACATTATTTGCAGGATCGGGTGGCCCAAGCCAAACGCGATCGCAAGGATTTCGACAAAGTCGACAACGGGCACATGGGTTACCTGGCCGATCAATGGGCCGAGTGGCATGGCGAATTGCTCGAACAATTTCGCAAGATCGACCGCGATATTCCCAAAGCCTATGGCGAGCGGGCGGCCAAGGGTTATGTGGAAATTCTGACGTCGAATGCGACGCACGGTTACATGCCGTTGCTGTATGAGGATTCAAGCATTCGTGCGCAGATTCGCGCGGGCATTGCATCGAGCGAACGGATTCTGGGATTCAAGCCGACGGGGATGTGGTTGCCCGAGTGCGCGTATCGGCCGGGTGGTCCGTGGAATCCGCCGATCGGTTGGGCGGGTAAGGATTATCGCATTGGGATTGAACATCTGGTGGCTGACGAAGGGATCACGCATTTTTTCGTGGAGAACCATCTGATCGAACAATCGCACAGCGAACAGGTGTTCAACGATGGGCAGTGGTGGAAAGTGGGTTGGGATGAAGCATCGAAGTATCCTTCGCGTGGTTGGCATTCGGTGAACGAAGCGCATTCGGTGAACAGTGATGGAACGGGGTTGGGCCGAGCGGTGGCGTTTGCCCGCGATCAGGATGTGTGCGAGAAAGTCTGGTCGGGTTCGATCGGCTATCCGGCGGACGGGGTGTATCTGGAATTCCATAAAAAGTGGGGCCCCAAGCGCGGGCTGCGCTATTGGAAGATCACCGGCGCGAAGACGGACCTGGGCGATAAGCATTTGTATTACCCGGAAAATGTGCCGGGGAAATTGCATGAGCATGCCCAGCATTTTGTAAATTCGATCAAGGATAAATTGCGTGCCCACCGCGATCAGACGGGACACACCGGCGTGGTGGTGACGTGTTTTGATGCGGAGCTGTTCGGGCACTGGTGGTTTGAAGGGCCGAAGTTTTTGCGTGATGTGATGCTGTCGATCAATTCCGATCCGCAAGTGGCGATGTCGACGACGGCCAACTATCTGAAGGAGAAGCCTGCGGACAAAGTGGTGTCGATGCCCGAAGGTTCATGGGGCGAGGAAGGCGACCATCGCGTGTGGACCAACGACCAGATCAACTGGATGTGGGACATCGAATACCGATGCGAAGCGACGTTCGGTCGGCTAACGAGTGAGTTGGCGTGGCGGGAGAACAAGGAAGTCAAAACGCTGTTGGAAAAAGCGGGCCGAGAGTTGTTGCTGTTGCAGGCGAGCGATTGGCCGTTCGTGATCCGACGCGGGCAAGCGGTGGACTATGGCATCAAGCGATTCATGCAACACGTGTCGCGCTTCGAAGTGTTCACGGATCTGGCTGAGAAAGTGGCTGACGATAGCGACTACCTGGGCCAATTGAACGAAGTGGAAAAACACGAGATCGCCGATGCGGATTTGCACGACGTGATTTTCCCGGAGATCGATTTGAATTGGTGGAGCATGTGAGTGGGGGAGGAAAAAACCACAGAGACACAGAGGCACAGAGAAGAAATGGAAATCACAGTGAGGCGGTGAGAAGAAGTTTTTGAATGGGGTGTGGGTGGAAATGTTTAGCGGGCGACGCGCAGCGTCCCGTTTTGATGGTGAATTATTTTTGTGGGGAATCAATGGCGAAGGTGATGATGATGGCGACGCGGATTTTACTGGCCACCTCGAACCCGCATAAGTTGGATGAGATTCGGGCGGTGATTGATTGGGGGGATGCGGATATTGAGTGGGTGTTGTTGGGGGATTTGGAGAACGTGCAGGGTGGGGAGGCGATTGAGGAGCCGGTAGAGGATCAGGATACGTTTGAGGGCAATGCGTTGTTGAAGGCGCGATACTATGGGCAGGCGAGCGGGTTGGCGTGTGTGGCGGATGATTCCGGATTGGAAGTTGATGCGCTCAAGGGTGAGCCAGGCGTGCGCAGTGCACGATACAGTGGGGTGAGTGGCGTGAGTGGGGGGGGGCGGGATGTGGTGGATTCAGCGAACAATGCGAAGCTGTTGGCGGAACTGGAACAGGTGCCCGAGGAGAAACGCACGGCCCGGTTTGTGTGTGCGATGGCGTTTGTCGATCGGGATGCGGATGTCGAAATGGTGGTGCGTGGTGAGGTGACGGGGCGAATCTTGCGAGAGGCGCGCGGTGCGAATGGGTTTGGGTATGACCCATTGTTTTATGTGCCCGAGCATGGCTGCACGACGGCACAAATGTCAGCGGCCCAGAAAAACGCGATCAGTCATCGCGGTTGTGCGGCGCGGTTGTTGTGGGAACGGTTAAAAAAATAACCCGCGACAGGCATCGCGGGCTATAAAAATTAGTTGAATATCAAAAGTGGCAATCGGTTGCATGACCGTGCGAATTTTTCGGCGCCAATTATTCAGCGGTTGCGTCGCTCATGCCATCGCTGTCGACATCGGTATCAGCCGTTTGGTTGAATGCGATGCTGTTGTGATCGAGCAGGGTGCCCAGGGTTTGATAGTAAGCGGCGATGGCGATGTTGTAATCAACGATCGAACGCATCTCGTCGATTTCGGCGTTGGCCAGGGCATCCTGTCGTCGCAATTTGAAGTCGATGAAATCAAAGGTGAGCGGTTCGCCTGCGTCCTGTCGGACTTCGATGGCACGGAGGTTGTCGGAAGCGGCCAGTCGGGTGTCGCGGGTCGAGCCGATGAGCTGGTAACGGGTGATCATTTGCCGCATGGCAGATTTGACCTCGACGACCACGGACTGGGCAGCACGCTGGTAATCGATGACGGTTTGTTCACGTTCGAGCACGCGTTGTCGGAACGCCGCTTCGGGGCCACGGTTGCCGATGGGAACTTCGAACTGTGCCCCGATGAGATAGTCGATGAAATTGCCATCGCCCAGGTCGGCATAGGCTTGTCGTCCACTGCCGGTGCCGATGCCGTTGTAGCGAGCGGTCAGGGACAGGTTTAATTGTGGCAAGCGTTGGTTATCGAAGAAACGCTGCCGAAGGGTGGCGCTGTCGATCGATAGCAATGACTGTTGCATGATGGGGCGTTGTCGCAACGCGATGGTGACCGAGTCGAGCAGGCTGACTTGCACGGGCAGGTCGAGCGCGGTGTCGGTGGGAATGATCAAGGTCTCGCCGGAGATCGACAGCTCTTTGCTGTTGATGAGCAGCTTGAGTCGATCGGTGGCATCACGCACGGATTGCTTGGCCACGATCACACGAGAGCGACGATCGCCGACGGTGGCAATGGTTTGGGTCACTTCCACGGGGGACACGGTGTATTCTTCGCGGGCTTTGACGATGCCCATGTCGCCGATGCCACGTTCGAGCAGGCTCTGGGCGACTTGCAATTGGTAGCGTGCGAAGACGAGTTCCCAATAGGCTTGCTCGGTTTGGAACAGGCGTTCCATCAGCGTTTGTCGCAGGTCTTCAAGCGAAGAGGCACGGACGTTTTCGGTCAGAAGAATTTCAGTGCGATTGATGTCGGTGCCGAAGTTGCGGAGCAACGGTTGGACGACGCTGGTCTCGACGCTGGCGTTGTAATATTTGAACGGCCCGCCGGTAATGGATGATGAAAACAGCGAAGGGTTTTCGTAGAGGCGTTGCAAAGTGGTGGCGACTTCGACGACACCGCCGGTGGTCATGCGTTTGCGGATACCAGTGCGAACCGACAGGTCTTCGCGATCGAGCGCACCGCCGCCGATACTGCTGGTCAGGCTGCTTGGTCGTGGTGTGTCGGTTTTGTTGTAGTTGAGATCGGCAAAGAGCACAGCATCGAAGTTTGATTCAGCCTGAGTGATTTGCGTTTGATTGACGCCGGGGATGATGCGTGCCGAAGCGACGTCGAGGTTGTTTTTGGCTGCCAGATGGATGGCATCACGCAACGAAAGATAGACGGTGTCTTCTTCAGCGGCGAGGTTTTCCTGATCGGGCGTGTCGTCAGCCGTGCCGGGATCGGTCAGCAAGTCTGTGCCGATGCGCAACGGCTTGTCTTTGTAAGCGTCGGGGCCACCCATTTTGTTGAGTTCGTCGCGGCGCTGTTGGCTCAGGTCGTTGGTCAGGTCGCTGGTGGGACGTGATAGCTCAATAACCGGGCCAGCGGCGACGGCATCGAGATAGGCCGTGTGCGAAGCGATGAGCTGTTGGCGCAGTTCGTCCTGGGTGGACTTTTGCAGCGGGTGGTTGCAACCCTGCATGGCGAGGGTTGCGGCCAGTGTGGCCGAGATTGTGGTGGCCGAGGCCCCGATCATCACCACTCGCGTGGCTTTTGACATCCGTTTCATGATCTATGTATCCCTGAGTTTTTCCATCCCTGATCGGAAGTTTTCTTTGACGGTAACCGCAGTGGGTTACATCGTCAATGCAAGGTGCTAACGTTGGTTAGAACGCTGCAAGGATATGTTATCGGATATTGATCGCATGTGAAGCCGGGGCGATTGGGCAGGGGAGGGAATGTGGGGAAGTCGGTGGCCAGAAAAAGTTGACGCCGCGACGTTCGCAGAGGCATCGATGTATCACATCAATTTGGCCTGCGGTCTTTTTGATAGCCCGCCGACGGTGTCGGCGCGGATGAGGATGAGGATGAGGATGCAGATTCAGATGTAGATTGCAGATGCAGATGCAGACAGCGGGTATTGGTGGTTATCCTGCCGCGCCGACGCCGTCGGCGGGCTAAAAGTTCTCGCCTATTTGACGTAAATTGCGAGAAATGTCGCGATTTTTCAAACTGATTTCGGGTCGATCAATTTCGGGCCAGACGGGTCATCGTGGGGGGGGGCGTGGGGGGGATCGTGGGGGGGGATCACGGCACGGGTAATTATCGGCTAAAATACATAGCTCACCCCGCTGTTGTTCCCCTCGGGTTCCGTGAAGGTTTCCCAGGGTGGAGCGACGCGTTATTTTGTGCCAAACAGAATGTCCGTTGCAGGAGAATCGATAATGTCGCCGCGAAAAATGACCATCACCGAAAAGATCATGGCCGCTCATGCCGGTCGTGCTGACGTTACCCCAGGCGAAAACGTGTGGGTGGGCGTGGATGTGTTGCTGACCCATGACGTGTGCGGGCCGGGCACGATCGGGATTTTCAAGGAACAGTTCGGCGCCGACGCCAAGGTGTGGAACAAGGATGGCGTGGTGATCGTCCCCGACCATTACATTTTTACTGCTGATGAAAAGTGCCATCGCAACATTCAAATCCTGCGCGATTTCGTGACCGAGCAAGGGTTGAAATATTATTACGATCCGGATTTTCTCAACACAGCCGAGGGCTCGGGTTTCCCCAATCCCTACCGCGATCCGACCAAGACGAATTACAAAGGCGTGTGCCACAAAGCACTGCCCGAGGAAGGCCACTGTCGTCCCGGCGAAATTCTGTTGGGCACGGACAGTCACACTTGTACCGCTGGTGCGTTTGGCCAGTTCGCCACGGGTGTGGGCAATACCGATGCTGCGTTCGCGCTGGGCGCTGGTCGCACGTGGTTGAAAGTTCCGCCAACGATGAAGTTCACCTTCCATGGCGAGATCCCGCCGTACCTGACGGCGAAGGATTTGATCCTGGCCGTGATCGGTGAGATCGGCGTGGCTGGTGCGACCTACAAGACCATGTATTTTGCCGGCGAAGGCGTCGGGTCGTTGACGCTCGAAGACCGCATGACCTTGACCAACATGGCCATCGAAGCCGGCGGCAAAAACGGCGTGTGCGATGTCGATGAAAAGACTTTGCAATACGTGCGCGCTCGTTCGACCAAGCCCGATTGGAATGTCTATGCCGACGACGCCGGGGCCGAGTATTGCGCCGAATACGAATGGGACCTGGGCGTGATGGAGCCGATGGTTGCCAAGCCACATAGCCCGGACAACAAAGACCTGGCCCGCAATTGCAGCGACGTGAAACTGGATCGTGCCTACATCGGTTCATGCACCGGCGGCAAGATCACCGACATGATTTTCGCCGCAGCTCTGTTCCAGAACAAGCAGGTGAAAATCCCCACGTTCGTCGTGCCCGGCTCGACCGAAGTCCATGCCGACATGCTGCGTCTGAACATCACCGGCGAAGAAAAACAGCCCGGCGAAAAAAGCATCTACGAAATTTTCGAAGACGCAGGCTGTCACATGGGTGCGTCAAGTTGCGCCGCGTGCCTGGGCGGTCCCAAGGATACCTTTGGCCGCCTGAATGAACCGCAGAATTGCATCAGCACCACCAACCGCAATTTCCCCGGCCGCATGGGCCACAAAGAAGCCGGCGTCTACCTGGCCTCACCCTTGACGGTCGCCGCCAGCGCCCTGACCGGCCACGTCACCGACCCCCGCGAATTCGTCAGCGAACCGATCATGACCGGCAGTGCAGGGGTGATGTGATCCCACCCACATTACTCGCGCAATACGAAACGTCATTGGGCACTGAGGTATTTGGGATATTGATCGTTTGAAGGAGCCTGGGTTGGGACTGACGTTTGAATGGGATCCCGATAAGGCAGCATCAAACCATGTCAAGCATGGTGTTGATTTTGCTGAGGCCGCTACGATTTTTGGTGACTTGCAGGCTCGGACGATATATGATGAAAGACATTCGGAAGTCGAAGATCGTTTTGTGACGATTGGATATTCCGACCAAGCCCGGCTGCTCGTCGTGGTCCATACGGATCGAGACGATCATATTCGCATCATCACCGCCCGGTTGGCCTCAACCCGCGAGAGGCAGGAACATGAGCAACGACCCAAAGCCTGAACATGACGACGAGTTGGAGCCGTACTACGACTTTTCAAAAGGTGAAGTCGGCAAGTATGCCACACGCTATCAAGCTGGCACGAATGTGGTGAAGTTGGATGAGGATGTAGCTCGAGATTTTCCCACGTCCAAAGCGGTCAACGAAGCACTGCGAAAATACCGCGATCTGGCGAAAGATCGGCGCACGGGGTAACCACTGTATTTCACACTGGTGATGGTGTTTTTTATACCGCGATTTTGATCACGACTTTGGTGAGTTGTTCGGTGGCGGCCTGGTCGGTGGGCGAGAGGCTTGGGGCGTGGATGTCGTGGGGATAGTAGATCGCGAACATGCCAGCGGTGTAGGGGGTCAGGGGCAGGTGTGCGAAGTGGGCGGGGTCGTATAACGTTACGTCGTTTTCGTCGCTGTAGGGTTGCTGTACGTATGTGGGAGGGGCAGTGTTGTCGCTGTCGTGCAGCAGCGCGTGGCCCATGCGTTCGTGGCCAACAGCGATGTATTGCAGGTCGATGTATTTGCGGTGTGATTCCCAGATGATGTTGGCCGTCGCTTTGGGCTCGTAGCGTTGCACGAGTGCGAAGACATTGTCGCCATCGAGATCGTATCGGCCGTTGTCGATGGTGGCGACATCGTTGTTCGTCAGATAGTCGAATGCCATCGCCAGGCGAGTGCTGATGGGACGGTACAGGTCGGCGTTTTGGATGTGGTCGATGATCATAATATTTAGTTAAAAGTTAAAAGTTAAAAGTTAAAAGTTAAAAGTTAAAAGTTAAAAATTTAAAATTAAAAGTAGTCGTTTGGATGTTAACACTTTACGAATGGCGATAAATACTCGTGCTGTGATTCATATTAGCCCCCGGTGAATACCGGGGGTCGGGGTTTATTTGAGAGAAAACATTAGTTCGCACGAATTTTAAACGGGATTGATAATAAGAATTAAAAGTTGCGGGATTGATACGTGTGGGGAGCGCTAAGCCGCAAGCGGCGGGTACGGGATTGCAAAAACAATCAACTATTTTACCCCGAACTTTACCCCGAACGTGCCAATAGCAATGGGGAAACGTGGGGGGCGTGGGGGGGGGGGGGTTAGTCGTTGTATTTTTCGCGGAATCGGCCGGACAGTCGAAGCAGGAGGTGGACACGTTCGATGGTGTCGATCATTTCCTGGAGGACGGTGGCGACCGGGTCGGTGGGCGCGGGTGCCTGGACGTAATCGTCGCCGAGCATTTTGCGGGCCATGGATCGGTAACGAGAGAGTGTGCGATCGCCGAAGGCGAAGACGGGTTCGAAATCTTCAGCCATGAACCATGAGACGGGCACGCGGAAGCCTGCGTTGATTTGCGATTTGACGATGATGTCGGCATGGGCATCTTCGCGCAAGATGAAACGCAAGTCGATGTGATCGGGGTTAGCCTCAGCGATGCGTTGCAAGGCTGAACCCTGTAAGGCACAGTCGCCACACCATGTGCCGGTGAGGCAGAGGATGTTGATCTTGCGGGTGAAGCCTGCGATCAACGCGTGTTGTTCGGGGGATAATTGCAGTTGCTCGTAACGCTGATCCCAAGGCGGACGATGGCCCGCCGGTTCGCCCATAGCCACGAATTGAGCGTAGGGGACCGCGAGATCGAATTTGGTTTTCAGTAGTGGGGGTGGGACGGTGATCATGGTTTTAGTTAAAAGTTAAAAGTTAAAATTTGGAAGTAGTCGTTTGGATGTTAACACTTTTACGAATGGCGATAAATACTCGTGCTGTGATTCATATTAGCCCCCGGTGAATACCGGGGGTCGGGGTTTGTTTGAGAGAAAACATTAGTTCGCACGAATTTTAAACGGGATTGATAATAAGAATTAAAAGTTGAGGGATTGATACGTGGGCGGGTGCTAAGCCGCAAGCGGCGGGGAGTGGGATTGCAAAAACAATCAACTATTTTACCCCAATCTTTACCCCAATCTTTACCCCGAACGCGTCAATCGCGCGGGGGAAACGTGGGGGCGTGGGGGGCCGTGGGGGGGGGGGTTATTTGCCTTTTCGGCCTTCGCGTTTACGGTCGGATTCTTTGAGCATGCGTTTGCGCATGCGGATGGACTCGGGGGTACACTCGACCAGTTCATCGTATTCGATGTATTCGAGACAGGCTTCCAATGACATTCTGCGAGCGGGGCGAACGCGGGTGGCATCGTCTGAGCCGGACGCGCGAACGTTGGAATGTTTTTTGTTGGTGGTGACGTTGGCAACGATATCGCCTTCTTTGCAGTGTTCGCCCACGACCTGGCCTTCGTACACCGCATCGCCGGGGTCGACGAAGAAGATGCCGCGGTCATACAAGCGGTCGAGCGAGTAGGGTGCGACGGAACCGGCTTCGGTGGAAATCATAACGCCAGCCTGACGCTTGGGGATGTCGCCACGAACCGGTTCGTAACGCAGCAAGGTGTGGTGCATGATGGCTCGGCCCTGGGTGGCGGTGAGCATGCGTGTTCGCAAACCGATCAGGCCGCGCGCGGGGATGGTGAATTCGATATGCACGTAATCGTTGGTGCCGGACTTGGCGTCGAGCTTGACGATTTCCGCGCGACGGTTGGAAACCAATGACAGCACATCAGCCTGGCATTCGGTCGGGCAATCGACAGCCAACAATTCGATTGGCTCATGCTTTTTGCCGTCGACTTCTTTGAGAATCACTTCGGGCTTGCCGACAGCCAATTCGTAACCTTCGCGGCGCATGGTTTCGATCAACACACCCAGGTGCATCAGGCCACGTCCCGAGACGGCAAAGGCTTCGCCGCTTTCATTGCGTGCGACGCGCATGGCGACGTTGGATTGAAGTTCTTTTTGCAAGCGATCCCATATCTGGCGACTGGTGACAAACTTGCCTTCACGGCCACAGAACGGCGAGTCGTTCACGCGAAATGTCATCGTCAATGTTGGCTCATCGATTTGCACGATGGGCAGGGCTTTGGGCGCTTCGGGGCATGCGATGGTGTCGCCGATGTCGATCGGGTCGAGTCCGACGACGGCACCGATATCGCCCGCGTTGATCTGTTTGGTTTCCACGCGTCCGAGTCCGTCGAAGGTGAGCAATTGGACGACGCGTTGGATCTCGCGGGTGTCGTCGCGATGGATGACGGTGACGGGTTGGCCGGTCTTGATGGACCCGGCAAAGACGCGACCGATGGCAATGCGTCCGACGTAATCGGAATAGGCCAACGTGGTGACCGACATTTGCAATGGATCGGTGGAGGGTCCGGTTTCGGCCGGGCCTGGCACATGCTCGATGATGGCATCGAAAAGTGGTTGGAGTGTTTCAGATTTTTCCGTGTGATCGGCGACGGCCCAGCCTTCTTTGGCCGAGGCGTAGATGGTGGTGAATTCCAAGGCTTCATCGGGTGCGCCCAATTCCACCAACAGGTCGAACACTTCGTTGACCACATCGTCGGGCCGTGCGTTGGGCTTGTCGATTTTATTGATGACGACCAGGGGTCGCAGGCCATGCTTGAGTGCTTTGTCGAGCACGAAGCGCGTCTGGGGCATGGGGCCTTCGAAACTATCGACAACCAGCAGGCAGCCGTCAGCCATTTTCAACACACGTTCGACTTCACCGCCGAAGTCGGCGTGGCCCGGCGTGTCGATCAGATTGATCTTGTAAGTTTCATTGGTAACAGGCGAGACGTAGGTGATCGCACAGTTTTTGGCCGTGATGGTGATGCCACGTTCGCGTTCGAGATCGCCGGTGTCCATGATCAGGTTGTGTTGACCGCCCGCGAGCTTGTCGAGTTCCTCGGTGCGGAACATGCCCGACTGGTAGAGCAATTGGTCGGTGAGTGTGGTTTTGCCGTGGTCGACGTGGGCGATAACAGCAACGTTACGTAAATTGAGCATGGGTTTGGTTCTGGGGTAGGGGGTGGGGGGTAAGTGGTGGGGGTAAGTGGGGGGGGGTAGAGGTTCGTGGAGTTTAGAGGAGGGAGGGGGATTGGCCTAGCGTTAGGATTTGGTAAGGCCGAGGATTTTATAGGTCATACAGGGGAAGCGTGGGGCAGGGGTGGGGTTGGTGTGAGTTTGGAAGCGTGTGGAGGTTGGACTATGGCGTCCGGGGGGCTATGATAGTAATCTAGTTGGGGTTTCGGGGTATTTTCGGCCCGAAGGTCGATATTGTGGCATAATTGAGGAAGGCAAACGTGGCAGGGGTATTATTGCAAAGGTATTGTGGCGGGCAGCTGGCCCAGAATTGGCGAACTGCTATGATATCGGCCGATAATAGTAGCATCAGGGATGATGCCTGTTTGAACCCTTGTCGAGATTCGGGCCTAACGTTGGGTCCACGTTTACATCCCGTGGCGATCGCAAACGATATTTTTGCGGGCTCGTCACCTAGATCAGGAATTTTAAACGCCCGTTACCTCGTCTCCGTCGACCCTTGGTCGCAACTCCCGCGTTTCTCGCTCTTAGTCATGATCATAATGATGGTAGGCAGAAACCGATCAACTATCTGGAAATTAAAATGAGCAGTCAAACCCATTCGGGGAGCCATATCCCCAATAGCGCGGCCCCTACCGAAACCAGCGAAATCAGTGAACCCGTCGCAGAAACGGTCGAAACCGCCCAAACGGTCAAGACCAGTGACATGGCTGATCCTTCCGCAAACTCAGACAAAGAGTTTGTTTTCGAAAAACAAATGGATGACGACACCACCGTCGCTGTGGCCGCTCCGCCTCGAGCCGAGACATTCCGCAAACGCCGATGGATCAACATCAGTCAGTTGAATTGGAATGTTGTCGCTGGCATTATCATTCTCCATGCTGGTGCAATTGCCGCTCCGTTCTATTTTTCATGGCTCGGCTTGGCGGTCTTCGTGTTCCTCTTCTGGGTCAGTGGTGGTCTGGGCATCACGTTGTGCTATCACCGTCTGCTCACGCACCGCAGTTTCAAAACCCCCAAATGGGTGGAGTATTTCCTGACCGGATGTGCCTGTCTGGCATGGCAGGGCGGACCTGTGTCGTGGGTCGGCAATCACCGGGCTCACCACAAGCACTCCGATACGGACAACGATCCGCATTCGCCCAACGATGGATTTGCCTGGGCTCACATGTTCTGGTGTATGCACCGTGACAAGCCCGAGTGGCAGGATTGTGCCAAGGATTTGCAACGCGATCCGATCCAACGTTTGTTCAACCGATTTTTCTTTGTGCCGAACATGCTGTTGGCAGGTGCCCTGTTCGGCATCGGTTACACCTTGCGTGAATTTGGTTTTGCCACCAGTGGCTGGTCGTTGGCACTGTGGGGTGTATGCCTGCGAACCGTCGGTGTCTATCACGTCACGTGGTTCGTGAATTCGGCCACGCACGTCTGGGGCTATCGCAATTTCGAAACCAAAGACCGTTCGACCAACCTGTGGTGGGTCGCACTATTGTCCTGGGGTGAAGGTTGGCACAACAACCATCACGCGTTCCAGCGTTCAGCAGCACACGGTCTGCGTTGGTACGAAGTCGACATGACCTACCTGACCATCAAACTGATGGAAAAACTGGGACTGGCTCGCGATATCGTCCTGCCCAAACCCCATCAAATGCCCAAATAACCCCCCCCCCCACGTTTCCCCCTGTTATCCTTGGCGCACTGGTGGTGTGCTATTCATTTTTGCTGCGGATTTAATTTTCTGACAGAGAAAATCTGGAAGGGGTGGAGCATTTTTATCGCCATTTTTTTTGACCCTCGCGGAATCTATTTACCATGAAAACTGCAACGTTTAACACCAGCAAAGGCATCATCAAATGCGAGTTGTTTGATGACAAAGCTCCGATCACCGTCGGCAATTTTGAAAAATTGACCAATGATGGTTTCTACAACGGCCTGCAATTCCATCGCGTCATTCCTGATTTTATGATTCAGGGTGGCTGCCCCCAGGGCACCGGCACCGGCGGCCCAGGGTATCAATTCGATGATGAACCGTCCGCTCTGGAAATTGCCCACGACAAGCCCGGCATGTTGTCCATGGCCAACGCAGGACCAAACACCAACGGCTCGCAGTTTTTTATCACCCACGTCCCCACGCCATGGCTCGACGGCAAGCACGGCATTTTTGGACAGGTGATTGAAGGCCAGGACATCGTCGATAGCATCGCCCAAGGCGACACGATCGAATCCATCGTCATCGAAGGCTGATCGCACTGATCGCACTGAGCATACCGATCACTGCGATCACAATAATCCATTCGTCTTTCATAGCCCCGGGTGATCACCCGGGGTTTTTTTACGACATCAATTAGACGATTTCCATAAATTTCTAGCCCGTGATGCCCCGTTAGCCGCCGCCCTTGGGCTGCGCGTGCAGCGGCGCAAATCGGTAATGGCAAGAGGTGGCAAGTGGGTCAGAAATGTGAGTGATACGTATTACGATAAATACTCGCGCGTAGGTTTTTGTTAGCCCCGGTGAATACCGGGGGTTTGTGTGAAGGAAAAATTGAGGCCGCGCGAGTTTTTAACGGGATGGGTATGAGAAATGTGTGTGTGGGGGGGGGGGGGATCACGGGGCAAGGCGTTCAATATCATTCGCATCCAGCCACAACACGCGCACATCGCCCTGTTGCGATAATCGGCCACGCACCCGCACCGGGTCAGCCACGAATGGCAGCACCATGTCGTTGGCCGCATGACCATCTTGATCCACGATCAAAAAATATTCCGCGGTCGGTGGCGTGTTGTGACTAGCCGTCGTGCCTGTCGTATCCATTCGTGCGGAGGAAAATTTCGTGGGCATAGACGTAGACGTAGACGTGGATGTGGTGGGGTGGGTGGGGGTGGTGGGGGGGAAAGTTTTTAGCATGGGTGGGATGCCGCCGCGAATGCATAGCGTGGCACAGCCCTTGTGTGTTTTGCCATCGCCGGGTTTCATCACGCCGAAGTAGCATTTGGGATCGATGATTTCGCCGACCAGCGTGACAGAATCGGCTTCGGATTTACGATCTGCGCCAGATTGGATCGTGGCCGCGTCATAAGTGCTCGCATCATGGGTCATGATGATTTCCTGAACGTCACTGTCCAGCTCCACCATGCGCAATCCGCGCCGCGTAATCGTCGCGCCACTGACACGAACATGTTGTCCCACGCGCGAGGCTGTTTGATCCGCGCTGCCAAATTTTCCCGCGTTGACCAGCAACACGGTTTGGTTTTTGCGCCCCACCCGGGTGTTACGATCCAACCGGATCGCCGCGTAGGGCAAATCCAGCACATACCCGGTCAAGCTCACCGATTCCCCATACGCCCATTGGCCCACGCCAGGGTTGCGCTGCATCGCCGCGACCAGTGCCGCGGTACACGCGGTGATTACCCATAGCCCGACCACCACCTGACGCACGAATTTTTTTTCGCGCACGGGCACCGGCAAATACCCCACATAGAACCCCCCCACATTTCCCCCCACATCACCCCCCACATCACCCCCCACATCACCCCCCACATCACCCCCCGCATTCCCCTCGACTTCCCTCCCTACATTTTCGCGGGGGCTATTTTCAATACCATCACCGCGCGTCGGCGGACAAGCCACCGGCTCAACCACTGTCCCCTCGGCATTGGCCTTCGGATTCAACAACACCCGATCGCCCACGCGCTGCAATGTATACGTCGCCACCGTTTCCTCATACGGCGGCGGCGACATGCCATCCATCGGCTTGTATTGCCAACCATGCCATGGACATGTCACGCAGCCGTCAATGATTTTTCCCTCGCCCAAAGGACCCGCCTGATGACGACACACATTCGTCCACGCATACAACTTCCCCCCATCCCGAAATACCGCAACCCCCCCCCCCACGTTTCCCTGCGCCAGTCGTATCCGTCGCGTGATTTTCTATGTTCGCATTCTCACCGTCATCAGTCAGGGTGGGCAACATGATTGTTTTCGCTCGGCCCTCGGCAATGCCATCCATGGAGCCGATGTCGATCCAGCCATCCTGTAATTGTTTTTGCAATGCCCGATCGCGCAGGTGTTCGCGTTGGGCAGCCGCTAGATGCAATCCCACGACCAGGACCACGCCTAAACCTAAGACGATGGGATATGCCGGATGCTGTTCAGCTTGCAACGCGCCCAATGCCACGTGCAAAATCAGCAGCGCGTAGGCAAAATACACGCCCATGTGCAATGTTTTCCACCACATCGTGCCCAGCCGTGCGTTCCAGTAATCGTGACTGGTCACTGCCATCACCAGCATGATTAAAAGCGCTGCGATGCCAAACCATTCGAAGGGAAACGCCACGATCGATCGCACGTTGCCGGTGTTGAATAGTATTGAGGTGATGGGATTCATCACGCCGAACCCGTGGTAATATCCCAACACGAGTAGTCCGTGTGCCAGCGCGATAAAAAATGTGATGACCCCGAGGTGGCGCCGGTTGTACAGCAATGGATTGAACCGCGTGTCGAATCGTGCCAATGGCCCAATACATAGAATCACATGCATCAAAAACAAGGCCAACGTTCCCAGTGCCCGGATGATTAAAATCTCATCACTGATCGCGCGTTCGCCGACCCAGATCGTTTTGCTCACGCTGAGGAACACGGCGAGAAACAACGCAATGCCGACCAGCACGCAGCTGACGTACACGCGTTTGTGGTGATTCCATTCGACCAGTTTGAATCCTGCGCTCATGCGTACTCCTCCTGTCAATGCGGGTCGTGCTCTTGGTTGTTAGCCCCGGATGAATACCCGGGATAGCCCCCCCACACTCCCCCCCCCACTCCCCTACAGTACTCCCCCCCACGCACTTTCCCTCGCGATTGCGATGTAACTCACACGAAGTAATTCCTATTATTTAATGAGCGTATCCAGCACACTCGTGCGCGTGGCCCCGGCCTGATCATGTTGCACGTCGCCGGTCGGCCCTTCACCGCGATACCACAGGGCCAGCATCAGCACCAGTAACACGATCGGCCCGATCACCCACCAGATTCGCTGATGTACGCGACGATGAATACTTTGCATAACCTTGATCCTGTGTGGCAAAGAAACGACAAAGAGGTAGCAATGAAGCAGTAATGAAGCAGCAATGAGGCAGTCATGAAACGACAAAGATACGGCCATGGCCCCCAACGCCAGCGGAAATTCAACAGGCCATTCAACCGCCAAATCGTCGGGCAATTCAGGCAGCAACGGCGGGGCTGTCTGACAGGCTTTTCAGTGTATACGATACTTCGTTTTTACATCGTATAATTCAGAAATGGCTGACCCAAATTCCCCCACAGACGACAACTCATCCACGCCCAAACCACCGCCCATCATCGCGCTGGAACATTGCGAGGGATATGTCTGCGTTCATTTTCCCGCACAACGGGCAGACGGCATGGCATGCCGAGCGCTGTACGAATCGACCGTCGCGCTGACCGATCAACATCATGTATGTCTGGTCGTCGATTTCACCGGCATCGACCTGGTCTCGTCAGGCATGATGGGCATGCTCGTGACCGTTCGCAAAAAATTCCTCGGCAGTGGTGGACAATTGCGCGTTGTCATTCCTAACCCACGCGTCATGGAACAGTTCAACGTGCTCAACATGGGTCGAGTGCTCGACCTATGCGACTCACGCGACATAGCCATCACCAGTTTCAAATAACCCCCCCCCACACCCCCCACGCCCCCCCACATTTCCCCTGTAGGCTTGGTGCGGTGGGTTCACCGTCAGGATTATGCGGCATTGTTTTCCGCGTCAGCATTTTCGTCGGGGCGTTCGTACATGTATGACACATCCTCGTCGTCGACCGATCGAATCATTAACTCGCTCGTTTCGTCAAGGATCACTTCGGGGCTGATGCGTTCTTTGGGTAACAGGTTGCCATGTTCATCGAAGGCAATCACCACCTTGGGTGCAAATGGATCGCGCGTACGGCCGGTGACAATCGCCCATCGTCCGTTGTTCAGTTTCACCCGCGTGCCAACTTGAAACGGCTGCACCATTTGGCAGAACGATTTCACCAACACCGGGTCAAATTTTTCTCGGTTCGGTCCGTAGGCCATTTCCCACAACACGCGGATCGAGCTTTTGGATTCTCGCCAGGCCCGGGGTGTGATCGCGGCGTCGAACGAATCGCACAAGCGAATAATCCTCGAGAAAACATGCATTTTTTCGCCCTTGGGTTGAGCGGGATAACCTGAGCCATCCATATTTTCGTGATGCGTGCGAATCACCATCCGCGCTGCGGGGGGCATGCGATCGGGCATTTGTGCGGCGCTGCTGTTGGGATGATTGCGAATCAATTCCCATTCGCTTTTTGTCAGCGGTTCGGTTTTTTGTTCCAGATGTTCCAGTTCAACCATCCCCAGATCCATGAACATCGCGCCCAGACCCAGCGGTTCCAGATTGCGGGCCAACACGGAGCCGAGGTTATTGCTGTGCGTCTGACGTTCGCGTTCGCTTACCACATAATCAATGCATCGCGACCCCAACACCATGGCCATGTAAAAAACATTGGCCGTGTGATCCGCCAGATAACTCTCCGGCTCATACGCGGGCTTGGGTAGCACTGTGCCCACCGGATTCGACACGATAAATCGAATGATATCGCCGACCGCGCGTTCGACGCTGTTGTATTGCTGATCGAATTTTTTCGCTTGCGATGCTTTGGCTGCGGGGGATGTGGCATTGGGACGCGGATTAAAAACCGCAGCAATCGCTTCGTTCGCGCGCGTTTTGGCCGTGTCAGCAACTTTGCGATCTTGCGAATCATCTTCGAAATCGATCACGCCATCCAGCGCCGCATCCGTGATGCCCACACGCAGTTCCGGATACCGCGATTGCAACTGTTCGATGTCGTCGCCACTGAGCGTTCGACCGGCAGGCAGTAACAACATCGCACCGCGCATCACCGAATGGTTGAGCACCATGCCCGCGGTCAGCTGTTCGGGTTTTAAGATCAGTGGCATCTCATTTACAGTTATCGGCACTATTCCACTTTGGATTTAATACCCGGCCATCCCCATCGACCGGCGGTGTCATTTCCAGTTAGCCGTCGCCCTTGGGCGGTGCGAACCTTGGTGAAACCCCATGCCATCGCGCCGCCTGAAGGTGTTGGCTAACGGGAAATCACGCACGAGTTCTAAACAGGATTGGTATCACGCCTATAAAAAACGCCCACCGCGTGATGCGATGGGCGCTTGTTTTTTCGTGTTTTAAACTTCGGCGACCCAATTATGCCAATGGCAATCTGTTTCGGTCTTTCCGTTTATTCCGATTTTGCCAATTCGATCGTCCAGTCCGACATCGACTCGCTGTGCATCGCCTGAGGGGCGACATCAACATCGACATCGACTTGCGGGAGGGACACGTCGTCGAGCACCGACGTGTCGGATTCCCAGATCGGTCCGGGGATCAGCAGCGGGGCGATCACCAGACTCACGATGGCCATCACGTTGATCAGAATGTTCATCGATGGGCCCGAGGTATCTTTCAACGGGTCGCCCACCGTGTCACCCACGACGGTGGCCTTGTGGCCTTCGCTACCCTTGCCGCCTTCGTGACCTTCTTCCACATATTTCTTGGCGTTGTCCCAGGCACCGCCTGAGTTCGACATCGACAGGGCCAACAACACACAACCCAGCAGTGCACCGACCAACATGCCACCCAGCGCTTCAGCGCCGAGGATGTAACCCACAATCACCGGCATGCCTACCGCCAACGCTGCGGGCAACACCATGCGCTTCAGTGCTGCGGCGGTTGCAATATCAACGCATCGGTTTGCATCTGGTTCGGCATTGCCTTCCAACAGACCGGGGATGTCCCGGAACTGCCGGCGAATTTCTTCGATCATTTCATGAGCCGCATCGCCCACCGCTTTCATCGTGATCGAACCATTCAAAAACGGAATCGCACCACCGATGAACATACCCACCAACACCACAGCGTTACCCAGTTCCAATTGGAAACCCGGATACTTGTGTTCCACGGTGTTGATGAATGCCTTGATCATCGTCAACGCAGCGAGGCCAGCGGCACCGATGGCAAAACCTTTGCCGATCGCCGCAGTGGTGTTACCCACCGCATCAAGCGAGTCGGTAATCTTGCGGGTGTCTTCACTCATGCCTGCCATTTCCGCGATACCGCCTGCGTTGTCAGATACTGGGCCGTACGCATCGATCGCCATCGTGATGCCGACGGTTGCCAACATACCCACCGCAGCCACACCCACGCCGTATTCACCGGCCATCGTGTAGCTCACTAAGATGATGCCTGCGATGGTCAGCATGGGCACCACGACCGATTCATAGCCGACTGCCAGACCGCTGATCATCACGGTCGCCACGCCGGTGCGTGATGAGGCTGCGATGTCGCGAACGGGTTTGCCGCCCGTGTAGTATTCGGTGATAAAGCCAATGATGATGCCGCCGAACGCACCGGAACATACGGCATACCACACGTTGATGCTCACGTCAGCAAATTTCGTCAAACCAAAAGCACCGGCAATAAACAACACCGCGGCCCCGATCGTTCCCACACGCAATGCCGACGCGGGGTTCATGCCGCTGGCCAATTTCACCAACACAATCCCCAGCAACGAACAGATCAGACCGATGCTGGTCATCGCCAACGGCAGATACATCAAGGTCGAACGAGCCGCTTCGTCATCCATCGCCGAGGTGAGCAAGCCGGGCAGTTGTGAAACCGCCAACGTGGCCGCGATGGCGATGGTGGCAATCTGTGCCCCGCAATAGGATTCAAAAATATCCGAGCCCATGCCCGCCACGTCGCCGACGTTATCGCCCACGTTGTCGGCAATCACGCCAGGGTTACGTGGATCATCTTCAGGAATACCCGCTTCAACTTTACCCACCAGGTCGGCACCGACGTCTGCGGCTTTGGTGAAAATACCACCGCCGACGCGATAGAACAGAGCGACCAGTGAGGCCCCCATGGCGAAGCCTTCGATGGCATGAGCCGCATGCACGATGTCATGATCGCCGCCGATGCCTGTGGCTCGCGAGATGAACAGGTAGAACAACGTGCCGATGCCGACCAGTCCCATCGCCGCGACGGTCAGGCCCATGATGCTGCCGCCGAAAAATGCGATGGACAAGGCTTTGGCCATGCCCGAATCGCGTGCGGCCACGGTGGTGCGCACGTTGGCTTTGGTGGCGGTGTACATGCCGATGAAGCCAGCCACCGACGAACAAATCGCACCGGCGAAAAACGCGATCGCCGTTTGTTGCCCAATGAATACGTAAACCAGAATCCCCACGATCACCGCGAACACAGACAGCAACATGAATTCACGCTTCATGAAAATCATGGCCGCTTTATGAATGGTCTCGGCAATTTCTGCCACGCGCCCCTCACCGCCCGAACTGCGATTCACAATGGCAAAAATAATTGCCGCGGCAATCAGCCCGACAACGCCGAGCAGAGGTGTGAGGTAAGTGTAATCGCTAATCAACGCGAGGGAGGTGTACAAGCTCATAATGGGAGGATCCTGGTAACGACAAAAATAGGGAAAAGCCGGCGAAGTGGGTCACCGGTGAGTAACTGGAATGAATGAAAGCCAATTGGGGTTAATGTGGGGGTCGTAATGTGGGGGTCGTAATGTGTACGGGCTGAAATAAACCTGACAAAAAATCCTGAACTAAACAACGTTGTCAAAACCTTATTCGCGTAAACCCTGCTATCGGCCAAATGGACTATTTGCCATGGCAAAATACTGGCCGTTCCTGGGGCTCCGTCGCGGGTCAGGCCACGCATGGGACTGAACAATCGGACCGAAACCCAGACCGACAAACCCCCCGTGTCGGCACGGACAGTGGGGGAGTGGGGGGGGGATTGTAATGCAACATCTGCCCGTGTGGAAGTGCAAAATCACGTTGTGGGCAGATATCGTGACATTTCTGCCCACGAGTCGACCCACAACGCGATAAAACAGGAGAAAATGCGACCTTTGGATCGCTTTGGATCATCCGTGACCCACACCGCAACCGCTGGTTATTGGCCCTTGTGGATCATCATCGCATCGTCATCGGACGCGGCAATAAACAGGTGATCATCGACGTTGTTGGTTTCGGCCTCGCCATAGCGTGTTTCGATGCCCTTTTGATAATGCGTGACAAAGCGCGTGGAATTATCGTTGAACACGATCGTGCCTTGCCAGTCGTCGAAGTCGAGTGCGGGCTTGGTGTGCAAACTGCGGATGCCTTTGCCATTGGGCACCGCACGATCCGACACGATGATGGCTAAAGGATTGTACGTGTCGAACCATTCCGCGCGGCGTTGGCCTTGGTTATCGATTTGCAGCATCGCGTAGGAATAATTTTTTTCCGTCACCGGGTCGGTGGTGGCTTTCATCACCTCGATATCGAAGCCCACCTCACCCGGGCTGACCATATAGTCCGGCGTGAAATAATCACCATCGATCAACAATTCAAATCGACCCGCCACCGTCGCATCAACGATCTCGCCATCCGGCCCAACGCCGGGGTAGTGCCCGTTGTTGGAAGTGGAATAGGTGACGATGCCCTGATGGATGCCACGCAGTTGTGTGCTGTTTTGCATTTGCTGACCACCATGATGCCGCCGACGCTGTGGCACAAACACTGAAAATACCACCACCGCGACCAGCACCGCGGCCACGCACAACACCAACGCATCGATCAGTGAAAACCCGCGCCGCGATAAACGTGAATGTGGCCGTGTCAATGAACTTGGCAATGAACCTGCATGTGAACCTGTTTGAAATTTAGACGCGCAAGAAGCGCAACGATACCCCGCATGAAAATATGACATGATGATTTCCTCAATAAATGCACTGAATGGATGCGCCACACGACGCATCGCGATTGACGTGACAAGATGCGTGCAACAGAGAGGATGATGAAAATAAAAACCCAGGGCCGAGATGCCAGTTATGACTATGCGCGAATCTGCGTGTCGGTTCGCACGATTGGGAAAAACAAGGCGAAACGTTGAAATACAAAAACAAAAAAAGAAGCCCACAGATTGAATCTGTGGGCTTCGGTCAATTGTATTGCCCCCCCCACATACACCACCTGCGGATCGGTGGTGAGGGGAAAAACGTGGGGGAAAGTGGGGGGGATGTGGGGGGGGATGGGGGGGGTTAGTCGCCGAGTTTGCCGTTGACATGCACATCCATTTGCGGGAATGGGATGCCGATGCCTGCGTCGTCCAGATGCATTTTGACCGCACGGGTCAGTTCTTCTTTGACGCCCCAGTAGTCAGCGGTCGCAGCCCAGAAACGCACGACCCAGTTCACTGATGAATCGCCCAGGTCGACCAGAACCACCGCGTGCCCACGCCCTTCGCCATCGATGCGCTTGGCGGCCAATGAGTCTGCCGCTTTGTTCAGCGCTGCCCGCGTGTCGTCGATGCTGGCACCATAGTCCGCACCCACGCTCACGTCCACACGACGTTCGCCATGGAACGTGATGTTCTCGATGGTGCCGCCGTAGATTTCACCATTGGGCACGATGATACGTCGGTTGTCGGGCGTATCGAAGGTGGTGGTGAACAATTCGATTTCATGCACTTTGGCAGTGATGCCTGCGGCGGAAACCACATCGCCGATTTTGAACGGGCGAAAGATCAACAGCATCGCACCGGCCGCGAAATTCGACAGTGTGCCCGACAAGGCCATGCCGACAGCGAAACCGGCAGCAGCCAGGATGGCCGCGAAGCTGGTGACTTCAATGCCAAATTTACCCAGGGCAAACATCACACCCAGGATCAGCATCAGGTAATACACGATCTTGCCGAAGAACCGGGCCAGTGTTTCATCGACGCGGGCTTTGCCCATGGCACGTTGCACACTCGAGGCCAGGATTTTTCCGACGAACATGGCAATCACCAGAATGACAATCGCCCAGACGACGGGCAGCAGATAATCCTGAGCCAGAACCCACATCGCATCGGTGTCGCCTTGCAGCGCATCGCCGACGGTGGTTTTGGCTTGTTCGATGGTGAGGTCAATGTTTTCTTCCGGGGTGGAAACGGAAACTTCCGTGTCAGCTTGAGCAAGTAAGAGTGATAGCATCGTGAGAGACTCCATGATTAAAAATGAAAGGTAACGTTACTGGGTTGCCCTTCGGATTAACAAAAAAACTGAATGGTGAGATACACGGCAATGGCTTATTTTTGATTTTCTTTGAGCAAGTCGCGGATTTCAGTCAGTATCACCACGTCGGCAGGTGGGACGGGTGGGGCGGCTGCTTTGATATCTTTTTCCTGTTCGAAATGTTCCTTGGCAGTGTTGATGGCTTTGATCATAAAAAAGATGGCCAACGCCATGATCACAAAATCAAACACCGTGTTGATGAACATGCCATAGTTGAGATAGACCGCCGGCTTGATAATCTTATCACCTTCCATCACTGCGGGCGACAGCAAGCGTCTCATATCGGTGAAGTCGACGCCGCCGGTAATCAGGCCCAGGGGTGGCATGATAATGTCGTTGACCAGTGACGAGACAATTTTTCCGAACGCGCCGCCGATGATGACGCCGACCGCCATGTCGATGACGTTGCCACGCATGGCAAATTTTTTGAATTCGCCTGCTAAGCTCATGAGCGATCTCCTGATGGGGGGCGGTTAAAGAGGCGATAAAAGAGACGGTTTAAAAGGCTGTTGGTGGGAGCGATTTTCCATCACGTAATTTACTGTGCCGCGTTGATCGTGTCCATCGACCTCAAGCGGTGGGTCGTGAGCAGTGAAGTCGTTTAATTTTATAGTCCTCGTCGAGTCGCCGGAGGGAATACCTCGAGTCAATTCCCCAGGGCTAAACGAGATCGTTTTCACACAGCCCCACGGTCTGGGTGGTGTGTGTGGTGGGGGTGGGGGTGTGGGGGGAGTGCGATGTGATGTGATCCGATAACCGGTTTGGCCTTGCGTTGGATTGCTTGGTTTGGCCAGGCCAGAAGCAATTTGAGAGTGGGGCACGCGGTGAGTAATGGGGCCACTGGCAATAGTCGAAGAAAAGTTAACAAGCTGGACCACTCGGCCTGTGTGCTTGGTTTGCCTGGTGTGCGCGGTGCGTTTCGTGCGTTCAGTGCGCCTGGTGATTGGGGAAACGCGGCGGGCAGGTAGGCCGATGGTCCGTAGGTCGGGCAGGCGGATTGATCGGTTGGTCGTCACGGCTGGAGTACAAGATGTCGTTCAAGTTACGGTTAACAATTGCGTTTCTTGTGTTGGCTGGGATGGTCGGCGCGATGGGTGCGTTTGGTCATTACATGACCAATAGCGTGACCAACGAATTTGAAAAAGCAGCCAGTGAACGCACGCCGCAGCTCGAAGCCTTGAGTCAGATATCCGGCCAACTCTTGAAGCAACGTGACTCGTTGTTAGATATGGCGGACAATAATATTGCCAAGCATACACGTAGCCACAAAGAGCCGATGGCTGACCATGTAGCGAGTGATGGTGGTCGCGATCATGATCATGTCGCTGGCGCATCGCATCAACATGATCCGGAGCATGATGCGGATCATGAGGGTGAAGACCATCACGATGATCACAGCCAGTCCGCCGATTTTATGGCGCATAGCCATGATACGTTGCATGATGTGGAGTCCGAGCTTCTCGCATGGGTGCAGCGCTATCACGACCTGGCTGACGATGAAGAAGGCGAAGAGCGAGAACTGGCTGAACGGCTATTGCAACGCATTGTAGCGATGAATCAGGTGGTGGATGAGTTATGGCATCGTGGTGACCATGAAGAATTAACGATCGAGCGATTGCAATATGTGTTTAGCACCGTGACGGGAATGCAGAGCCAAGTGCATGCGATTGTTCAAGAGGCAACTGAAGGTGAAATCGAAGAATTAACCGAAGGGTTTGCCGAAGCGCACGAAAAGCGAATGTTGATGAGGGAGATGTCGCTCATAGGTGCCGTGTTGGCCTTCGTGGTCGCGTTTGTGTTGAGTGCGTTTATCATTCGCGGCTTGATAAGGCCGTTGTCCAAACTTCAAAAAGCCTCGGAACAACTGGGGCATGGCGATCTGGATACCGAGATTGCCCTGGCCGGTGCGACAGAATTTCGCATGGTGGCCTCGGCGTTTAACCACATGGTCGGGCAACTGCGTGAAATGAATGATTCGTTGGTTGATGCGAAAATCAAAGCCGACCAGGCGAATCATGCCAAGAGTGAATTTTTAGCCAACATGAGTCATGAGATCCGCACGCCGATGACCGCGATTCTGGGGTACACCGAATTTTTGCTGGAGAACGGCGACATAAATCATGCGCCGCCCGAACGCGTTGAAGCGCTTCGCACGTTGGAACGCAGTGGCAAACACTTGTTAACCATTATTAACGATGTGTTGGACTTGTCGAAAATCGAAGCAGGCAAAATGGAATTGGAAATCATTCCCTGTTCGTTGGTGGAATTGTTGGATGATATTTTTGGTTTGGCTTGTGAACGGGCTCGTCGCAATGGCGTGGAATTGCGTGTCGAAAGCGCGGGTTTAATTCCGGAAAAAATCGAAACGGATCCGACACGCGTGCGTCAGGTGCTAATGAATCTGATTTCCAATGCGATGAAATTTACCCGGGCGGGTTCGGTCACATTGCGCGTGTCGCAGTTGGATGTGGAGCCGAAAAACACGGACGCTGTCGGTGCCGATGCCGGGCCGTGGACGCTTGCGTTTGATGTGATTGATACAGGGGTGGGCATGACCGAAGAGCAGGCGGCGCGGATGTTCCAAGCCTTTACGCAGGCGGATACCTCAACAACACGGCAATACGGGGGCACGGGCCTGGGGCTGACCATCAGTCGCAAATTGGCGATGGGTTTGGGCGGTGAAGTGTCGATTGTGAAAACCGCGGTGAACGAAGGAACGCAGATGCGTGCGACGATTCAGGTCGGATGGATCACAGAAGCCAGTCGCGTGCGTGTTAATTTGTCGTCGAAAGACCAGGGCCGAGCTGATCAGGCACAGCCGAAGGTTGCCAATGTGTCCTCATTGTCTGAACTGTCGCTGCGGATTCTTGTGGCCGAAGATGGTCTCGACAATCAACGGTTGATCAAGTACATCCTGGAGAAAGCCGGGGCTGATGTCACGCTTGTTGAAAATGGCCAATTGGCGTATGACGCGGCGATGTCGTCTCAACAAGAGGGGCAGCCGTTTGACGTGGTGCTGATGGATATGCAGATGCCCGTGCTCGATGGCTACGGCGCTGCCGCGCAGTTGCGACGTGATGGCTACCTCGGCCCAATCATCGCTCTGACCGCTCACGCGATGGCCCACGAGCGCGAAAAATGTTTGAAGCATGGTTGCAATGACTATGCGACCAAGCCGATCGATCGAGCGGTACTGTTCGCCACGATTCGCAAGTGCTGCCAAGCCGATGCCGCGTGAGTGAGGCGGTGGCAGTTGGAATCGGGGGACAAGTGGGGGACACACGCACAAACATTCCCACACACATATCCCCACCTCGTATCCCGCTCGTATTCCCACGCTTACGTTCTACTGCGTGGCTCTGCGTCATACCGTTGTTGTGCCGGGATTGATTGATTATCACTGGTGATGATGGTAGTTTTAGCCATGCCGATAGGGCGTGGTGCGCCTGTCCTCTTTCGTTGCCGGGAATCACCTCTGTGGAACAGGAAGCAGACAACCACTTGACTGACGCTGACGTTGACGCTCACGTTGACACAGACGCCGCTGGGACCACTGGCTCCGTTAAAGCGGTCACCGAGATGGAGACTCGCAAACTTCCGCCTCTGGTCGCAGTTGGCGAGGATCGCGAAGAAGTGCTCAACCGCGTGGTGAATGACTGGGTGGAGAAGACGCCAAGTCTGCTGGATGGTAAGGCAGATTTAAGAAGAGGTTGGGTAACGGCCATTGAGCACCCAGCCGCGCTCAAAGGGGTTGAGTTACGTGATGACAATCCGGATGCTGAGCCGATTGATCTGGGCGATCTGATGCGTCGGGTTCAGGAAAAACTTGAACATACGCACCCCGGCGTCACGCGACCGCTGGTCGTTGTTGCATTGGGGGATTGTGTGATTCCCCATTGTAACGCCGGTTTTGTCGAGCTGGCTGGACACCTTCTACTTCTTTCATGTCGCTTTAGTGGAACAACATGCTTCGATTCTGCGTCGTTCAGTGGATACACCCTCTTCCAATCCGTGTTGTTCGATGGAAACGCATTCTTCGGGTCCGCATCGTTTCGTGAAGACGCAGACTTCAAATCCGCCTCGTTCCGTGAAGGTGCATACTTCGGATCCGCCTCGTTCGGAGGAGACGCGTCCTTCCCATCGGCGTCTTTCGTTGGACACGCATTCTTCGAATCCGTCTCGTTCGATGGAAACGCATCCTTCAGATTCGTATCGTTCGATGAATCCACATTCTTTGAGTCGGCGTCGTTCAGTGGAGATGCAAACTTCGAATTCGCGTCGTTCGTTGGAGACGCAAACTTCTTATCCGTGTCGTTCGGAGGTGTCACATCCTTCGAATCGGCATCATTTGGTGGAGATGCAAACTTTGCTCACGCGGATTTTCGACGGAGTCGCATTTCATCCAACCCAATTCCGTTGCGCCGCGATAGTCGTGGCCGTCGCTGGCGGCTGTGGTTGACCGATTGGCTCAACTGGAAACGGGTGCGGGCGACCGGTGAGCTGACGGCTTTGACGCGGGTGTCGTATTTGGCCCTGGCGGTGGTGCCGGTGCTGGCTGGGCTGTGGCATCCAGTGCGGGCGTGGATCGTCAGTTTCAATGACGGACTCGACACGACCCGGGCCCAATTGTTGGCCTTGACCGACAAATTGCCGCCTGGTGATGCGACGAATGAAATCGGCAGCGTGATTGACCATCTCACCAATACGGCGCTGCCTGATACCATGCCGTTGTCGTGGCTGCTGGCATTCTCGGCGGCGTTCGCCGTGGCAGTGGGGCGGCTAATTTACCAACTGACCTGTCCCGAACTGGTGCGTCAGCAAAGCCAGGAAAAAATGGTTGAACAAGCCAACGCGCTCAATCGTCTTGACGCCGGTCTTGATGGTGGGGGGATTACGGCCGAGCGTTTGCGGCAGGCGGTGGATTATTTGCACGATGCTGCTCAGGCAATGCCCCATCGTCATAGCGCCTGGTTCGTGCGACGCGAACGGCGCACCGTCTGGATTCCCAATCACGTTGACGAACATTTTGAAAACGCTATGGTCGATGAGCCCCGGCCTGATGATGCGCCCGAGGATTGGGAACCGAAGAAAAAGATCAGGGTTTCGGATCAGGAGGTGGATGCTGAGGATCGTAAACGGATCGCGATTGAGGAAGGCCAAAAAGCCCGTTACGCGTTGGAAACATTTCGAGCCCGGCCGTGGGCGTGGCTTGCGGGTGGCTTGTACATCCTTGCCGGTTGGTTCACGTTGATCATCGTGTTGCGGCAGTTGCGGGCCATTGCTCTGGCTTCGCTGCCGGATTCAGGGTGGATTCACAGGTTCTTCGAATCCGATTTTCTTTGGGAGGGCATGGGCTGGTATGCATTCTGGGTTGGTGTGTCGATCATCGTGATCGCCACCGTCGTGGGTACTGTGCTCGTGTTTGAACCCGTCGGACAATGGATTGAGAAACTGCTTGAGAAGTGGGGAAACTGTTTGGTCTCGCGATGCCATAAGGTATGGCGATGGATACGACCAGACAAACTCCCCGGGAATTAAAATACCCAAGTGGTTTACGACGGTTCAAGGTGAAAGGTCAGCGCGTTGGTATTTGCCGACGGTCATGCGAACACATGCCATGAATTTTAGGGGTGCAGATCGCTTACGGATCGCAATATGGCCCACATGTGGCTCGGTTGTGAGGGGTATTAATTGCCGTCGGCAGGCAGCAACGGACTAAACCGTGAGCCGGCCAGGGGGACGCGGCGGTTGCCATCGTCGCTGGGCAATTTGGGATACAGGTAGGCAGCACCGATGAAGACAATGGCGTTGACTGCGGTGAGTATCCAGAACGACGCATCGAGATAGATGACCACGCCGGTGGCGAGTAGCAGCACCAGCGCGATTGGAATCATGGCCCGCCAAGCGAGTTTCATGAGTTGGTCGAAACGCAAGCGAGGCAATGTCCACCGAATCCACATCATGGCGAAGACCAGGAAAGTCACCTTGCCCGCGAAGATGGCAAATTTCAACAGAACGATGCCGAGCCCGCCGACGATGGGTAAGTCTGCCACGCCGGGGATGGGGTTAGCCGACCATCCGCCCAGGAAGAGCAAGACGAAAAACGCTGATCCAGTGATCATGTGGAGGTATTCGCCGAGGAAAAACAGTGCGAATTTCATGGATGAATATTCGACGTGGTAGCCTGCGACGAGTTCCTGCTCAGCCTCGGCAATGTCGAACGGAGCGCGGTTGCATTCGGCGAGAATGCACGTGAAAAAGATGAACGCAAGCAGGGGTTGATACCAGATGTTCCAGTCGCCCAGGGATTGTTGGACGGCAATGACATCGGTGGTGGCTGTGCCCATCATGAGGATGATGATCAGGACGGACAGGCCCTGAGGAATTTCATAGCTGAGCATCTGTGCGGTGGCCCGGAGTCCGCCGAGGAATGCGTATTTGTTGGCCGACCCATAACCACCGACGACCACGCCGTAGACCGCGAGCGATCCGATGGCGAGCATGTAGATGACGCCGATGGACAGCGGTGCCCCGGTGACCGCGACGGTGAACGGTGCGACGGTCTGGCCGCCTAGGAACGGCAACCATGCCCACCATGTGAAGCCTTCGGATGCGTAGTAGCCACCCCATGGGATGACTGCCCATCCGATGAGTGCGGGCACGATAACGAGCACAGGGGCGAGGAGAAACAGAGCCCGCTCGACGAACGGCGGGGTGTAGTCTTCCTTGAGGAACATCTTGATGCCATCGGCGAGCGGTTGGCCGAGTCCCCAGAAATGGAATTTGAGCGGAAGAACGCCGAAAGAAAAGCCCGTACGATTAGGGCCGATGCGGTCCTGAATCCAGGCGCAGGTTTTGCGTTCGAGCATGATGAGGTAGCTGGTCGCTAACAACATCACGTGCACGATCAAAACAATGGTGATCAGACTGATAACAAACTGAGGTGACATCGGCTATTGTTGTATCGTGATATGAGAGGATGGGCAAGTTTGGGGGTAGGTTTTGCAGGTGGGGTGCCAAACGTGTGAGGTCATTGTGGATCAGGCTTATGCGGTGGAAAGCACGCGGGGGAAACGTGGGGGGGATTAACATTATTCGACATTTGACGACCGTTTCGAGATATTGAGTTCCCATCCCTGAAACATTCATTCTGGAATCGTACTATTCATGGCCGCACCCCCCCCACATCACCCTCGCCCCCCACATCGCCCTTCGCATCGCTCCTCTGACAGTGACACCATCAAAGAAACGATCGAGTCGATCATCATTGCCCTGGTGTTGGCGTTTGTGTTTCGAGCATTCGTGGTGGAGGCGTTTGTGATTCCCACCGGCTCGATGGCTCCGACGTTGCTCGGCCAGCATATGCAATTGGTGTCGCCCGAATCGGGATACAAATTTACCGCTGACCCAAGCATGGTGATTAGTCCGAACAAGACGATGACTGAGCAAACAGTCCGCGGGATCGATCCGATGAGCGGGTCGGACATTTTGTTAAGGCCGGGCACGCGTGTGAATGCGGGTGATCGGATTCTGGTACAGAAATACATTTACAATTTTTTCGAGCCACGCCGATGGGACGTGGTGGTTTTCAAAAACCCCGAAGACCCTGCCGTGAACTACATCAAGCGGCTGGTGGGTTTGCCGGGCGAAACATTGTGGATCATTGAGGGGAATCTGTATGTGAAACAGCCGGACGGCCCATGGCGCATCGCGCGTAAAACCGACACCTCGGAAAACCATCGCGCGATGAAAGTCCAGCGCACCGTGTGGCAACCGATCCATCGCACGCAATACACCGCCTACGATTCAACCGAAAGCCCATGGAAAACAAAAGCGGGCGATTGGCAATCGCAGGGCTATCGCGGTTTTGTCTTGAATTCACCCTCGTCAGTCGATGATCCTGCCGTGTTGCAATTCGATTTGCATCAGGTGCTCAACCCCAGGCCGGAAGTGTCGCCGTACCAATATCCGTACAACCATCTGAGTACACAAAACCTGCAACCCGAACCAATCGAGGATGTGCGTTTGTTGGTGGCCGTTGAATTGATGACGTCCAGTCATACTGGGGGGAAAGCGGGGGGACACGTGGGGGGAAACGCGGGGGGAAATGTGGGGGGGGTGCGATTATCGACGACAGCTCGGCTGGACACGCATCCGGATAGGCCGGTGACCTTGTCTGCGGTGATCGATCCAACGGGCCGAGCGCGATTGGAAGCGATCGATCATGAATCGGCGCAACCGTTGGCACGCGTGCTTGCCGAGACGCGCATCGATGCGCTATCCGTGGGCCAGACCAGCGTGTTGGAATTGTGGTATGTGGATCAAGAGGCGAGCCTATGGGTGGATGGCAAACAGGTTTTACGCTGGGGGTTTGAATTGGATATCGACACGTTGCGTGAACGATTGCCGATGGTGCACAACACGCATCAACAGGATCCCGATAAACAGCAACCCATATTGCGAGTTGAAATCAGTGACGCCACCGCGAAGGTGCATCGCGTGGAGGTGGATCGTGACCTGTTTTATTCGACGCTGTTTTCGGATGGCCACCAGAGTCGGGGGACCCTGGCCAAGGGGATTCATCTCTATCAACGTGGCGGCGAAGAGGCTGCTCGCGCTCGGCAGGAACCGCTGGTGTTGGGCGAAGATGAGTTCTTCTGTCTGGGTGACAACAGCCCACGCAGCAAAGACGGTCGGCTGTGGGATACACTCAATCCGTGGATCCAGCATCGTCAGTTCGATGGCGAATTACGGCTAGGCGTGGTGCCCCGTGACATGATGATCGGCAGAGCGTTCTGCGTGTATTGGCCAGCCCCGTATCGCTGGTCGCCCAGTTCACGCGGAGTGATCCCAAATTTCGGAAAAATGCGCTTCATCCATTAACCCCCCCATCCCCCCCCCCACATTTTTCCCCCGCATGCTTTCCCTCTCACGCAGCACCTTGCGGGCAACATTTTGGCAATCCTTGCTCCACGATCGCGTGTTAGCCTCCGCCTTCGGACGGCGCGTCGCTCCCATGACGGGTTACGACAAATACTCGCGCTTAGGTCTGTGTTAGCTCCCGGTGAATACCGGGAGTTTGCGGGAGGGGAAATGTTAAAACGCGCGAGTTTTCATCGGGATGGGATCACATCGGGCCAACCTCACCGGCAATGCACGACGAAGCCAGGCAAAAGGTGGAGGCGTTGAGAGGGTGGGGGAGAAGGGGGAGTGGTGGGTAATGTGGTGGGTAATGTGGTGGGTAATGTGTGGGGGGAAATGTGGGGGGGGTGGGGGGGTAAGTTGTGGTGGGAAAAACTGTTATCGGATGTGACGGGTTGGCTTCGTTTATGGTGTTTATCCACATTGGGGACAAGCAAGAGGCAAGGCCATGCCGCTGACGTGTTGCGATCTGGTTAGGGTTGGTTGTGTTTGTGTGTTGGTGGTAACATGGTTTGTAATAAAGGCTTGCGGGTTGTGTGGTCGTCGTTTCCCGGGGTTTTTATTGGTTGACAGCAGAAAACACTGGTTTTTTAACAGTCTGAAAAAGGCATGCAGGGGTTCAATCAACAGGTTTTCCACATAAAAATGATCGAAGCGGTGGACCATCCAGACGGGGGGCGAATGTACCAGGGGCCGAAGTTGTCCGCGGTGGGGGTGCCCCATGCCTGGACGACGCGGATAGTGGGGGCAGGGCAATCGGGGCTGCCGGAGCACATCATCGGCGATCGCGAACTGGTGACCCTTCGCCAGGTCCACGGTCGCGAGATACACCAAGCCCCTGCCACGACGACATGCGCCCACGGGAAAAGTGAAGGGACGGGAGAAAGTGGAGGCGTAGGGAGGGGAAGGGAAAGTGGGGAGATGGAGATGATGTGTGTGGGGGGGATGGGGGGTGTGGGGGGTGATGGTTTGGTGAGTCGGGATCCCGCACAATTGATTGCGATGCGGATGGCCGATTGCGGCACGGTGTTGTTGGCCGATCGCACGGGTCGGTACGTCGCAGCGGTGCATGCGGGTTGGCGTGGTGTGGTTGCTGGCGTGGTGGGTCACGCGGTGCAGACGATGCAGCGGTTGTATGGCGTGGAGGCATCGCAACTGGTGGGCGGGGTTGGGCCTTGCATTGGCCGTGCCCATTTTGAAGTGGGGCACGAAGTGGCTGAGCAGTTTTGCGCGGTTGGCTTGGGATCATGCGTGCACGAACGGCCGGGCCAAGCCAAACCGCATATCGATTTGACCGATGCGATTGCGCAGCAATTGGCCGACGCGGGTGTGCGGCCCGATGCGATTGATCTTCACGACCGTTGCACGTTTCGCGATGCCGATGAGTTTTACAGTTACCGTCGAGAGGGCAAGCAGGCAGGACGCATGTTGGCCATGATCGGCGCGCGGGCGGAATAAAATTTCAGCGCATCCCTATCACACGTTTAGCGGGCGACACGTAGCGTCCCGCGTTTTGCTCTATCCCTCGCACGGGTTGTGTGAATCGCTCAGTCGCACGTGGTTGGTGTTGATGTCATGTTGCGTGAGGTAACGTTGCAACAGGGCCGCGTAGCTACTCGTTTCGAGCGCGACATCGTGCATGCCCAATTGATCGCGAATGCGCATGATGGTGGATTCGTCAGGGCCTTCGATTTCCACGAAATGTCCCAGATACGCCACGGTATCGATTTCGATCAGGCAGTTTTCATAGCGCCACGATCGGCGACGTTTTTCAAACGTAAATTGTGGCGACATGCCCAGTGCTTGTAACAATGCGCTGGCATTTTCAGCAGTTTCCGGCGGGAAAATCGTCAGTTCATGTTCAGCGCGGGTTTTCAATAGTCCCGGTGCACGCGGGCCTTTGTGCGTGATGACGACCTTGCGCGTGTCGGCCTGTGGATCGATGGCCACACGCAAACGTAACCCGCGATCGTGTGAACGCAGGGCATGGTCGGGCGTGTCGAAAAACGTGTTGGTTTCGATGACTTCACTGCAACGCTGGGCGCCGAGCGCTCGGAGTTGTTGCTCGAGGGCATCGGGATCAGCCAGTTGCATCTTGGCTTCTATTTCAAGACTCATTTTCAAGACTCATTGCCTGCGCATTGGCAGCTCATTCAATATTTTCGTTCTGATCTGCGTTCGTGGTATTCACGGCTTCGATAGGCATGGGTTTGTTGAACAAGATCTGATGCACGCGATTGACATGCTTGAGCATGACGCGACCGCGCCGAGGTGGCGTGTCAGCGGCGACGGCTCGGGCATGGTGGGCCAACGTGTCGCCCGACAAGATCAACGTCAAGGCGCTGGGTAGATTTTGTCGTCGTGCCAAGCGGATCAACAACCATTCCTGGGCGATGCTCAATCCGTTGGCGTGTGCCAAGCGATGAAAAATAACATAAGGGCCACTGGTGAGTTTGTGACTGCGATAGAGCTTGTAGAGTTTGATCGATCCGGCAAACATCAGCAGTGCGACGATGCTCCACGCCACGCCGTCGAGCGGGATGGCCCCCGATCCATCGCGCAAGGCGGTTTGGATGGATTCGATGACCTCGTACTCACTGACGCGTTCCTCACGAGCACCGGGTCCGAACTGGGCCAACAAATTTGCCGAAGTCGCAGTGATTGTCATGGTGTTAATTGGCATGGCTGGTTTTGTTGTTGTTGTTGTTGTTGTTGTTGTTGCGTGGCAATGTCGCGTTCGTATTACACGCTCAAATCTTCACCCAACCCACTCATTCGCGCAGGGGAAATGTGGGGGGGGTGGGGGGGGTTAGGCGGCATCGGTTTCGGATTTGGTGGGTTTGTGGTTGCCGCGTAGTTCTGCGATGAGTTGTTGGATGACGCGTGTAGCCCGGGTTTTGACGCGTTTGTCGTGATCGCCGATGGACATGTCGGTGACGTGTCGAGCCATGTCCATGACGCCCATGTGTTCAACGACCCACAAGGCACTGATGCGTTGGGCGGGCCTGTCGTCGTCCAACATGCGATGCAACGCCGCGAGTGCGTCGGTGGTGCGCAACTGCATCAACGACGCGATCGCGGTGGCACGGGGCCGATTCGAATCGTCGTTGGTCATGGCCATGAGTTTTTCCACGTGGTCGGTGGATTGGTGTTGATCGAGGGCTTCGATGGCATTGGCGCGGACGCGACTGTCGGCATGTTCGAGCGCCTGGGTCAGTGCTTGGCGTGCCGCGTCACTATCGCAAGCGCCTAATCCAGTGATCGCGGTGGACACCAATCGGGCATCGCGCGATTTTTGAGCGAGCACCAACAAGGCCGGTTCGAATAAATGGCCCTGTCCGAGTGCGGCAATCATCGAGACCGCCCGCATGCGAATCGCCGGATCAGGCACGGAAATTTTTTGTGCCAGTAATCGGTGAAAGCTGGGATCAATTTTGATCAGCGCTTTGCCGGACGCGATGCGCTGGGGAGGTGTTAGCGTGGGCCACATTTCCCACAATCGTGCGAAGCCGCGTGCAGCCAGATGTTCGCGTGCCACTTGTGACAAGCGATCGTCGCGGCCGTTGATGAGCTTGGGCAGCAGTTGGGGCAGATGGGAATCGCCAATGCGCATCAGGTGTCGCAGCGCGACCAGGGCGACGTGAATGTTGTCATCCAACACACAATCGACGATGGCCATGTTCGCCGCGCGGCTGGTCAGGGTGGGCGTGGGGAAACCTGCGTCAGCCAGTTTGATCAATTGTCGAACCGCCGCCAATCGCACCGACGGATCGGTCATGCGGCTGAGGCTGGCAATGTGTTTGACCTTGTCCGGCCCAGCCAATGGCAGGCAATCCAGATAGCGTGGCAAGCCGCATTGTTGGGCGGGCGTGAATTTTTCCAATTGCGATGGAATGGGAATCATCGACGCGACCATTTCAACACGCTCGAGAGCCCGGCGTGCTGATTTGATTTGCAACAGATGAACGTACTCGCACAGTACCGCCAAGCGCTCAGGACGTTCACCATGCATCAAGCCGTACAACGCTGCCACCGAGAGCACGGGCGAGGTTAGCTTTTGAACGCGCAGTCGATCGAGTGTGGGTTCATCGCCGCCGCGTGCGAGCAGTCCTGCCAAAGCCAGCGTCGCCGGATGATGCGGGTCCGCCAGACATTCATCAATGCCGGGCATGGGCCTGGGTGAAAAGACCGCGACGGCGCGCAACACATCCAGCTCCTCATGCACCGCGAAGCGATTGATCGCATTGGTCAACGTTTCCATCAGGTAGGCCGACTCGGCAGCCGACACGGTCAGGCGAGGCGAGATCGGTTGATACGGCGTCTGCTCGCGGTTGATACGTTCGGTCAACGGCACGCTGGGCGAATCGATTGGGCCACTTTTTTCGGTGACGTCCATCGTCGCGTCATGCGACAGTTCCAACAGACAGGTCGCCGCCTGCTTGCGTACGCTTTCCGAGCCATGCTGCAGTTGATCGCCCACGAGGTAAGCCAATCGCATTTCACCGGCCGCGGCGATCAGTTGCATGGCATTGCTCGGGCCATGTCCGCGTTTGCGACCGGCGGCCTCTCGCAATGGTCGGTACAACTGGCTGATGTGCCGATGGACGCGTACCTGCAAATCCGGCTCGAGCATGTGATAGGCCAATACCAATCCCGTCAACCCCTCGGGCTGATGACGTTCAAGCAATGCCAGGCAGATCTGACGCCGGGCCCGGGGATCCGCCGTGGGCAGCGCAGCAGCCATCGCTTGATCCACGCAGGGATCGTCGATGTCGTTCAATTGCTTGAAAATGTCATTGGCTTGGATCATGAAATAGGAGCGTGGAAAAGGGGCATGGAAAAGGTCATAGGAAAGGGCACAGAAAAGGGCATGGAAAAGGTCATGGAGATTGGCTTGCCAGCCCAGGCTTGCCGGTGCATTCATCCCGTGCGGTCCACCTCACCTCATCGCACCGTGCCTGGGTGGGCAGGGGGGCGGGGGGCTGTTCGTGGGCCACGGGTTTAACTCTTATCGGGTGCAGGGCTTGGACCTCTGCAACCCTTATTTGGGATAGGTGTTGGGGGTGGCGTGGGGAGGCGTCCGATATCGCGGATTTATCCCCATTTACGGAGAATCTAAGAAATTACGCAAAAAAACCCATTTGCACTCTTCAAACCTGAACGCTGTGTCGCTATACTCTGGCTCGTGACGGCAAAAACGTCGCATTGCCCAGAAAGCCCTGCTCATGTTGGGGAGCAGGGATGCAGTTTGAGGCAAGCGTCGATCGTTGTGAAAAGACCGAAGGGATCAGGCTTTCGGTCATAACACAGTGTTTCTCATTGAGTTGAGGGCATTCGTGTTGGATCTTGAAGGCGAGATTCTGGCAGGGGAACTCAGGGGGA
>JAUHYI010000114.1 GCA_030426385.1 Phycisphaerae bacterium
GGATGGTTTCACACGCTTGGCACCTCGCTTGGCAGAGGCTGTGGATGGAGACGAATCAACTACTTCCGATGTTGTGGGTTTGGCCGCTGGCAAATGACTTCCTTGTAATATTAAAACACCCCCCCCACACACCCCCACATTTCCCCCTCAATATTTTCCCCTCAATTTCCCCTCAATATTTTCCCCTCATCACTCCAATACGCCCCCCACGTTTCCCTTCATTATCGGTCCCCCAATCCCTTGGCGTACTTTGCTTCCATAATTTCCCGATCAGGCTCCCCGCCACCAATTCATCGACGACGACCCGCATGGGCTTGACCCATTTGGTACACCACGGGGGCAATGCCCAAACAATCGCCTTCCAACGGCGGTCCTATAGCCGCCAATGAATCACCCCTGATCATTATCGGCCATATGTGCATGCCGGTGCTGCATTTTAGCCGCCCAATTCCGATGTTGATCATTACACCATAAATCCCACCATTTACCCGCCAGAATCGCCTCCCCGCTTCATTTCACACGACAGACACACAGCCGCGTTTCCCCATCGGACCTGATCAGCCTATCATGATGACCCGGATTTGATCCGAAGACGGTCAGAAGACGGCCAGAGGACGGTCAGCTTTCCGTCAATTACTGGCCCACTATTGATCACCCACTCCCTACCATAACACCTAACTGCAACATACCCATGATCGATTCAAACATTCAACGTCACGTTATCGCCGCCCTGGTCACCAACGAACCCGGCGTGCTCGCTCAGGTCGCGGGCATGTTCGCGGCCCGTGGATTCAACATCGATTCGCTGGTCGTCGGCCGAACGGAAAACCCGGAACTCTCACGCATGACCATCGCGGTCACCGGCGATGATGCGGTACTCGAACAGGTTCGCAAGCAATTGCAGAAACTGGTTCCCGTGGTCAAGGTCATCGACTACACCGGCGTGGCTTTCGTCGAGCGCGACCTGATGTTGATCCAGGTATCCACTCAGGGTGCTGACGGCACCGGCCCTGCGGACAAACGCGAGGAATTGATCACCCTGGCCAATCTGTTCCGTGCCAAATGTGTCGACGTCAGCCCCGACCGCTTGATGATTGAACTCTCAGGTCCTGAGGAAAAAATCGAAGCGTTCATCGAATTGATCAAACCCTACGGCATTGTCGAGCTGGCCCGCACCGGCGCCATCGCCATGGCCCGCGGCTGTGAAACCTCGGGCGTCCGCACCAATCGCACCGGCACCACCTATGGCTCAAACGCCTCCGGTGGCGCCACCATCGACGACGCGGATTTGCCACCGGGATAAAAACCATGCCTCGTAAAATCCGCGAACTGATACGCGAATTAGAGCAAGCTGATTTTGTCGACCGAGGCGGCAAGGGCAGCCATCGCAATTTTGTCCATCCCAAAGTGGCTAAACCCATCACCATTTCGGGTAAAATGAATGAAGATGCCAAGCTGTATCAGGAACGCGCGGTGAAACGTGCTATCAAGGAGTCACTATCGTGAAAGAAAGTGCTCGTTACGCCAAAATCGTGGAATGGTCTGAAGAAGACGGGTGCTATGTCGGCAGTTCGCCCGGTTTGTTTTTGGGCGGCTGTCACGGACCTGACGAAAAAAAGGTTTTCGCCGAATTGTGTCAGATCGTGGAGGAAACCATCGCGATCTACCACCAAAATGACAAACCTCTGCCCCCTCCCACATCCGGTCGAGATTTTGCCAACACCATGCAGGGTGCTGCCTGACCGACAATTACGATCGTCACGTAAACCAGCCGCATGATTGGTGAATTAAAAATGCAGCACGCCGGTTCATCATCGCATCTATAATCACACCCATGGTTCGATCGGTACGCATCAGCCTGGCCACCAAATGCCAACTGCTGTTTGGCGCAGCAGTCATCTTGATTCTGTCAGCTGCGCTGGGCGTGGTCTGGCATCGCATGCAATTGCTTGTCGATGAGGGGCAACAGGAAATCGCCCGGCAACTGGCCTCGGCATGGGTCGATGACAAAATCCAACTCGGCGCGTTTCTCCAGCCTGTCGAACGTATCGAACCGCCTACCGAATTGGGCGAAGGCATGACGCTTAGCCTGATCGACAAGGAAGATTTCGATCTGGCAGTCGTGCATGATCCGACCTTGGATTCGGTCATCGAAATTTTTCAAATGCGTCCCGAACGTCAGGATGATTTTCGCCGCAAACGTGATCTGCATGGCCAAGCCTATTACCGATACGTGCGTGCCATCCGCAAGTCCGACATGGCCCACATTCAAGGCGGTGTCGCCGCAGGTTTCAAACCCACGCTCGAAGCCCCCGGGTTTGCCGACCCATTGGAAAAAATCCTGTTGATTCAACTGCATGCCCAATTGCCCGCGCGGCAGTTGATGTTGAATCGCGTGTATCTGATTGCCGGGGGTTTGCTCGCGTGTTTGTTGGCCATCGGCACGTTCTGGTTTATCACCACCAAACTCATTTTGTCGCCCTTGCGTGTGCTGCGGGAAACAGCGGAGCAAGTCGGACGCGGCGATCTGAACATCCGGGCAGAGGTGACCACCGGCGATGAATTCCAGCAATTGGCCGACGTGTTCAACGACATGCTCACCACGCTCAAAAAGAACACCGACCAGTTGCAGGGCATCAATAAAAGTCTGGACCTGAAGCTGGGCGAACTGGCGGAAACCAATGTCGCACTTTACGAAGCCAACAAAATCAAAGGCGAATTTCTCGCCAATGTCTCGCATGAATTACGCACGCCGTTGAACTCCATTGTCGGGTTCGCCGAGGTGCTTGAGGAAACATTAATCGATCGCACCGGCCCGGTCGATGAAAAACGCAAGCGTTACATTGCCAACATTATTCTTTCGAGCCGACGGTTGCTTGACCTGATCAATGACTTGTTGGACCTGGCCAAAATCGAAGCCGGTCGCATCGAAATCAACCCGTCGCCGATGAGCGTGGCCGACACGCTTGAGGGATTGTTGAATCTGTTACGGCCGCAGGCATCGAAGCGTGATATCGAATTGGTGTTACGTGTAACGCCGAACATTCCCATCGTGCAGACCGACGCGAGCAAATACCAACAGATCGTGTTCAACTTGCTCGCCAATGCGATCAAATTCACGCCTGAACGTGGTCGGGTTACCCTGGCCGCGGCTGTGATGAATCATCCCAACAGCCCCGCCGATGAACCCATGTTACGCGTGAGCATTCAAGACACCGGCCCGGGCATTCCCCCCGAGGACCAGCAGCGCGTGTTTGATAAATTCACCCAACTGGATCCATCGGTCACCAAAACCCATGGCGGGACCGGCCTGGGCTTAACCATCAGCAAAGAACTGGCGGATTTACTGCAAGGCCAAATTGAAATCGAAAGCGAACCGGGCCACGGCGCGACTTTCATTCTGTGGACGCCGATGGCGATCAACACCGACACGGGGAACGCGCCGTTGATGCCCAGTCATAGGCCATGATGGCAAGATCGCTCCAATTCCTCAGGTATCGTTTAGTGGATGCGGCGCAGCCACCTGTAGTCTCAGGTCAAGCGCCAAACGCGGGACGCTGCGTGTCTGTCGCTAAACGTGCGGTTGGGATGTTCTCAAGATCAGGGAATCCCGCGCACGATCGAGGGGCCCGCCAGTTTGGTGACCCACACGGGTAATTTTTTCCAGGCTTCGACTTTGCGGCGATTGCCCGGGGCATCGGGGCGCATGCGTTGCACATCGCCGCGGCGCACGTGGTATTGCCAGACGGTTGAATGAGGCACAGCACCCCACTGTTTTTTGAAACGATAGGTGCCCGAATCTTCGCTGGATCGGCCAAAATCAAACGCGGTGTTGCCCCGCTCAATCGTGCGTAGCAACAACTGGTGATACATCCACATGTTCGCGTTGGTCGCATTGAATGCTCGCAAACAACTAGCTGACGGCACCGTCGTGGATGTCCGATCATGGATCAACATCGCCCCGGCGATCGGTTGGTTGTCATGCGTCACCACGGCCAATTCCGATTCATCCGGGAACAGCGCGATGATTCGTTCGAACAAGCCACGCGAATACACCGGCGTGCCCAGGTCACGCATGTTCACCGAAAAAATATCGTAAAACGCATCGATCATCGCCGCATCACGGCCAAATCGAATCGACAAATTATTTTTTTCACCCTTGCGAATCTGGTTGCGCACTTTCGCATTGAAATGCGACCACAACGCATCAGCATCAGGCATGGCTGACAGGTCCAACACCATGCGCACCTTTTCATCGCGACGAAAGCCCAGCTTGTCATGCTCATGCGCCGCATCGTGTCGCAATTCCAGGTAGTCCACCTGATGCATGTCAGCCAACAGCACCGCCTGGTCAATTAATTCCGCAGTCACCTGTGGGTCATCGTTTTTGACAAGCAGCCCCGCACGATTCAGGTAAGGCAAGCTCACGAGAAATCGGCCAAACAAACGCGAGGTCACCAACGCCAACGGCAGATAACCATTGATCACGCCATGCTCATCCTGCGCGACCAACGACATCGGCCGATGCCCCATGGCATTTTGCAATACCGATAACCAACGTGGATCGTGATCCAACGTGCCGTGCGTGGTGATAAACGCATCCAGTTGAGAATGGGACGCGCTGTCGAGTTCGTGGGTAAATCGGATCATGCGTACATGATGTATCGGCCGATTGTGCGGGTTACTTGGGTCGTGCCGATTATCCCCCCCCTTCACTGTCCCCACACCACCTACACACTGATACTCATCCCATTAAAAACTCGCGCGTTAGCCGCCGCCTTTATGGCGGCGCGATGGCCTGGGTTTGACGCACCTTTCGCGCCGCCGTAAAGGCGGCGGCTAACTAGCTAACTATAAAAATCAAATTCACGCGCGTGTATGTTGCGGAATTGGTATTACCCCCCCCCACTGCCCCCACTGCCCCCCACACATCTACCCACCTAATACTCACGCCGCTTGTGATGGGGCCTGCGTTTGCGAATTGGACGGGGAAATACTTGTTGACGCGATCGGCTTAGCAGGTACGCCGGCCACCGTCGTGTGCGCAGCAACCGGCTTGGTCACCACTGCCCCTGCGGCCACGATCGCCCCAGCACCGACATCAGCCATCACGATCGCCCCGGCACCGATCCAGGCATCGTCGCCGATGGTGATCGCGCGATATTGCCCGTCTTCGCTGTGTTGCGGGCCGTCTTGTGCGCCATCTTGCGTGTTATGTTGCGTGTTATGTTGATGGCCTCCGCTGAGCAATTGCACATGGTCAGCCAGCTTCACGCGATTGCCGAGGCTCGCCAACCCGATGGTGCAAAATCGGCCGATGTAGGCTTGATCGCCGATGGAGGCCTGGGTTTTACTCAAGAGTGTGCCGAACCCGAAATAGACATCACGGCCGACATGCGAGAGCACCCGCCGATAAAAAAATTGCCGAGCATAAATGCCCCCGCGTCCGGGCCAACTCGCGGCGTATTCACTGGTCATCCGCAGGGCTTCGTCGCCCCCGATCAGACGTTTACCCATGCTAAACCGCAGCCACGCGGCCAGGCCACGTCCCGCATGAATCGTTTGCATCACAGATTTGATCGTTGATAGAACGGACACCCCCCTGCTATCGGTCCAAAACCATCGGTTTGTTCAATCCCCAATTTGGCGTGAACCGACGCGGCGTCTATCATCTAGTTACACACGCATAGCGCCGATAATCCGTACAACCCTGTGCCGGACCACCGAACAAGTAGGATCAAACACCATGGGTATCGAATCCGCACTCCCCGCTGACATGTTTCTGACCACGAAGCTCAACAACGTGATCAACTGGTCGCGCCGATCGAGCTTGTGGCCGATGCCGTTTGCCACCGCGTGCTGTGGGATCGAACTGATGGCCACCGCGTCGAGCCGATTCGACCTGGCCCGATTCGGTGCCGAGGTCATGCGCTTCAGTCCGCGACAGAGCGATCTATTGATCGTCGCCGGGCGTGTGTCGATCAAAATGATGCCCGTGCTCCAACGCATCTATCAACAGATGACTGAACCGAAATGGGTGATATCCATGGGCGCCTGTGCCTCGACCGGCGGCGTGTTCGACACGTATGCCGTGGTGCAAGGCATCGATCAGTTCATCCCGGTGGACGTGTATGTCCCGGGCTGTCCCCCGCGACCGGAAACGCTGATCGAAGGCATCATGGCCATCCAGCGCATCGTCGACGAGGACAACATCCCCCGCGACCCCGATGGCAAACGGCTTCCGCTACAGATTGCGGTCGCACCCACACACACCGTGCGCGAACAGCCCGTGCCGTTGACGGTTGGTCAGAACTAATTCAATCTCGCTGAGAACTCATACGTTCAATCGCACTAGCCATGCGTGCGTTACCTCGTATTGCGTACGTAGCGTTGCGTAGTATTGTCTCATATTAGCCCCCGGTGAATACCGGGGGTTCATGTGAAGTCGTGTGTGTGGGAGGTAGTGTGGGGGGGTGGGGGGTAAGCGAAAACCTTAAACCACACGATTTTTTAACCCGACGAGTATCACTCTGCCGCAGCAATCAATTCGCGGGCTTGTTTGAGAGTGGTTTTGGTTGCACCGGTACCTGCGAGCATTTCGGCCAGTTCGTCGATGCGAGCGTTGCCGATCAAGGTGTCAACCGTGGTGCGGGTGGATTTGGTTTTGCCTTTGCCAGTAATCGATTTGGTGATTTTGAAATGTCGATCGGCAAACGCGGCAATCTGGGGCAGGTGCGTGATGCATAACACCTGGTGCTGGGTGTGGGTCAGTTGTTTCAAGCGTTGGCCAATGACGGTGCCCAAACGCCCGCCGATGTTGGCATCGATTTCGTCGAACACCAGCACGCTGATGCGATCATGGCTGGCCAAAACGGATTTAAGCGCCAGCATCACGCGCGACAGTTCACCGCCTGATGCGATCTTTCGAATCGGCCGCGCGGGTTGACCGGGGTTGGGCCGAATCATCATTTCCACCGTATCGAAACCGCTGACCGAATCGCGATCGGTTTTATCGCCGAGGTTATCGTCGAGCGTGGCCGTGGTGAATTCGATTTGCAACGTGGCATCGTTCATACCCAGGCCGCGCAGTTGGGTTTCAATCTGCGGCAGTAACTGGTCCGCTGTTTCGCGTCGGGCTGTGGTCAGTTGTCGGCCGATGGCATCGAGCGCCACCGCGTATTCGGAAATCTGCATTTCAATGTTGCCGTAATCCCGACGTTCGCTGCGCAGGTTTTCCAGTTTCAGGCGAATCTCTTCGCGGTATTGCAACACCGCGCGGATTGGATCGTCGCCGTCAGTCTGTTGCGGAGAATATTTTCGAATCAGGCGATTAAGTTCGTTGAGTCGTTGCTCCACCTCGCCGACTTCGTTGGGATCAAAATCGAGGCGATCGGTGTAGCGATTGAGTTCATACGAAGCATCCTGCAATGACAGCGTCGCGGTGCGAATGGTATCGACCAACTCGTTGAGTTCCGGATCGATTTCCGACAGTTCGGATAACACCTGCGTGACCAGTTGCAACCGTTCGGTGATCGCACCATCGGTGTCATACAACGCCGCGTAGGCAGTGCTGGCATGCTTTTGCAATTTCTGCACATTGGCCAACACATCGTGTCGCGCTTGCAGCTCCGCGTACTCGCCTTCCTGAGGCTCGACCGCGTCGATCTCGTCAGCCTGGAATTCGTACAGTTCGATTTGTTGATCCCGTAACGACTGCGACGTGTTCAGATCATCACGACGTTGACGCATGGCCCGCAACTGGCCCGCGATTTCCGCGAACTGTTCACGCAACGCCAACAGCTCGCCCGCGCTGTCGATCAGCCACAACTGGTTGGAAGGCTTCAACAAATACTGGTGATCGTGTTGGCCATGGATGTCGACGAGTTGTTCGCCGATGGCCCGCACCATCGCGGTGGTCGCTGGTTGTCCATTGACACTCACCGACGTGCGGCCCGAGGCATGCAATTTTCGGGTGATCAGAATGCCGTCGCCCGACTCAATGGTCTGGTCGGCCAATTCGCTGATCTGGTTGGCCATCGCTTGGTCGCGTAATTCGAATACGCCTGACACGCGCCCCTCATCGCTGCCTGCCCGCAACATGTTGCTGGCCGAGCGCAGGCCCAACAGTAATTCAAACGCACCGAGCAGCAGGCTCTTACCGGCGCCGGTCTGGCCTGTAAAAACATTAAGCCCATCACTTAATTCAATGCGAGCGTCCTCAATGACGGCCAAATTCGAGATGTGCAATTCGCGAAGCATAATAATGCTCATCAGCCGCTGGACCGTCGCTAATCCGACCCGGCTAACAACAGATCCTCAGATCGTCAGATCGTTACGGTTGGGTGCCAGGAGCCCAGACGATCTCTTGCGTAGGTTGGGTTAAGCTCAGCGAACCCATCATGGTTCTCGCTAGTTGGTAAAACCGGCTGGTGGGTTCGCTGTGCTTAACCCACCCTACCCTGAATACAAAACCGTGACATCAAGGCCCAGACATCAGGGCGCTGACATCAGGGCGCTGACTTTAGGGCTCAGATTGTTAGGCCACAAGTGACTCACTGACACGATCCTGAAATGCCCGGGAGAGGATTCGAACCTCCAAGGGATTTAACTCCCACCGCGACCTCAACGCGGCGCGTCTGCCAGTTCCGCCACCCGGGCTTATTATTGGGGGGGGATCGGGGCGACCTGCGGGATAGTATACAGACTCGTCGGATTGAGGAAAAATCGGGTACCATAGCCGCCCCTATGGCTAGCATTGTTTGCAAATTTGGTGGTACCTCCCTGGCAGATGCGTCACAGTTCCGCAAGGTTCGCGCTATTGTGGAATCCAACCCGGATCGGCGCTATGTCGTGCCCTCGGCACCGGGCAAGCGCACGCCCGACGACCAGAAAATCACCGACCTGTTCTATTTATGCCAGGCCGCCGCGGCGCAAGCCGTTTCGTTTGACGAAGTGTATGGCCGAATACGCGATCGCTACGAACAGATTGTCAGCGATCTAGGCTTGACCGGAAAAACGGATTTGCCCCAGGCGTTGGACCGCGTGCGTGATGACATTCGTAATGGCGCGGACAAAATTTATGCCGCCAGTCGCGGTGAATATCTGAACAGCCTGATCGTTGCGGCGATGTTGGATTGCGAAGCGGTAGATGCGGCGGATGTGATTGCATTCAAATCGAACGGGCAATTGGATATGGAACAGACGCGCGGCAAGTTGGCCGAGCGCGTGGGAAAATTGGATCGAGCGGTCGTGCCGGGTTTTTATGGCGCGGGGCCGAACGGCCAGATATTTACGTTCAGTCGCGGGGGTTCGGATGTGACCGGCGCGTTGGTGGCCTACGGCGTGGGCGCGTCGATCTACGAAAACTGGACCGACGTGTCGGGCGTATTAATGACCGATCCACGCATCGTTTCTAATCCGAAAAAAATCGAACAACTGACCTACCGCGAACTGCGCGAACTGGCCTACATGGGCGCATCGGTGTTACACGATGAAGCCATCTTCCCCGCGCGTGCGGCCAACATTCCGGTCAACATTCGCAACACCAACGATCCCGACGATCCGGGCACGATGATCGTCTCCGACAATCAGGCCGACCTGTCAGTCAACACCGGCAACATCACCGGCATCGCAGGCCGACGCGACTTCACCGTGTTCGCGTTGGAAAAATCACTGATGAATAACGAGGTCGGGTTCGGCCGAAAATTGCTGTCGGTGTTTGAATCCCACGGCGTCAGTTATGAACACACGCCCAGCGGCATTGACACGATGAGCGTGGTCGTGGCCGACAGTCAGGTCGAGGGAAAAATCGAAGCTCTGCTCGACGACATCCGGGCCGAATGCAAACCCGAACGATTGAATGTGCTGCCCAACATGGCGGTGATCGCCACCGTCGGTCGCGGCATGGCATCCACGCCGGGCATGGCCGCCCAGGTGTTTACCGCACTGGCCAAGGCCAAGGTCAACATTCGCATGATCGATCAGGGGTCCAGCGAAATCAACATCATCGTCGGCGTATCAACCGACGATTTCGAAACGGCCGTGCAAGCCATCTACAACGCATTCGTCAACGAATAACCCCCCCCCCACCCCCCACGTTTCCCCCGCTTGTCTTGTCAGTTTTACAGTGGCTGGCCGCCGCTTGACGTGGCATTCACGCTGACGACCAACGCCAACTGGGTTCCTCGCCATTTGTATGACGATACAAATGCAAGCGGCCCCACCTGATGAAATGATGCATCCCTGTTATGAATTCTGCAACGTGGCAATTTGTGATTTTCATGCTCTTCGGACTGGCTACGCTGGTGCTCGGCTATGCAGCGCGCCGTCGGGGTTGGCTCGATGAATCACTGAGTCGGCCTATTCACTTTCACACGGTCACATGGATCTGGTCCGCGGTGGCATTGCTGAGCATCTGGCGCATGCCCATCGATCCGGAAACCGCATGGTTGTTGGTCATCGTGCCGGCCATGGTGATCGTGCCTGCCCTCGTGGCGATTCCACTGGCCCGATGGTGGCTGGGAAATGATCGCAACGCCATCGGCGTGATGGCGATCTCTGCGGGCGTGTCCAACACCGGCTCAACCATGGGCGCGTTTCTCTGTTACGTCATGCTCGATCCACCCGAAGCATCACGCGGCTATGGCATCGTGTACGTCACCATCATGGCCGCGTTCGGCATCATCGTGCTATACCCCATGGCTGCGCATTTCGCCCCACACGAACAGGGCGTCCCAAAATCCATCTCGCGATTAATGCTCAAAAGTTTTATCTGTCTGCCCGCGCTATCCATGTATACCGCCATCGTCGGCGTGATTCTATCCATCACCCATGTTCCCTTTCCGCAGTGGATTACTGATTACAAAATCATCACCGTCATGTTCTACGCTGCGTCATTCGGCGGATACCTCGGCATCGGCTTGCGACTGCGTCTGGGCAATCCCATGCAATATTTCAAACATCATTTGTTTCTGGTGTTTATTCGATTCACATTCGCACCGCTGTTGGCCTGGTTGATTATCCAAGCCATTCAACAAACGCCTTGGGCGATTAACCCGGTGATGGTGCGGGCCATCATTCTGGAATCGTATATGCCCGCGGCGGTGTTTTCCGTGATGACCGCCAACCTGTTTCATCTCGATGTGCGTTTGGCCAGTGCCACCTGGCTGGTGAATACGCTGTTATTCGTGGTGTTGCCGCTGCCATTTCTCCTGTGGCTGATTTAGGCGTTAGAATCAGGGGTATGAACACGAAAGCCAATGCAACTCAAACCACGACAGGAAGCGCAAGTGGTAACGTTGAAAAAAACGTAAAGAGCACGGGTAAAAATGCGGAAGGGAATGTGCCAAAAAATGCCGGGGAAAATGCCGGAGGAAATCCCGGGGGAAATGTGGGGGAGAATGTGGGGGGGGTGGGGGGGGTGATGGAGGAGGCGAGTGTAGCGTTGTCGCGGATGGATTATCTGACATGCGAAATGCATTGCCTGCATGCGCTGTCCTTAGCCCGACAAGCGGAAGATTGGCCCTACTATCGGCGTATTCTCATGCCGTTGCAGGAATGCCGTCGTCAGCGTCGCATGATTGCGGCTGAGGGCAAGGTGCGGCTGGGCACATCCACATTATCAGGCCCTATCGAATCGATCCTGTCTGATATCCAATATGGCTGCGTGGTTGTCAGTCATCCGCACACGCCTGACGATGCCAAGCAACTGATCACCGCGGCCCGGCAACAGCATCGCCATATCGAAGTGCTGTTTACCAACAATCATTCCGATGGCGACCTTTGGAAAATTTCCGCATTCGGCGAACTATCATTCCATATCGAACGCCCTGCGCCTCCCGCAATCTGGCGAGAAAACTATCGCGATGGGGGCGATAAATATGTTTCAACAGGTTCATCTGCACCAAAGATTCAGTCATCTTGCACAATCGCCGATTGGTTTATCGACACCTCCGAACTATTAGGCGATGCAGGCATCAATCATGCTGACCAACAATCCCAACCCATGGCTCGTTTGATCGCGCTGGAAAAATGCATCGACATCGTGACCGATCACGAAAAGTTACATCAACGATTATGGGACACAGCCACGCAATTGATCGCCTGAATCACGCAACACCAGAACACTTGAACACCTGATGCCACAACCCACCGCTTTCGCCACAACACAGCAAAACACAGCTCAGACAGGAACACATCCATGAAAACATTTTTCAAACGACTGGTTCTGATTTTGGCCGTCATGTTGGTTTTAGCGGGCAGTGCCATGGGCTACATGGCGTGGCGTTTCAACCAGGACCCCGAATACTGGACCCAAAACCAACAGTTCATCGAATCGCACACCCAGGAAGAATTGGCGATCATCGCAGACAATGTGCAGAATCGCGTGGTCTCGCAAATGACATCCGTGTTTGCCAGTGGTGAAAATCCCACCAGCACCAGCGCGATTGAATCAGCCACACGCGCTGCCGGTGGCGCGATCGTTCGCTCAACCGGCGAAGGCGATCAGGCGGTGGTCATCGATCAAACCCCGCGCGAAATTACCGTCACGCCCGACGAAGCCAACGCATGGTTGGCCACACGTTTTGAATCCGTCGCCGCAGGCCAGGGGTTCACATTTCCCGAAGGCGTGACCAACCCCATGGTCACCGTGAAAAACGGCAAACTGGTCAGCGCCTTTCGCGTTCAACGTAAAGGCATCGACCGGCCCGTCAGCATGTTGTTCGACATCAAAATCGCGTCCAGCGGCATGGCCACATTAAAACTCAGCGAAATCAAAGGCGGCGAAATGGCTTTGCCCCTCGAACAACTCGCCTCACAACTCGGCGACGAAGCCGCGGGCGAACAAAAACGCCTGCTCGCCAAACTCGAAGAAGTCTACGCAGGTAAAACCTTCGACCCCGTTTTCAAAGTCGATGAAAAACGCAACCTGCGCGTCAAAGCCATCAACCTCTCCGGTGCCAACATCAAAATGACCGTCCAAACCGAACCCCGCTAACCCCCCACCCCCCCCACCTTTCCCCACGTTTTCCCCTGCATGCATGGACGATTACGGGTAGCGCGATTGGTATTAACGCAATGCCGACCACCAATCGGCAGGGCAACTTAAGTTGCCCTGCCCCCCACATACCCCACATACCCCCCTGCCCCCAACAGAACACCGCCGCCCCCAACATCTTTTTGTTCACAAACCCACGCCCCGTTGTCGTGGGTTTTTTGATGCCCACCATTTCGACTAAAATCAGTCCATGCCTTCCACCGACTCTCCCCAACGTTTGATCGTCGGCATCACCGGTGCCAGCGGTGCGATTTATGCCCAGCGCCTGGTGCAATTGCTCGTGGCCGCGAATATCGAAACGCATCTGGTGGTCACCCCGCTGGGCCAACGTTTGTTGCACGACGAACTGGGCATGGAAGGTATCGACCTGCCCGCCTTGGCCGGACACGATGCGTCGCAAGACTTGCCGACCGATCGCTTTTTTCTGCACAACTATCGCGATGTCGGCGCCTCGATTGCCAGCGGTTCGTTTACGCACGATGGCATGATCGTCATCCCCTGTTCGTCCAACACAATGTCCGCCGTCGCCAATGGCAGCGCACAAAATCTCTTGCATCGCGCCGCCCACGTAACCTTGAAAGAACGGCGACGCCTGGTACTGGTCCATCGCGAAACACCGCTGAGCCTTGTCGATATTCGTAACATGCAGGCCGTCACCGAAGCCGGTGCCATCGTGTGCCCTGCCAGTCCGGGGTTTTACATGTTGCCTAAAACCATTGACGAACTGGTTGACTTCTTGGTCGGCCGTGTGTTGGATCTGGTTGGCGTACCGCATGATCTGAACGTGCGCTGGGCCCAACCCAAGCCATAAACATCAGCCAACATCGCAACACATAATTCGCGTAACACACAACTTCACGACCACCTCATGACCACCACCACTGCGACAACCAATCACTGGACGCGCCTCACCCACGTCGCTCGGGATATCAAGCTGTCGCATTCGGTGTTCGCCATGCCGTTCGCATTGTTGGCCACATTCCTGGCCGCAGCGTATGCCGATCGTTTGCCGCGCATCGTCACGGTCATCCTGATCGTGTTGGCCATGATCACCGCCCGCACCGTGGCCATGTCGGTCAATCGTTGGGCCGACGGAAAAATCGACGCCACCAACCCGCGCACCAAAAACCGCGCCGTCCCCAGTGGCCGTGTGTCGTCACGATTCATGGCCATGACCGCATTGATCGCCGCCGCATTGTTCATCCTCATCACCGCAGGATTCTGGCTGATCAATCACAACCCCTGGCCATTGATCCTGTCGCCCGCTGTACTCGCCTGGCTATGCGGCTACAGTTTCACCAAACGATTCACCGCGTTATGTCACTTGTTTTTAGGCGTCGCCCTGGGCATCAGTCCGCTCGCTGCCGCCATTGCCGTCGAGCCATCGTACCTGTCCACCGCTGAACCCTACCTGCTCGCGGGCATGGTCACCGCATGGGTCGCCGGGTTCGACATCATCTACGCATTGCAGGATGTCGCCACCGATCGGGCCACCGGTTTATTTTCATTGCCATCCCGACTGGGCGAATCAGCAGCACTCTGGATCAGCCGCGCGCTGCACCTGATCGCGCTGGCATTACTGATCACGCTGGGCCAACTCAGTCCTACGCTGGGCACCTACTACGCCATCGCGGTGGTCCTCGTCGCCCTGCTGCTGATCATCGAACATGCCCTGATCTGGAAATCAAAAACCAATCACCTCAACCTCGCGTTCCTCACCGTCAATGGCATCATCAGCATCCTGCTAGGTCTGGCCGGTTCAATCGACGCGGTGCGCAGCGTGGGGTGAAACACGCTGGCATTCATGTTTAGCGGGTGACGCGCAGCGTCCCGTGTTGAGCGCAATTATGATTCAGGTAAACCCCCAAACACGGGACGCTGCGCGTCGCCCGCTAAACATCTCTATACACGTACACTAGAGCGGATTCACCTTCTCTCTAGCGCCACGGTCATGAATCGGTTATGACATAGGCTTCACGACAAGGAGGTCGATATGGCACAGGCATACTCAATGGATCTGCGGCGTCGGGTGATCAACGAT
>JAUHYI010000175.1 GCA_030426385.1 Phycisphaerae bacterium
TCAACCGCATCAACAGCGACGGCGATCAACATGGCGTGGCTTGCAATCTCTTTCTCGACTACGAAACATTCGGCGAACATCAATGGGAATCCACCGGCATCTTTGATTTTCTTGATCAATTGCCTGCGGCGATTCTCAATTCCAAACACAACGATTTTGCCACGCCTTCTGAAATCATTGAACGCTACAAACCGGTGGACGATTTCAACGCACCGCACATGATCAGTTGGGCGGACACTGAACGTGACTTGTCCGCATGGCTGGGCAATGCCATGCAGTCCAACGCGTTGCAAGAACTGTACAAACTTGAGCCGCGCGTTAAATCCATCGCTGCTTCCAAACATACGGATGCGACGAACATCCTGCGCGATTGGCGTTATCTCACCACGTCCGACCATTTCTATTACATGTGCACCAAGTATTTTGCCGACGGCGACGTTCATAAATATTTCAATCCCTATGAATCGCCCTACGACAGTTACATCAATTTCATGAACGTGCTCGACAACCTGCGCACACGCATCGAAACAGCAACATCCTGATTTTTTCCTATCTTTTCCCTATCATGGGTGCATGCTCACACGAAAAAAATCTCATTGCCTGCTCACCCCGGACGACATCAAACCCACTCGCGATGATCTCGAAGTCGTCGGCGCTTTCAATCCCGGTGTGATCCAAACCGACGATGGTGTGGTCATCATGGCCCGCGTGGCGGAGCGACCTCGTCATCGCACTGAGGATCATTTCACGATCTTCGGCTACGACCTGACCAAAACCAATGCTGATGGCATCACCATGGATCGCGTGCCCGCCGACCAGATTCACGAGGTCGATCCGCGGGTTTACGAATTGCCCAACGGCACCACCCGCCTCAATTTCATTTCAACCCTGCGCGTTTATCATTCGGCTGATGGCAAAACCATCGACCGCGCCGGCCCCACGCTGTTTCCCACCAATGACTACGAAACCTTCGGCATCGAAGACCCACGCATCACCCGCATCGGCGATACCTATTACATCACCTACGTGGCGGTCAGCCCCTTCGGCGTTTGCACCGCCATCATGACCACCACTGATTTCGAAACCTTCGATCGCCACGAACCTTGTTTTGTGCCGGAAAACAAAGACGTCGTGTTGTTCCCGGAAAAATTCGACGGCCAATTCATGTGCATGCATCGGCCTAATCCCAACACCAAATTCTGCATGCCCGAAATGTGGCTCGCCCAATCGAACGACCTCAATCACTGGGGCGATCACCAGCGATTTTTCGGCGGAGCGGATTTCCCCTGGTCGACCGGTCGCATCGGTGCTGGGGCGCCGCCGTTTCGCACCGATCAGGGCTGGGTCGAACTGTATCATGGCAACGACAAAACCGCGGGCTCGGACGAATCGCACGTGGGCATGTACGTCGGCGCATTGATCCTGCTCGACCACGACAACCCCGCCAAAATCATTGGTTATTCCGATGGCCCGATCATGAAACCCGAAGCAGATTTCGAACGCCAAGGTTTCGTCAATGATGTGGTGTTCCCCACGGCTGTGCTCGAACGCGACGATGAGCTATGGGTTTATTATGGCGCAGCCGACGACAAAATCGGCTTGGCCATTTACGATCGCGATGTGTTTCTTAAGTCAATTCGCCGGCTGTGACGCTTGACGATTTTTTCGTGCGGCGATAAACGAACGCACGCACAACACCACGAACAAGCCGCACACCAACCCCATCATGGCCAGGCTGGTCAATGACGCGACACTGCCGCCACCCTTGATCAGGGTTGGAATCAAACGGCCCAGCGCGGCCAGGAATCCGATCAGTCCGATGAGCACCGCGATATGCATCGCCATCATGCGCCGCGCCTGTTTGAAGGCCAACACGCCGCAAATCACCAACCCGACTCCAAAGATCGCGGGGATCAACGCGGTCATACTCGCTGCATCGGTGGCAATGTAGCCGAGCAAACCTAACGCCACCAAAATCAATCCGAAAAACAATGTGTTGATAGCCATACCAAAATTCCCTGCGTAATCGCGTGTGCTGATCAGTGTCAAAACAAACCCGCCCACTCACGCTCAACATGGTACACGATCACGCCTCATGGATTCACGCGCGATCACCGTGACCTGATCAGGCCCACCATTATCGGTCCCTGCATCATCGTTTTGATGCACGGCTCAACACGGCCGGTCACGTCGCCGATGACTCTGATATGCCGACCAAAATGACCTACAACGAATGGTTTCTGCGTCTGGGTAATCCTGTGCCCTTGAAACTGGTGCCTAGTGCCCTGGGCATCACCGCTCGCGAGGTGGCCACCGCGATCGTTAAACAGCAGATCAAGGTCTACACTTTTGTCACCGACGATGGCACGGTGCATCGCATGGTCCGCCGAGATGACCTGCAAGCCTTCGGCAAAAATCCATTGACCCATCCCAACCTGCCCGGCGTGATCACGCAGGCAGGTATGAATCGCGCGTTTCGCATCATGCTCGAGGGTCGCGGCAAACCCAAACGCAAACGCCACGCTCGCCTCCCGTGGGCAGGCACTGCTCGCGTCATCGATGCCAACGGCAAGCCGATCAATCGCGGCGGTCAGAATAACCGCGGCAAACGCGCCGCGTGATCCCAATCATTTCAGTGTTCGCATGACATGAACGCTCAGGCGTTAGCGCGTCTTGCGTTATTTGCGCTATTTGTCACCGCGTTGCAATCCGAGCGAGTCACTTAAATGACCTGTCCAGCGTGAATATCTTTAGGCCAGAAATTTTGCAAAACGTTCTATAGCATGCCCATTTCAATCATAGAGCGGATTCACCTTTTCTCTAGCGCCACAGCGTTTAATCGGTTATCAATAGGGGCATCACTACGACATGGAGGTTGCGATGCCCAAGGCTTATTCG
>JAUHYI010000115.1 GCA_030426385.1 Phycisphaerae bacterium
AGGCTAACTCGCGATACGTCGTATTGATCTGTGACAGTCGTTATTACCGGATGTCATAGCGCACGAAAGACGCGCCCAATCGCGAACCTGTGCCCCAACACCGGTAAAGAAAACGCAGGGAAACGTGGGGGCAATAATGTGGGAGAGAATGCGGGGGGAATGTGGGGGGGTGGGGGGGGGGGATGCAAGCTGATATGGGTAAAGAGCCGATATTAGTTTGCATGAAAGGCTCATCCCACGGTCGATCCGGGCGGTACGATTTTGCCCGGAGCCAACAGGACCACATCATCCACCGATTCGTTGCCGTCGTCGTCGATCAGGACCGCACTGGCGGCGAGCAGCATGCCGTTGGAAATTTCGCCACGGATTTTGCGTGGAGCCAGGTTCGCGACGATGACGATCTGTTTTCCGACGAGGGAATCGGGTTCGTAATACTTGCGCACGCCCGCACAGATTTGCCGCGGTCCGAGCGGGCCGACGTCGAGCTGCAATTTGAGCAGGCGGTCAGCGTTGGGATGATGCTCCGCGGCGGTGATGGTCGCGACGCGCAAATCGATCTTGAGGAAATCATCGAATTCAATGATAGGCTTGGTCTGCGGCGCGTCGTCAGCGGTCGTGTCGGGGGAAGTGGAGGATTCGGAGGAATTGTGGGAAGGGGTGTCGGTCATGGTGAAATCCAATGCAGGAAAGTTGGGTTTTTGTGTGAAACGGCCTACGATATCAAATATTGCCATGGCGCGATAGCGGGTGACGAAGGGGCCAATGTTGAGTGAGCGAGAAATTGATCCCCAGGGTCAAGCCCCCACCAAAGCGGAAGAGCCTACAGGTTCAGCCGCCGTGGCTGGGGTTGATAAGCATGCGCCGCGCCCATGGTACAAACCTCGACGGGGCAAATCCTTAAAATTTTGCGTGCGCACGATCGGGTTGCTGCTGATCACGCTCGTGCTGGTGTTGATCGTGGGGTATCGCTATCTGACAAGCCCTGCTCGTGTGCGCACGATGGCCACGGATATCATCGAACAGCTCACGGACACGAGCGTGCATATCGATTCGGCGCAGTTTCTGCTGGACGGCCAATTGGTGTTGAGTGGCGTGCGAATGGACCTGCGTAAAATGCCTGCCGATACGGATGTGGGTGAACGTGCGCAGCGTCTGTTCGAAGCACGCGAAATTCGTGTGGAACAGAACCTGTTTGATCTGATCAAAGGTCGACTCGACGCCGCGACTGTGCGATTGATTTCGCCGACGTTTTACCTGGTGGAAGATCTGGATCGCGAACTGGTGAATTTTGAATTGCTCCAACGCCGTGAAGACGATGTGCCTCAAACGACCGAAGAGCAAAGCCACATCCCCGCGAAACTGCCGTCGGTTTATATCGATCAAGGTAAGATCATTTTTGCCACTATCGAAAATAATCATTACGACCAATCGGGCGATCTGCAATTCGGCGGCAACATGAATCAGTTGGTCTCACAACCCACCACGTACATGTACAACCTGCGAGAATTGCGACGCGATCATGTCAACGGCTGGGTGTTACGCGGGCAGTTCGATGTGATGACGTTAGCGCTGTCGGCTGATCTGGAACGTTTTTCGATTGATGGCCCGCAACGAAATTTTTTACCGGTGCGCTTGCGGCAATGGTGGGATCGTTTGGAACCCGCGGGGTCCTTGCCCACCGCTACCCTGTCGTATGATCCCGAGGATGGTTTGAACGTCGCGTTGGCGGTGCGCGATATTGAATTGAACCTGCCCTTCGATCAATACCAATCGCGAATGCATGTGCGGCAAGCGAAGTTCGTCGCCACCGACAGTGACATTCGCATCGATGAAATGATCGGACAGATCGAGAACATCGACTACGACATTCGCGGTTCGATTGATGGTTACGATTTGAACGCACCGTTTCGCGCCCATGCGAAAATCGGGCCGATCCAGATCGATCAACGGCCTGATTATTTGCCGGCCCTGCCTGAGATTGCCCAGAAACAATTCTGGCTTTTCACGCCGAGCGGATCGTTTACCGCGTCGGTGGAATTATCCCGGGAAACCGTGGGCGCCATGATCGACTATCGCGGCGAAGTGCATTTGGCCGATGCGAGCGTTCGATATGCGCGATTCCCCTATCCGTTGGAACAGGCATCAGGGACGCTGCGCTTCGATCAGGAACGCGTTGAAATCGTAAAAATTACCGGGCACGGGCCCACCGGCGCCCAGGTGGCTGTCACCGGAAAAATCAAACCGCCTGGGAATGATGCGCATGTGGTTGTGAATGTGACAGGCCAGAGTGTGCCGATTGATCAGGTGTTGTACGAAGCGCTGCCGGAAGATCGTCGCGAAATTATCGACGTGTTTTTTGATCAGGAAATTCTAGGCGAACTGGTTGCGCAGGGATTGCTCACCACCGATGCGGCCCAAGCCCGTGATGCGAATGCCACGTTGCCGATTTTTAATCTGGGTGGTGTGTGCGATGTGGTTACGCGAGTAGAACGACCCCTGGGTCCGGACCAGAAATACACGAGCCACACGACAGTTGATATTCGTCACAGTGATTTGCTGTTTCGATATTGGCCTTATCCGATTCGCATCACGAGTGGGCAATTGGTGATCGAGCCGGACATGGTGAAGATTGTGGATCTGCATGGGACGGGTTTGCATGGTGGTACATTCGTCGCCAACGGACACGTTGGATTCAGTGAAACCGACGATGGCCAGGTGATCATCGAGCCGGAAATTCAAGTGACGACCAAAGGACTGCCCATCGATGCGTTGCTGATCGCGTCGGTGCCCAAGCCCGAAGACCAGTGGGTGCGTGATGCCAACATCACCGGGACTGCCGATGCGCAAACACGTATTTTTGCAGACCCGAATGGCATCGATGGCGTTGGGTTTGATGTGCAAATCACGATGCATGACGGGCAGGCGTCGCCATACCACGGACGTTACGCGTTGGACGGCTTGGCCGGAAAAATTACGATCGGCCACCAGGGCATTTCATTCGATGACATTCAGGCCCAACATGGTCAATCGAAGCTGACGATGCACGGCCATGGCGATTGGTCGACCCAGACCACGCGCTTTGTGATGAAAATCCTGGGCGAAAAACTGCGACTGGAAGATCCGATCATCGATTTGCTGGCCCCGGATATCGACGGGCGTGATCGGTTGGTCGCGTTGTTTAACGATCATCGCCCCGAAGGCGAGTTCGATGCAGAGTTGGATTTAACCGTGGTCGATGTTGACGAATCCGAGAAAAACATAGAACCAAACGCAGCAGAAAATACAGGGAAAAACGCGAAGGGTGACGTGGGTGAAAATGCGGATGAAAATGCAGGGAAAAATGTGGGGGGGGTGGGGGAAAATGTGGGGGGGGGTGTGGGGGGGGGTGTTGATTTTAGGTTTGGGCTTAAGCCTGCGTGGGTGCGTTTTGATTTGAATGGTCATCGGATTCGTCTCGACGATGTGCAAGGTCAGATGGTTGCCAGGCCGGACCGGATTGATTTGCGTGGCTTGACTGCCCGGTTTGATGACAGTTCCCCGCTACCAGCGGCGGCGAATGTGCCCGCCAATCTGGGGCAAGCCGATGGTGGTTTGCCAGCACGATCGGGTCAGGGTCGGTTCAAGGTGGATGGCGCGATTCGGCGTGGCGATGTGCCAGTGACGCGCGTGGTGTTTTCTGCGCAATCGGAATTGATCGGGCCGACGACGCGTGCGTTTTTGCCATCGGGTGCGTTGAGCATTCTCGATGGCATTGAGCTGCGTAGCCCCTATGAAATTAAAAATGCGACACTGGTGCATCGGCCCGCGGGCTATGCCCATGATCGTGACGAGCCGACGCTTGAATTGTTGGCAGACGTTGATTTTCTCAACGCATCGGGCGTGTTGGGCGCAGACATTCGCAATGCAATTTGTCAGTTGCAAATCGATACGAAACAATTCGCCGACCAGGAAAACCCGCAGATTCGTTTGAATCTGGAAGTCGAAGAATTGCGCATGGCCGACCGATTGGTTAAGCCACTGACACTGGTGATGACCACGGACAAGCAGCCGAACTGGATGAATATCGAACATCTCGATGGGCTTTGTTATGGCGGCGTAATCATGGGCGATGGCCGAGTGCAATTGTCTGACGAAGGTCGGTTTGAAATGAAAATCAGTTTGCAGGAAGCGCGACTCAGTGATTTCATGAATCCGCTGAGCGATGCTGAATCAACCGATGCAGCGCGTGAACCCGCATCAGGAAATATGGTGGGCGCGACGAACGAGGCAAACGAAACAAGTGATACTAGCGAAGCGGGAAATAATTCAGCCAATAAAACTGGGGATGAACCGGGGGATAAACCGGGGGATAAAAATGATCGAAGCGACACGGGTTTGATCTCGGTGGGCCTATCGGTTTCCGGGAATCCAAACGATCCTGCCAGTCGACAGGGGAGAGGTGCGATGCAGATTCGCGATGCCAAACTGTACGAATTGCCGGTTGGATTGGGCGTTTTGCAATTGCTCAATTTCCGATTGCCCGCGTCGAGTTCGTTCGATCGGGCGGCGGCGGATTTTGTCATCGATGGCGATCGTGTGCATCTGAATCGTGTGAACCTCGAAGCGCCAACGGTCGCGATCGTTGGCAGTGGCGAAATGATTTTCAGCACCCAGGAAGTGGACCTGTGGATGTTCAGTCGCAATCCGGGCCGAGGTGTTTTTGGCGCGTTGGGTGAAATGTTTAACACGTTCAAAGATGAACTGGTGAGCATTCACGTGACGGGCACGCTAAGCAATCCGATTTCGAAAACGGAAAGTTTCCGAGGCATGCGTGCGTCGATCGATGAATTGTTTGGCCCCGATGATGACGCGCCCGTACTGCATCGATCAGCCCCGAAACGCGACATGCCCTTGACGTCAGTGCCGATCGAACCGCGCGAAAGCGAAGACGATTAACCCCCCCCCACCCCACACCACACCACACCACACCACCCATCCACACACACACACGTTTAGCGGGACACGCGCAGCGTCCCGCGTTTTTTTCATGAACACGCGCGCCAATGGGTGGCTTCGCCGCTCCCGCTAAACCATAAACGTTAAACGATAAACCTGGTGTTGGAACGCGTTAGCCGCCGCCTTCATGGCGGCGCGTTAGTTCATTGGACCGGGCACCGTCGCGCCGCCATGAAGGCGGTGGCTAACCATGCAGCGCGACGAATGACGAATGACGAATAGCGAATAACGTTGGCATGTGGGTCGTGGTATTTACCGGGATCAATGCGTGATGGAGGGGCCTGCAATCGTGAACCAGTCGATCATGTGAGCGGCTTCGAGAATGGGCGGTGCGATTTGGCCTCGCTCAGGCGCGGTGGTGTCGGGTTCGCCGCGTGGCAAAGTCGCCAGGATCGGCAACTGGGTCATGGCCTGAATCCATCGGCGATTGGTCGACACCGAAGCGTCCTCATGTTTGGCCACGTCGGCGTCGTAGCCATTGATCACGATGCCCGCGATCGTTAAGCCGGCGTGTCGCAAAACCGCAGCGGTCATGGCCGTGTGATTCAACGTGCCCAACACCGCCCGGGCCACGATCACCACGGGGTATCCCACCCAACGCGCCAAGTCGATCACGGTGTGCGTGGCATCGAGTGGCACGAGCGCTCCGCCTACGCCTTCGACGATCAGCACATCGCTATCGTGATCCAAACGTTGCAGCGATCGCGCGATGGCCTGCACATCGATCGGCCGATCATCATGTTCAGCCGCCACCGCTGGCGCGACGGGCATCGCATAGCGCACCGGGTTAATCACATCCAACGGGTGCGGACTGCGAGCAAAATGGGCCAACGCTTCGGCATCCTCATTGACCAGGCCTTCGCGATCGTGACGACAACCGCTGGCAATCGGTTTGGAAACGCCCACGCGATGGCCACGTTGATGCAGCGACGCGGCCATCGCGCAACTGGCCACGGTTTTACCAATGCCCGTGTCAGTCCCGGTAATAAACAGGCCCGGTTTTTTCAGACTTAAACGCTCCGTAAACATACCCACAACATACCCCCCCCACATTCCCCTCGCAATGCTGACGTCTTGGTGTCGCGCGCGTGACAAGCGGCGCGTGAGCTTACCTGCATCGATACCCACAAGCGCGAACCGCATCCCCATCGCGCGTCATGCTACACTGGCACCATGTGCCGGGCATTGCCAAATATTCGGACGCCGATGGCGTATCTCATCGTGCTAACCCTCACGATCACCAGCGTGTCATGCACCCCACACACCCCACACACATTTTCCCCGGCCTCCCCGTCATCCCCCCTCTCCACATCATCCCCACCCTCCCCTACGGGCTCGGCTGCATCTGCGCAACGTTACACAACTGCCACCGAACAATCCGCGACGGGCCAAGCGATCGCGCAGGATGTCCCACTGCGACGGCATAACAATCATCTGTACGCGCGTTCGATGATCAATGGCCAGGACGGCGGTTTTTTTCTATTCGATACCGGCGCGTCATTGAATATCGTCGCGCAGGGTTTGGCCAATCGTTTAGGATTACCCACAACAAAAAATAATCGCGGGGGCCATGCCATCGGCATCGGCGGTTCGCAAGCATTTTCATATCGACAAGTCACTTCGTGGACGCTCGTGGGCCACACGCAATACGTGCCGTTGCATGTCAATCGGTTGGCCTCGATTCCGCTGAACCTGAATCGCCATGCCTCGGTTGATAAAATTAATCCCGGCGGCATCGTGGGGTTTCCCGCATTGATCGATCGGCCGTTCACGCTTGATGACGGCGGCGAAAAACTTACCATTCACCCACGCAAGCGCTATGAATCACAAGCCGATGAAACGCGTCAGCCCATGATGTTGCGCGGACGATTGCCTTACGTGTGGGCGGAAATATTCGATGGCCAACAATGGATTCGCCTGCGCTTGCTGATTGATACCGGGCAGGATCGCGAAATCACCCTGCCCCTCCGTTTGTTGCAAAATCATCCGGGGCTGGCGTCGGTCCCAGTCGCTGGCAACGGTCGAGCCGCAGGCATCGGGGGCATCATCACCACGCGCGAAACATGGCTGCGCTCCTTGCGAATTTTCGATACGGAATTGCGCGACTTGCCTGTCAGCTTTGAACCTTCCACGCAATTGTCTGGTCGCGTGGGCATGGCCCTGTTGCAAAATTTTCGCATCACGTTTGATGCACCGCGACACACGATCTACACACGCTGGCAACCGCAATAGGCCGCACGCGCACGATCGCTCTAACACGGATTACGATAAATACTCGCGCTCTAGCTCCATGCTAGCTCCCGGTGAATACCGGGAGTTTGTGTGAGAGGGAAATTTAGACCGCGCGAGTTTTTAACGGGATGGGTATAACACGGATTGCATAAATTCCCCGCGTGTCGTTCTCCGTTAGCCGCCGCCCTTGGGCGGCGCGTCACCGTCAACAAACCCATCAACAAACTCCAGTACCTCGCACACGCGCCGCCCAAGGGCGGCGGCTAACCGGCGGGTGGGATGTTGATCAGAAATTTTATCGCCAACGCAATCGCGTAATCGTCTGCCATAATCCGAATAGCCCGATCAATCGGTTATCTACCACGTTCGTTTGCCGGTTTTGTTGGGGTTATCGGTCATCGCACGATAGTCAGCCATGCATTCGAGTCGATAAATACAGTACAGCCTTGCTGTTGATTTCTTTCCTGTCGAGGACGTGTTCATGTCCTATACGTCGGTTGAAAAAGTGCCATTGTGGAAAATGGCGATGGACCTCGTGGAGACGGTCTATCGGTTCACCGATCGTTTGCCCCCCGAAGAAAAAGCAGGATTGATCGCATCAATGCGACGGACCGTGGTGAGCTTACCCGCAAAAATTGCCGAGGCTTATGGAGCAACCGAAACCGACGACGCAGGCAAATCGTTGCACGCGGTGTTAGCAGGCTTGCGCGAATTGCACACACAATTGGCCATCGCTGAACGACTGCGTTACATCCGCCACATGCGCACCCTTGCCGTGCGCCACCGCATGAAAGCCGTGGCCCAACGCACCGAACGCGTGTTGGATTCGTTTACGCAACAGCAAAATTTATTAGCCGCCCCCCCACACGCCCCCCCACAGTCCCCCTCATCGCTTGCGGCTTAGCGCATCACTTCACACACGTCGCGCCTGCGATCGTTTTAAAACTCACCCGTTAGCCGCCGACCTTGGTCGGCGCACGGACGTCATTGCAACCATAAAACCTCGCGCCGCCTGAAGGCGGCGGCTAACGAGAACTCCCCTCCTCACTCACGACCCGACCCGACCCGTTCATGCCAATCATTCACACCAACCCGGCCCCCTGCATGGCATCGCGCAACACGGCCAGGCTCGCATCATCCATATCGCACAGGGGCAATCGCAATTCGCCGGTGTCTTTGCCGACCATGGCCATCGCTTTTTTGATCGGGACGGGATTGGTTTCCACGAACATGGCTTTGACCAAGGGGAACAATGCCAGGTGATGTTCGCGGGCCGTGGCATAGTCGCCGGCCTGCGCGGCAGCGACCATCGTCTTGATGCGGCCGGGTAATAAATTCGACAACACACTGATCACGCCTTGCCCGCCGACGCTCATGATCGGCAAGGTCAGCGAATCATCACCCGACACCACCGTGAACGTATCCGACCCGCAACGGGCCACGGTCGCGCTGGCCATGTCCAGATCGCCTGTCGCTTCCTTGACCGCAACGACGTTGGCATGCTCAGCCAATCGCGCTACCGTCTCGGTCGACATCGTGACATTGGTTCGGCCCGGAATGTTGTACAACACGATCGGCAAATCCACCGCGTCGGCGACCGCCATGAAATGACGATACAACCCTTCCTGCGAGGGCTTGTTGTAATACGGATTCACCATCAACGCCGCATCCGCGCCCACCTTTTTCGCATGACGCGTCAATCGCAAGGCCTCGGCGGTCGAGTTCGATCCCGTGCCCGCAATCACCGGCACACGACCCGCAGCACAGTCCACCACCTTGGCAATCACCTGCTCGTGTTCCTCATGGGTCAGCGTCGGCGACTCGCCCGTCGTGCCCACCGGCACCAGACCATCGATCCCACCCGCAATCTGGTCCTCCACATTCTGGGCTAGCCGTTCGTAATCCACCGCACCCTCGCGAAACGGTGTGACCAAGGCAGTCGATGCTCCGCGCAAAATAAATCGTGACGTATTCATGCCGCACAGACTAACACCCACCCTCCCACATTTCCAACCCCCCCCACCCCCCCACGTTTCCCCGGTAGTGGGCTAGTTTGAAAAAACAACGAGCCGCGACCGTCAGGAAGCGGGTTTCCGTATTGCAGGCCCCCCCCCCCCCCCCCGCTCCCTGACGGTCGCGGCTCGTCAAAATTCAGTCCCCCCACGCTTCCCCTGCGCTATTTAGCGGTGACGGGTGACTGGGAACCGGGCTACGGCGAACCGGTCACCGTGTCGTGTATGGACTGGGCATCACGGATCGTTAGCCGCCGACCTTGGTCGGCGCGTGATTGTCTGACAGGTCTAGCTACTGCGTAGGGCCAGGATCAGTTCGATTTTGCCCGCGTGTTCATTTAACGCCGAGGCGATCTGCTCGGGCGTTTGGCCTGTGTCGGCCAACTCATGCACCTTGACCACCAAAGGATCACGGCCATCTTCCGATTTTTTCACAGCCTGCGATTCGGTACCGCTGGCAGCCTCAGTTTCGACTTTCACATCGGCACGGGAGGAAGCCTGGTGTGTGTGGGGGGAGTGGGGGGCATGTGGGGGGGCTGCCTGCATCAATTCTTCCAGGCCCACGTGTTGGCTCGGGGCCGACTCATCCGTTGGCTCAAGCGTTGGCTCTGACGACTGCTCGGGCAACTGATCAGCTGCCCCGGCATGTTGCGAGTCTGTCGTAGCATTGTGCGACTGGAGTTGTGCCAGCCGAGCGTCAGCCTCATCGATCAGCCGTTCCATTTGCAGCGATCGAGCATCCAGATGGGCCGACATCCGTTTGGCCATTTGTTCGATCTCGACCATCAGATCTTCGAGATCGCCGCGCATCCCGCGCAGTTGCCGATTGCGTTCGATCTGTTCAGCAGCGGACATCGCCTGCGGGCCTTGACGCTTTTTCTTACGCAGGCGCATCATCAGCCACGTGCACACCATGATCATGCCCACCGGCAACATCAGGTCCGTGACGTTCAGCTCCCCCATGATCAATAAATTAAAATTAGCATCCATCACAACCCCCCCACTTTTCCCCCGCGCTATTCAACCAAATTGGGTTACTGGGCCAACAATACCTGCACGCTGCACCAACATCCTACAATTCCCCTGTACCCCTGACTGATTTTATCGGACAATCGACCCGCCCCCCCACACAATACCCCCAGAATCCCCCCCCACAGTCCCCTACACAGTCACCCACACAATCCTCCGCAAAACTTCGCCACGCGCTGCCATAGGGTACCATCCCCACATCATCCCATGCCCAACTCGCCCCGCTCCCATCCCGCACCCTCGATCGCTTCCGCCTCGCAAACGATGCCCAGCTATGACCCGGCCATCCGCGCGGTGTCGCGGGCATTGCGGCAACGCTGTGGCATCAAAACCGGCCAACACCTGCTGGTCGCGGTCAGCGGCGGGGCTGACTCGGTGGCATTGCTGCGCATCCTGGCTCTGCTGGCGCCACGGCGACGCTGGCAATTACAACTCACCGTCGCCCATGTTCAGCACCACCTGCGCGATGAGGCCCAACACGACGCCCACTTTGTCGAACAACTGGCGCACTCGCTCCACCTGCCCTACCTGCGCCGCGATCTCGATCCCACCTCGGCCACCGGCAACATCGAATCATGGGCTCGCCAACATCGCTACCAGGCGCTGCGCGACATGGCTCAACAATCCGGCGCTCAGGCCATCGTCACCGCCCATCATGGCGACGACCAATTGGAAACCGTGTTGATGCGATTGCTACGCGGCGCGTCAGTCACCGGCCTCGCTGCCATGCGCTGGCAATCGCCCCCCCCCCACTTTGTCCCTGCGCGACCGGATCAATTCGCCGGGCCGCGTTCGAATGCACAACTTCCCCAAACAGATCTGCCCACCGTCCCGTTAATTCGTCCGATGCTGGCGCTAACTCATGCGGACAATTTGGCCTTGCTGCGCGTGCTCGATCAGTCATGGTGCGAGGACGCGACCAATCAGGATCACACGCGCACCCGGGCCATGCTGCGCGAGGTGTTGCGCTCCACGGTGTTGCCACAACTGGGCACACACGCAGGCCGACGCATTACGGCGGTGACCGATCATTTGCGTGACATTGCCGATTGGCTCGACGCATCGGTGGACTTGACCGCGTTGGAAAATCGCAGTGCATTTCGTGCTTTACCGCGCGCCGTCGCGATGGCCACCTTGCGACAGGCATTGATCCACGCAGGCGCATCGCCCGATCGCGTGAACACCACCACATTGCAACGCATCTATCGCGCAGCCACCGATACGCAGGGACAAACAAGGCATTTTGACATCGCAGGCGGCATCCACATCACCATGACACGCGATGAAATCCGCATTGAAAAACCAAGCGAATCCGAATCGTGACACGTAAACATTGATCCCGTTAGCCGCCGCCTTTATGGCGGCGCGATGGCCTGTGTTTGACGCACGATTCGCGCCGCCATAAAGGCGGCGGCTAACACGCGACTATTGATCCGGATTGGCATGACAAAACAACCATAAAAAACCGACCGCAGGGTTTAGCCGCGATCGGTATGTGGGTCTGATTTTTATGATGCGCGCTTGCGTTATCGATCCGACGAACGCTTCGATGGCAATTTCTGATAGCGCTCAATGCTGAGTTTGATTTCCTCATACGCCGCATCAGCCTTGTCCCAGCCGAGCGTTTTGACTTGTCCGCCTTCGAGTTGTTTGTAGGTCGCAAAAAAGTGTTCGACCTCACGCAGGTAATGTGGCGGCACGCGCCACAGGTCGTTGTACTCCGCGAAAATTGGATCGGTACTGGGCACTGCCAATACCTTGAAATCATTGTCGCCCTTGTCGGTCATGCGGAACAAACCCAACGGCCGACATTCGATCAGACAGCCTGAAAAAGTCGGCTCATTGACCATGACGATGATGTCGAGCGGGTCGCCGTCTTCAGCATGGGTCTGTGGAATGAAACCGTAGTCGCCGGGATAGTGAGCCGACGAATAGAGATAACGGTCGAGCTTCATCAGGCCGGTGACTTTGTCGACTTCAATTTTCGATCGTCTGCCCTTGGGAATTTCGACAATGGCATTGACGATATGCGGAATATCCGGGCCTGGAGGGACGTGCATAAAACGGTTGGGCAGTGGCATTTCAGAGGCCATGGGTCAGTACTTTCTAATAGGAGGGTCTGGTGGCACCCGACTGATCGTTTCAGCGGGCAGTCACGCCAAGTAAATAAATTGCAGGGGCGTTCGAGTCGATCATACCCGACAAGACGCATTCGCTAAAGCAACGGCATCGGATTGGACGACAACATTATTATGGGACGTAAACGCCAAGCCATCATCAAGCAATCGGGCGTGGTGCCCTACCGCCTGATCGAGCCGACCACCGGGCATTTCTCCCAAGTCGGCGTGGCGACAGAAACGGCCCCGGCTCGCATTGAGATTCTGTTAATTACCTCATCAAGCCGCAAGCGGTGGATCGTGCCCAAGGGACATCTGGAGGACGGCATGACCGAGGCCCAGTCCGCTGAAAAAGAAGCCTACGAAGAAGCCGGGATCCGAGGTGCCGTTGAGTTGGAATCATTGACGAGTTATCGCTATGAAAAATGGCATCGTGTGCATGAAGTTGCTTTGCATCTGATGCTGGTCGATCAGATCCTGGAACATTATCCAGAGCAACATGATCGACATCGGCAATGGGTGGGTGCAACTGAAGCGATTGCCATGGTCAAACCGCGTTCGCTAGCCAAAGCACTGGACCAAGCCGTCACGACCATTCGCACGTTGGTTAACGTGTAAAACCCATCCCCAAAAAACACGCGCGTGATTTCCTGTGATTTTATAGTTAGCCGCCGCCTTTATGGCGGCGCGATGGCCTGTGTTTGACGCACGATTCGCGCCGCCATAAAGGCGGCGGCTAACATGCGAGTTTTTATCCGCATTGGTCAAATTCATTGTTAAAACCAGGCTACGAACCTCAAGCACATCACGACATAATCCAGCCCGGTACAATGTCAGTGTGAAACACAACGCGAACCATAACGAACTGGACAGCCCAGAAAACCCACCCGAAAATCCTATCGATGGGTTCAACGATCTCGCGGAGGTCCAGAGCTTGCGTGGGCAGGACACCACCAAGCATCCCTCATTCGAACACACTCAGACCAACGACGCGCTCGACCAGTTGATCAGCGATGCCGGCGGTGATCCCACATCATTCAACGGCGCACTGGTGCGACAGATGATGCACACCGCGCTCAAGTTGATTCGCGATGACACAGACACGGGCAGTTTGAAAATCATCAGCCGCAGCATGAAAGAGCTGCGCTACGCGATGAAAGTATTCGCGCCCTATCAATCGGTGCGAAAAATTTCGATCTTCGGATCGGCCCGCACGCCCGAGGAACATCCGGATTATCAAGCCGCTCAGGCGTTTGCCAAATTGATGGCCGATGCGGGGTGGATGGTCATCACCGGTGCGGGCGACGGCATCATGCGCGCCGGCAACGGTGGGGCCGGACGCGAAGCGAGTTTCGGCGTGTCCATCCGCTTGCCTTTCGAAACCAATGCCAACGAAATCATTGCCGGCGATCCCAAACTCATCACTTTTCGCTACTTTTTCACACGAAAACTCATGTTTACCAGCCAATCCCACGCGGTCACCCTGTTCCCCGGCGGGTTCGGCACGCACGACGAAGGCTTCGAAGTGTTGACCCTGATCCAAACCGGCAAAAGTCCGATGGTGCCTATCGTGATGGTTGATTATCCCGCGGCCGACGGCAAACCCGCTGGCGATTATTGGAAACAGTGGGACGAATATGTGCGTGGCCACCTGTTAGCCAAGGGCATGATCAGCGCTGACGATTTGAATCTGTACCTGGTCACCGACGACATCGAAGAAGCCCATCAGTACGTGCAACGTTTTTATTCGAATTACCATTCGCAACGATTCGTGCGCGACGTGTTGGTCATACGCATGCAACGAAAGCTAAGCGAAGAAAACCTGCACGCATTGAATGGCGAGTTTGCTGACCTGATCAAAACGGGCAAAATCGAACAAGGGGCCGCCATGGATGAGGAAAGCGAATACCTGGACATGCCACGTTTGAAATTCGTGTTTGCCAAACGACGCTACGGCCACCTGCGCTTGTTGATCGATCGGATCAACGAAATGGGCGCGGAGGGGGTTAGTTAAAAGTGAAAAGTTAAAAGTTAAGAGTTAGACCAGGCGCGTTGGAAACGCTTGGGGGTTGAAAATTTTCCTCGTACCAACCCCCGGTATTCACCGGGGGCTATTATGAATCAAAGTGCAAAGTGCAAAGTGCAAAGTACAAAGTGCAAAGTGCAAAGTGCAAAGCGCAAAGTACGAGGGGCTCGCACGAATGACCGCGCGAAGATCGTGCGAATGACCGCGCGGCTACTTGTCGCAATTCGTATTAGCAATGTTAACCGCTGCCATTTAGCGGCGCGTGATTTTATTGAAATACTCACGGTCGCGCCGTCCAAGGACGGCGGCTAACGCACGGTTGTACGACTTACAATAAAGACGCGTCACTAATTCCGTGTTAGCCCCCGGTGAATACCGGGGGGGAGTATGCAG
>JAUHYI010000116.1 GCA_030426385.1 Phycisphaerae bacterium
TTCTTCCGCCGGATCAAACAGTGCCGCCGCATCGCCACGCGTTATGAGAAGAAAGCCATCAACTTCCTCAGCTTCGCCTGGCTGGCCGCTGGCGTCACCGCGAAAATTGAATGTCCGTAGCAGCTAATGGGTAATAGCACACAAAATTATAATGGAATGCGGATCAAATCCAGGATTAGCACGGGGCCATAGCAAAACCTATGGACTACCACGAAGACAGTCACGTTCCGGATCTTCTTACGATGGTTAGCGCATCCCAACCCCACGCTTAGCGGGAGACGCGCAGCGTTCCGCGTTTGCCCATGGGTACACGCGCCCATGAGCGGCTGCGCCGCTCCCGCTAAACATGCGTTTGAATGCTCTTATCTATGGCTTGACCGAATGACATCTCAAACCATCAATCAGCCGGAATCCATTGGATGGCGTCAACCATGAACGGCCCATCGACACCGTCACTCGAATAACGCACGACGCCTTTGTTGCCAAACTTGAACACGCCCAATGAAACAAAGGTAAGGCCTTCCTTGTCGGGCTTAACCGTCTGGTCAACGCTTTGGATCGCTGTGCCACCGGCGTGTTCGATTTCGACCCGTACGTTTTTCGCGTAAACGGGCGCCCGTCGATAGTACGCGCGTACTTCATACCGACCCGATTTGGGGAGCTTCGCCTCATAGGTCGCGGTGCCAATGTCGCCATTTTTTGATGAAAAAGAATGATATCCCGCACCAATGTTCGGACCGGAATAATTACCTTTTTTCCATTGCTTACCAGTGAATTTAGCGTCCACGTTATCAACAACCGTGCCAGTCAGCCTCTCAATGGGAATCTCTCCCGTAAGCGCAAGCAGGTCGTCATCGGTGAAACTGTAATTCGGATCGGGATACTTGCTCCAGAGATGGTACGCATCAGGATTGGGATAGGCTTCGCCGGTTCGGCTGTCAGCGGTAAGCAGAGATTTGTCCTGACGATGCTCGTCCGCATCACGGTTCGCGATAGCCAGATTGAAAAAGTAACCCGTCCAGCCATATTTTCTGACCAGGATTTCATGGATGACGCGATACCCGCCACCAAACCGCTGCGTGTTGGCCACGCCGTCGCCTTCATCGCCGAAATAGATCACGTTGGCCAAGTGTGGGTATTTCCCTTTGTATTGTTCAACGTATTCATACAGATCATCGACGCCATAGGTCTCGTCAAGCAATTTTTTATACTCAGATTCCGGGCCTTTGTAGCGGAGTTGTTTGAACAACTCTCCTTTGTCCTGCAGAGGATCACCAGCCGTGTTGAAAAAGGATTTATAAATAAACGCGAATGTGCCGACTTCTTTTTCCATCTCCTGAAAAAAAGTTTCGCCGTTGTCTTGAATGTCATTGAAAAACATTCCGAACCCTGCACCGGGCAAGAATACCGAACGGTTTTTCAGCCAACCATCGGTTCGCTTGTTGATGTTCTGCGCAAACAGCAACGCGGTATCGCACACTGATTTGGCACTGGCACAGTGCGTCTCAATCAAAGCCAATCCGTGAATGCGATCGTCAACGCCTTCACGTTGAGCCATCTCAATGATACGAACCCAATGATCGTAGAAACCTTGTAGTTGCGATTCGGTTTTGTAACGGCCATAGCGATCAAGCCACTGACGCTGCCAAATATAAACTGGCAAGTCGCTGTTTTCTTTGACGAGCTTGACCAGGTTCACCACCCGTTCCTGGCCGAACGCATTCTGCTCAGCCTTTTGTTCATCGGTCAGCTGCTTGTAATTGTGCAAACGATTCGGGCCGTGCAGGCGAATGATCACTGCGGTGACCCCTGCCTTTTCCAGCGCTTTGATCACCTTCTCCGGTGCAATGCCGCCGAATTCAAAATCCAGCGTGGCCGCCAGATCGCCACCCTTGTGTTCCACATTATCGCTCTTCCATTTCACCCCTCGAATGGCGGAAGGATGGAGCATCACCACATCCGCAGGATTCGGCCCCAGTCGTCGTGTCTTTGAATCACTCGTCTCCGCTTGAACATGAACAACACCATTACTTATTAAAAGGATTGCCAGAATCAACCCCACCACCAACCTCATCACGGCCTTCACTCCACCGTTCATTCGCTGCCACTGTTTCAACATCTAAAAATCTCCATAGGATAAATTTTGAAAGTGTGTAATAAGAAGTGCCGCTCAAACCGTAGCCTGGCATCACGTCGTGACATCGCCGGATAAACTCCGCGCTTTTCCCATGCGTACGAACAACGCACCCCGTCAGTATCCATAAAAGGATTGCCTGAATTCACCTGATGTAAATGAAAAGCTACTTCCCCGGAATCGGCCAATAGAATCGATCGCCCCCGTTCTTGAAGAAATACATTTCCATCCCGTTTACATTGGTCCATCGGCCAGACCCATCATTAAAGACATTGTTCATCCCCTCAAATCGCTTGAGCACTTCAGGCCTATTGTGTCCCCAGAAAATCTGATCGCCGGTTTCAGACTTAGCCAGACAACCCCAGAATGGAACCTGCATCCGGGCAGCATTGATAGTTGAGTAATCCGGCTGTTCTCGCGCAGGGTCATACCGAAACCAATTCGATGCCGCCGCTCCAGGGTAGTACTGAAACGTCACAAAATTTCTTTTATAAGAATTATGTATTTCGGGATTGCGCCAATCAAACAAGGTGGATGGACAAAACATGAGGGCAGTCCGGTGGACGACATAACTGTCGATAAATTCACTGCGCCCGGTTGTCCTGTTATAGAGCGAATGCATGGCATGCGGCTCATAACCGCCATTGATCAGATTCAACGTAATCCCTTCGGCTGCACCTATCGCTGGGCGATACGGTGGCACATCATCGTAATCCGCAGCGTACCTTAACGTGGCCTGCATCAGTTGACGCTGTTTGCTTAAACACTCAATCTGAACCGCAAGGCGCCGAGCTCTCAACAATGCTGGCTGCAACAAAGCGATCAGGATCGCAATGATCGAAATCACCACCAACATTTCGATAAGTGTAAAACCGTTAATCGAACTTTTGCTGTTCCTACTTTTTTTAGATGAAAAAAATGGTTTTTTCATGGAACGCTTCTTCTGCTTGGACTTATTTACAGCCACCCGCCGAAAAGGTTTTTCAACAGCAGCCGATATGGCCTACCTATCAGCAATTCAATCGCAAACGCGGGCAACAAGCCTGCGTCAAAAGCACCAACGGCTCAGCTCATTTTGTAAAGCCGACTGTTTTATTTCTACGACGACCGCCTGCCACCAGACACGCACCACTGGCAAACAGCAATACTGACGCTGGCTCAGGAATCGGGGTCGTGATTTCATCGCCACTTAATTCCAACCCTTGTAGGAACGTGGACACGCTATTACCGCCGATGTCAGCCGTAGCGAGTCGCAGCTCGATGGTGTCGCCGTTGCTTAGTGCCGCCAAGCCGCTCAGATCGACGTTTTCCGTCGCCACGCCAGGCACAATCCCGCCACCAGCACTAAACCCAGGTGCGTCATAGATGATGTTCATGTCGGCCGTGTCAGCATTAAACGAATCGACAACCGTGAACGCACCAGAGTTGACCGACACAAAAAGCGCCCAGCCACTCGCCATTTGCACTTCACCGCTGCTGACATCTGCCGCAGCGGTCCAATTGAATCTCAAGCTATCAAGACTAAGCGTATCGCTGCCGGTATACGTGATTTCAAAGCTCACATAATCGTCGGTTGATAGGGCGTCTTCAGTTGCTCTTACACCTGCCCAGTAGGACCCTGCGGCTGCACCAGCTATCGGCCCTGCAGGAGTTGTGCCTGCAGCACCGAACGAAGTGCGCCAATTAAAGGAATTCACCGTCGCAGTCTCAGCAGTAATGAAGCTCACCGGGTCATGCGGACTGAGGCTTTCGGTCCCATCGAAATAGTCCACAATCACATCAGCGTGGCTGGACATGGTCGCGCCCAGCATCAAACCGGCGGCTACAAAGCCAGTTAATGACATTTTTGAAACGGTGGTGAGCATGATAACAATCTCCTTAAATCTACAACACAAATTAGCGTGTCTTTGCTGGGATCCTAAAAACATAACCGAATAACTAACACCCGCCGTTCACGAGCGTGATTCAAGCAGCCCCACGTCGACACATAAAAAAATTAAAACCCAAAGCCTGAAATTCAAAACCTAAATCTAGAAAACCAAAACCTACCACCTCACATCCACTCAGTTAGCCGTTGCACTTGTTCCATGTAGTTCGAAGCCATCGATGTAATAAATTTCATCACCACGATTGAGCTGCGCTCGAATGCGCACCGAAAGGTTGGGGTTATTGCTCGCGCTGTCAGGTAATTTGACCTGGCCTGTCGAGACCGCACCTTCGCTGCCTTCCGAGCGGGGCTCATCGCTTCCAATCGGATCGTTGAACAGGCCCGCATCTGACACGAGATCAACCCAGTCACCACCGATGTTGTACTGGATCACAAACAAATCCATGTAACCACTTTTGCCCACACGGTCTTCAAAATTGCCGTCGCTTTGATAGGCCTCGACGCTGATGGCGATATCGGTGTAACCCACAGTGCTGAATTCCTGTGTGATTTGTGCGAAATCATTCGTGGCATTCGGACGCCTATCCGATCGCGTTCGACTCAAAACGGCCTGGCTACCATTGCCCTCAACGCTTAGCTCGCCCTTGTCCGCAACGCCGACTTCCTCGGTCCAACCACTCGAAAAACCAACTCGGCCAGCAGCCCCGGATTCTGCTGGATCAAGTGTAAAATCGTCCGAGTAAATAACCTCACCAAACACGGTAATCGACGGAAGAATAGCGATCGCAGCGATCGACAGAATTAGATTTCGAAGTGGGTTATGCATTTTTTATTGTTCTCCAATTTAATGCCAAAAAATTTGTAAAACCATTGGCCCCTGAACCAACGTTGGCTTAGAGATGTCCTAAAGAATTAAAACTCATAGAAACAAAACCAAAAACCGACAAAAACCAAATGGATAACGCGAATCTTTATTATTGTACAAGCACAAATTCCATTAACTACAACATATTGCGCACACATTTCGTCAATAAGCGCAAACAAACTTGAAGGGAAATACTTATAACCTTCGCCTTTCACCTTAAATCGTTTTATTGCTGAATTACTATTGAGAAAACACCTTAGAGATTACAAATCAAGGACTAAGATACTCATCACGATTCCCCAGGCGATCAAAAACACCCTCATTTCCCTCACATTCACGCCAAGTGATACAACCGAACGAAATTATACATTCACGCTAAAACGCGCATGCTGGACCATGTATTCTCGCTCTAGTCAAACCATTTCAGATCAACTGCTTGACGACCTCCGCCCACAAGACATCTGGCACAAACGATTCCAGTTCAGCAATTTGCCACAATCCGTCCACCGCCCCACTTGCATTCGCTTTCGCAAGCCGAATAATCGCTAGCCGTACTGCACTATCCAATTGTATCCATCACTGCATCTAAAGAGAACACACCGACGAATAGTTCACGCATCGGCAGTATCGCATTACAAGCGACGGAGTTCTTTTAACGCCTCGGGCCATGCATCGCGCGCGTAAAAGCGGTGCCCCTGATTGCCGACGATCAAGTGGCATCGATTGACTGCTCCAGCAGACCGGTATATTTTTTTCAGGTGGGTGAATGCTTTCTTGACCGCAGGCAACGGAAAAAGCGGATCAGTTTTTCCCGCGACAAGCACAACCGGCCGCGGTGCAAACAAGCCCATAATGTCAGGCATTTCTGCCACAGGTAGTAGACCCGGTACATAATTGTCGGCACAGTGATAAACCGACATGATCGAATCCGCAAACGTGCAAAAAAAACAGGATGGCATGGCAAACTGAACACGTGAACATAGCGCTGATGCAAAAAGCGAAATCGTCCCACCGCCCGAATTACCCATTACGCCGATACGCTTTTTGTTGACATCGTCTCGAGTCATCAACAGATCAATCGCACGATCGACATCAAACACACGCTCACCCAATAGCGTACGCCCAAGCATTAACGCATGCATGGTAGCGTCGTGGCAACCATTACGAGCGGTAATTTTTTGAACCGTTTCGCGACGCTGACCAAAACTGCGCTGTTCAAGACACAGTGCCGCAACACCGCGTTTCATGCAGCCAATACCAAAATCGCGATCACCCTCAACTTTGATGGGATCTTTTTCATCAAAATCTATCCCGATGGAATTATGTATGCCGGTGTTATGTCCCTGGAGACAAATCATCCATGTGTAAGGCGGCTTGGCATTTTTAGGAATACACAAGTAAGCGGGGACGTCTGCATATGGCTCAGACGTAAAGATAATCTTTTCGATCGAACCCACACGATGGTCCCGTTGCCAAACCGACTGAACGTTGAGATCAACGCGTTGCTTGGGCCAGGGACCGACGAGCTTTCTGAGCTTGGCGCGCAACTTGCGCTGCCATGCCGTGACGTCGCCGCCAACATACCCCATCGCAGGAGTCGTCGTTTTAACGAGATGTTGATGGTATAGAGACGGTGAGAAATCGGGCATATAATTCAGCCTATCTAATTAGAAATCGATTCATTCGCCCTGAAAAACAAGGCAAAAACCACAATATTTCACTTGGCTATTTCGTGAATCTACGAAATTTATAAGTCGGGATTACGATTATTTATCTTGAATAACCGGGCCATACTCAGCCAAGGCAGTCATGATGTAGGTATTGATGTAATCATCCCCATGCCGAATCATGTGTTGCCATAACAATGCGTACAATTCGCGGACGATTTCGTGGTACGCCGGGTTCTTGGCGAGATTGTAAAGTTGATCGGGGTCATCGCGACGGTTGTACAGTTCGTCATAATCGAACGCATTAAAAACCAGTTTCCATTTGGAAGTCATCACACTGCGCTGAATGCCATAGGTTTCGTTGCCGTTGGTTTGAAAGAACAGACTGTCGCGCCAAGCGTCGGGCTTCTGGCCATTGAGCCAAGACATCAAACTCTGGCCCGACATCGGCTTGGTTGTTTTTACACCCGCCAATTCAAGAAACGTCGGACCAAAATCGAGCAATGAAACGGGGGCATCAATGTCGATCGACCGTGGCCGCGACTGTGGCGGTGACTCTCGCGATGATTGTGATTGCGATTCTTTTTTAGGCATGCGGACAATCGCCGGAACGTGATACGCCGAGTCGAACGCAGGCAACCCTTTACACCACAGGCCATGCTCGCCGACATAATCACCATGGTCGGACAGAAACACAACCATGGTTTGATCCGCCTGCCCGGTCTGATCGAGCGTATCCAACATCTGGCCAAATAGAGCATCCTCATACGAACAAAACGCTAGATAATGCCGAATGGCTTGACGATGTTCATCCTCAGTAAGCTGCGAAAAACGATCGCGTGTCCTGCGATAGAGCGCAGGCTTATCATCCATAGGGTCATGAAACGATGGCGGCAACGGTGGCAATTCATCATCATCGTACATCGCCAAAAATCGCGCAGGTGGCGTGTAAGGATCATGAGGTCCGAGCGTGCCGACATACAAACACCATGGATCATTTCCGTCAGCCAATCGTTGCAATTCACTGGCCCCAAGATCAACCACCTCGCTATCGCGAAACGGATTCTCGCGCACACCGTAGTGGGTGTACGACTCATATCCCGGACGATGGATCTGGCCCGGTGCACGCTCGGGACCGGGATTGGCCACGCCGGTGTTCATGAGTCGTTTAAGTTCACGATCACGGGCCCGTTGATATTGGGTTTCGCTGTCGTCGCCCTTGGCCATGATTTTTGCGCCAGGTAACCGTGCGATGTTCCAACCATATTCCGCTGGTGACTGGTGATTACTCACGTGCCACTTGCCGACAAAACCCAGATCGTAACCAGCTTCACGTAGATCAACACTCCATGGCCGAACGCTCGGAAACAATCCACGTGACAGCGCATTGGTCACGTTAACGTTATTCCACACACCATGCTCCGACGGAAACAGGCTGGTAAAAAAACTGGCACGCGATGGACAGCAATGTGGCGACGGACAATAGGCCTGCGTAAAACTGACACTCTGCTCGCGAAAACGATCAATATTTGGTGTTTTCGCTTTGAGTCGATGCGATGGACATACCGTCCCCGCGTGTTGCTGGTCGGTCATGAAAATCAAGATGTTCGAGGGTTTATCAGACATGATGTTTTGTTACTGGTGAAATGAAACGCAGGCGACAATGTCAGAAATCATGAGTATGCAGAGGAAGCAGATCGGAATGCAGCGTGAGGTGTGCGAAGGTAAAAGTGGGGGGGGGAAGTTTATTTGATGCGTTGCCCGCTGATTTCGATCGTGCCCTCAGCCACGTCCAGTTCGCTGGCGGCGCGGATTTTATCGATTCGCCCATCCTTGACCCAGACAACACGATCGGCGTTGGCCAACATCTTGTGATCGTGGGTCGTACTGATGACGGTGACGCCTTCGTCAACGCTCAGGTTTTTGAAAATTTCGATGACTTGTGATCCCGTGTTCAGATCCAGGTTAGCCGTCGGCTCATCAGCGAGCAGGATAAGCGGATCATTCACCAGCGCCCGTGCGATCGCAACGCGTTGTTGTTGCCCGCCGGACAGTTCACCGGGCCGATGGTCCAATCGATGGCCTAATCCCAATTGTTTTAAACGAATAACAGCCAATTCCTCAGCGTCGTGAATACTCAAACCACTAAAAATCGCGGGCAATGCTACGTTTTTGATCGCGGTTAGTGCGGGCAATAAATTGTATGCCTGAAATACGTAACCGATGTGATGGCAACGCACGAACGTCAGTTGTCGTGAGCGTAATTTAGCCAACGGCAATTCACCGATACATATCTCGCCTTGTGAAGGGCGATCCAATGCCCCAATAATATTAAACAGGGTCGACTTGCCAGAACCGGAAGGTCCCATGACCGCGATGTATTCACCCTGATAGATATCCAGATCGACATCGCGCAGCGCATAGACTGGGTTCTTCCCTTTGGCGTTGAATATTTTCGAGACACCGCGCACTTGCACCGCAGATTTTGCGCCGGGTTTCACGCCAGTTTTCTCTGCCGTATCGGTCACAAGATTGGTAACGTGTGTGTGTGGTGGAGTTGGGTCTGTCATCTTGGGTCTATCAAAATATTAAAACACTGCGGGAATATTGCGACACAAATTTAATAGGGCAATTTGAAAACCGCCTTGGCCAGAAACGTAAAACCGATACCCAGCGTACCGATCAATCCCATACCGCAGGAAAATCCTGCTGCCAACACGGGGATGTACTGTCGCCATCGTCTGCCGAAACGTTTCTGAAAATAGAACCGCCCGATCAGGGCCCCCACAAACTGTCCTACCACCACAAATGGCAAGGTCTGATTGAGCCCGCGCACAATGCCGTAGGTCAGAAATATCGGTGCCCCCACGCGTGCCAAACCACTGAATACCAGGCTACCCAGCCCCAATCCCAGAAGCAGGTAATCCCATCGGAATGCTTTTTCGAATTCGCTGAACTGCCCGGTCGTCGAGCTGAACACCAATGCCTGTTGTTCGGCTGTGATCTCCCACCATTCCTGAGCAAACGGAAACGATGCGCTGGGTATCTCGCCCAACGACCAGATGAAGTGAGCAAATACCAGCGAGCCGATGAGGATGATCGGCGTGAGAAAAAATTCAGCCTTCCAAATCGAACCAAATTTTGTGCCCGTCAATTCGCACTGACGATACAACACCGTCATCGAACCATAATTATGCAACGGCACAGGCAGGAACCACACCGCCAATCCCTGGTAACCCGACAAAATAAATGCCCCTTCACGCACGAATGGAATGTTGATGACCTCACCTGCGATGCCCTCAAGCCGCGCGGTGACGTAACTAATAATCGGCGTATAAATCAGAGCATAAAACAACATCACCATCAGCAACGGCATGTGAACCGAACCATCAGAAATATACAGCAACCAACACGACACACCGATGTATAACGCCGTCGTGATCAGATAGGTGAGAATGATAAAGCGAGGACGGATATCGCCACGGCCCTCAGGGACGCCCAGGTCTTTTCGATTGGGAATGCCGGGGTGCTGGTCATGGGTTCGTTGTTTTTTATACGCTCGTGCTTTAACCAGAGCCTTACCTACCGAAATAAAACCAGCCAGCGCAATCACCAGTGCGATACCAATCGAAAACGAAAAATAGAAATCGACATTGTTCTTATAGATGGTTTCCTGCATGCGATCGCCAGGATTCCAGCTCGATAGCACGCCGTAGTGGTATAGCAACGGGTTAGCCATGACTGTCACCAGCAGGCCGACGAACGATCCGACCATCGCCCAAAACGGCAGGACCATACCCCACACCACCTGCCCGAGGTTGAGCGAAATCGCAATAGCCACCGCGGGCAGAATAATCGCGGTGGCCTGGGTGTAATCGACAAACGGAAGTGGGATCAGTGTGATCGGGCGTTCGAGCAGCGCACCGGTAACGGTAGGCACACCGAGGTAAATGGCACCGAAAATCAAACCGATAATCGAACCCATCGAAAACACACGCCAGCGCCAACCGGTCGCCTCTTCTGCTGCAGTTTCGCGCTGATCGTTGGGGTGTTGCGGATCGTCGGGCAAATTGCGTTTGCGTGATTCCTCGTCCTGTTCTTCCGACAACGCGAGCACGCCTTGGGCCCCAACCGGAGCCATGGGGAACGGCAACTTTTCAATGTCAGAAGTAACGCGAAACAAACCATAGCCCAACACGAGATTATCCAATCGGCCAATGATCATCGTGAACGCAATCAGGCCGATCGCAGGCAACCATTCTTTCATCCACAGCGATCGTTGTGCCAATACATTCGGATCACTCGGCGCAACCCATTCGGGAATGCCCTCAACCAATCCTTGCGCGTGAGCGGCATCGGATTGCACAAAAAACTGCGACCACAACGCGCCTAGCCCACCATGAAAACCGCCTTGCAATTGTGCGGCGGTCACCATAATCGCACCGCTGATATAAAACAGCGTAAAAATTTCAGCCTTACGTAACGAACGATTCGCCCGACGAGCCACCTCGATAAACAAGATCAGCGTCACCCATTGCGCTGCTGGTCCGATGGCCTGACCAGCCAACAACGTCATATAGATCGAACCCGGAACCATCAGCAATGCGACAAACAATGCCCCTAGTAATGACGACCACGTGAAGCCGTCCTCAAACGTACCCGGTGGCTGCATCAGGTTGCGAAATTCTTCAAGCTCGCGATCGATCTTTTTGGGTTTCATCGGCTTTGTTTTTGCTTTCGAATGTTCTGTCACGCGATCACCTCTTCGTCCTGCCCAGCCTGATCGTCTTGTCCACTCGATTCATTTTGCTGATGCGGTTCATCCATCGCGGCCTTGCTAGCAGTATCACTATCACTGCCCAACGTTTCGAGCGTCTGTTGCCGATACTTTTGGATCAATTCAGGGTTGAGCGTTCGCCACAGTAAAAACTGTCTGCGAAGGTGTTTCAGGAATGCACGGTTCGCACGGGTCCAATCGCCACGCGTGCCGGAAACACGGTCGATTTTCAGTACGATTTCATCGATGCCTTCGATTTCAGGCATGGGAATCGCTGTCATCGTCATGCGCTGCGTCACACCCAGATCAAACGGTGCCAGTGCCAGTTCCGCATGCAACACCAAACGGCGATCGGCATCCTGACTGACGCGCGCTGCCGAACATGCAAATGCGCCTAGCCCCGCATCACGATGAGCATGAAAATGTTCAGCCAGATATGACACCACGCCGGTCATGTCATAACTGGAAACTGTAAATGGAAATGTCAACGCTAATTGATCGCCTTCAGGCATCGGCATCACCCATCGCCGTGCCACGCCTGGGTTGGCTGAACGCCCCGCACGAATCGCTGGATAGATCGCAGACACCAACACCGACACACCAACCATCGTGGCGGTGAGGATGGTGTTGGTCGAGGCATAGTTGACTGCCAACGGCTGCATATAACCGGCTCGCCCCAACATGCCCACCAATGAACCGAAGCAAAGCGCCAACAATATTCCCCCCATACAACCCAGAATGGCATACACCATTGCCTCTGCAAAAAACAACGTACCCACATGTTTAGGCGACAACCCTAACGCGCTGAATGTGTAAACGTCGGCTTTGCGATCAGTGATCGAACCCATGAGCGTCCCGAAAATAATCATCGCTCCCAACAACAACGGCATGACCACACCCACGCCCGAAATGGTCGTCTGTCGTGTCAACACGCGACGCTTTAGTCCCGATGCTTCTGCCGACCAGACCGGCGTGCTCAATCGTTCTGCCAGGCTCGTCGCGTATTCGCTTATTGTCTGTCCCGCATTTGGATAGACGCTATACATCGCAGGCTCACCGCCCATGGCCTCGACCAAACGTGCATTGACAATCACCACCTGCGCGGCACTGAGTCGAGTAAACTCGCGCTGCACTTCGTCAACCGCGAGCGTGTCGACATCTTGCGAATTGCTACCACTGCTGGACGTCATCTCCGTTGGATCCACCGGCAGGATCGGCTGTTCATCCACATGACGCAATCGAGTCAATGCGGCGCTATCGAAAAATCCTGCGACGTTGCAGTTCACACCTCGGACCTGTACGTGACTGCCCACGGTAACCTGCAGTTCATCGGCAAGACTGCGTGTCATAAACACATCGTTATCATTCATTGCTGCGCCCAACACCGCTGCCAACGCAGGCCAGCGTTGCAATTCCGCCGGATCCAATCCCATGATCCCCTGTACCTGCCGCGAGCGATGGCCATCAACACCGGCAATTGATATCGCCTCATCGACCACCCACGACTGACGCAGCACCTGCGCATCAGGCATCAATCCCAACATGCCTGATTCCAATTTGCCATAATCCAAACGACGAACCAACAATGCCTCATCAGGCATTTGCAAATCAATTGGCCCCAGGTTGGTGGTCCGTACACTCACGCCCATTTGCAAACTGGCAAACGTGATGATCGTGAACGTGAGCACTGTCACCGTCGCAATAGTCAGCACGGTAACAACCGGCCGACGTCGCATCGTTGACAACCCCATCCCCACTGCGGCGAGCATAACGCCTACCTGTGAAACAGCATCACCGGTATTCGTATTGTGCCCGTGAATAGCATGCAGTTCTGATTGAAATTTTCGAACCAGCAAAATAATAACCAGCGACGACAACAACAAAATAGCAAACGCCAGGAATATCAACACCGGCGTCGTCGCCACGCTGAACCCCGCGTGGGTGAAATACAACGCGGTAAACGTCGCCAGAAAAATAACCATGAACCAGCCGATTCGCCCATAGATCGAAACCGCCGCGATCATCAATCGTTCAAGCGCAAACGCAAACGGAATCGCCAGCATCAACAACAACGACACGGCACGCACCAGGTCGTCCAGCTCAGCCCGCAATGGACGGTGCAATTTGTCGGAAATCGCAATGCTACGCATTTGTTCGTAGGCATTCGGCTCAGCGTCGCGATCACTGCTGACCTGATCGTCAACATCATCGTTCTTATTATTGATCGCCCGCCCTGCCACCGCATGCATGGCTTCCAAATCAGGCAGGTTCACCCCACGCCTGCGTAAAATACTGAACCGTCCCTCATTGAGCGTCCACAGGTCGTGTGCTGTTTTCTCCAACCAACTATTCGGCTCCAGCAAATCGCGATAAGGCGCACCTGATCCGGCAATGTCTTTGTCTGTTGTTTCTAGAATCACGGGACCAGCAGGTTGAAAAACTTTGATGTGGTCGGCCCATGCTGAGCCATCCGCATAAGCGAAACCAATGCCACCTGCCTGCCCCTGCATCCCCTGATTAGTGCGCGGCCTCGTATTACTTGTCGCATTGAGCACCATGAAACGCGCAGGATTGAGCGAAGCATACGGTTCCCAAGGCACAACGATTGTCGACGCATTGAGCCGAACCAAATCCACACGAATCGCCGCATTGGTTTGATGAACCAATGTATTCGCGGTCGTTGCCGCAACAGGCTGACCACGATCATCAGGAATCATCGCAAAGACATCGGTCCACTGAAACTGTGTACGTTGCAACGGCCCAATGGCAAACCGTCCGTTGCTTTGCACTCTGGACAACCGCAATGGTTCATAAAATGGTACGGCATTCAACGCCAACGCTTCCCACGACTGTGGCGCTTGCCCCACGCTATCAATGCCTGCCCAAAACGCCACCACCGCTCCAGTCGCTGGACGATTTTCACTGAGCCCACCAACCACCCGCAGATTCGCCAACGGACCATCCACCATCCCACTCGACCACACCACCCGGCGCGTCAATGTCTGTTCGGCAAAACGGCGCGGTTGGGCAACAGCTGGCTCATCAACAATTCGTGCCAACCATAACGAAACCTGATCCATTTGACGACGAAAAACATCCAGGTCGAGTGCGTCCAGCGTGTCATGCGAGCTACCCTCACGAGGTCGAGCGTCATGTCCGGTCATGATCGCTACGTTGTAAAACCCATGCAATCCCGCGATCGCCCCACTGTTAACAAATAAACCTTGTGCAAAATTTTTGCCGTTGTTGGGATCGCGCAAGGTTGCCTGTTCCAACGATGGCAGGTCGAGCTCTCGCGTGGCATTGGTCAATGCCTTGAGGATCTGGCTATAAAAATGTGCCCCGTCGGCCTGCGA
>JAUHYI010000117.1 GCA_030426385.1 Phycisphaerae bacterium
CACCGGGCTCAACAGGCGTTATGGCGTGATGTGCAACGCTTGCTCGACGCAATCACGCCAAGCGACGCCGAGGGCTTCTTCAACCACTGCGGGTACACGCTAGAGAAAAAGTGAAAACGCGCTAACGAAGAATTCAGGAATTCAGGAAAAACAATAAAACCACTGATGCGCATCGATGCATTATGATTTTTCTCAATGCGCATCGGTGTACATCGGTGGTTTCAAAATTCCCAATTCCTGTATTTCTGAATTCCTCATTACATTTTTTGAAATGTATCAGCGTTCATCCGCGTGTAGCTGCGACTAGAAATAGTCGCAAAACAGTACGCTACGAAGGAGTTGAATTATTGGCCCAACAGGGATTCGAACCGGGCGTATTGTGCGTTATAGGCATCGATGTTTTGCGGGGTGAACGTTTTTAATTCAAACGATCGGCGGACGATGGCACGCAGGTGGGCCAGGTCGCGGACGTAGCCTGCACCGATGGCTTGAGTGAGTGCATTGCCGATGGCTGTCGCCTCGTAAGGCCCGACAATGACGGGAATACCCAGGGCATCCGCAGTCATCTGATTGAGCAGTTGGTTTTGGCCGCCGCCCCCGACGATGTGCAGGACGTCGGTTTTTTGCTGTCGTAATTTTTCGAGCAGGATGCCTACGCTGCGGTAGGTGAGGGCCAATGTTTCCAGGCAACATCGCACCGCTTGGCCGGGGGTTTCGGGCACGGGTTGGTTGGTTTTCTTCGCGAAATCCGCAAGTTTTTGCATCATGTGGCCAGGTGAGGCGAACGGGCCGTAATCAGGATCGACCAATGTGCGAAACGGTTCGGACTCGGCGGCCTGTTGGGTGAGTGTTGCGTAATCCAAGGTCTGGCCCTGGCGTTGCAAGTCGCGACGGACCTGTTGGACCAGCCATAGGCCCGAGATGTTTTTCAGGAATCGAATTTTATTTTCGACGCCGCGTTCGTTGGTGAAACTGGCTGCGTGTGATTCATCGTTGATGATCGGCTCGTCGAGTTCAGCGCCCATCAATGACCATGTGCCACTGGACAGATAGGCCCATGATTGGTTGCTTGCCACATCGACAGGCACGGCCGCGACAGCGCTGGCCGTGTCGTGCGAACCGGGAACAATCACGGCGATGGATTCACCACTCGGGATACCTGCATCATTGGCTACAGCCTGACGCAGCGTGCCGATTTTGGTACCGGCGGGCACAATTTTGCCCAACATGTTGGTCGATAATTTCAACGATTCGAAAAGATCAAGCGCCCATTTGCCACCGTCGGCCTGTCGCGGATCGATCATTTGCGACGTCGACGCGATCGTGGATTCAATGACCATTTCACCGCTGAAAAAATAGTGCAACAGGTCCGGCATGAAAAGTAATTGTTTGGCCTGCTCGGTGACTTGTGGCTCGGCGGCGTGACGAGCGACCATTTGGAAAAGCGAGTTGAATGGCATGAACTGAATGCCAGTGCGGTCGTATAATTTTTCTTTGCCGATTTTGTTGACGGCATGTTCCATCGCGGGTTGATGTGATTCATCGCGATAGGCGAAGGGCAGGCCGAGTAGTTGTCCTGACTTGCCGATCAAACCGAAATCGACGCCCCATGTGTCGACGCCGATACTGACGATATTCAGGTTGCGTTCGCGGGCAATTTTTCCAGCTTGACGCAATCCTTCTACCAGGTTGGCCCATAGATCCAACAGGTTCCAGTGATAACCGCTGGGCAAACGTTGCGGCAGATTGGCAAACCGATGCGCTTCGATCAGCTCGATACGATCGTCGGCCAGGGTCGCGAGCATCGCCCGGCCCGATTCGGCGCCCAGATCAAACGCGACAAATGCGATGGATGAATCAGTCGATGTGGCCATGAAACGCAGGCTCCGCTCAATAATAAATCAGGTAAAAACTCAGGGTTAATCCGTGGATTGGATTTTTGGAGTGCGCATGACACGCATGGCACTGATGACATATGGCACGCCGCTGATGACGGTGAGGATGGTCATGGTATAGGCGAAAAAATCACGCACATATTGCCATGCCTGCCAGCCTTCGCTGTGTGGATCGACAGCAACGATGCCGATGATAAATGGAATGCCGATGGACTGGAACAGGGTTTTGAGTTTGCCAGACCATTGAGCGCCGAACTGCACGCCTTGGCCTTCGAGCTCGCCGCGTATGCCGGTGACCAGTAATTCACGAGCCAACATGAGAGCGACCATCCATGGATAGATGCCGCTGATCATCGTGAAGAACGAATCATTGGCCACGGCGACCGGATCGAGGAAACGATTGCCCGCCAGATAGATCAACGTGCCCAGCACGAGTACCTTGTCGACGAACGGATCCATGATGCGGCCGAACGTTGATTCAACATGCCATCGTCGTGCCAGATAGCCGTCGGCAATATCGGTCAGTGAAGCGACAATGAAAATGCCCATCGCGATCCAGAGAATCCATCCATGGGGATTGCCCACGGGGACGTAGCGATATTGGTTGAGGACGAGAAAAAACACGCCGGCCAAAACCAGTCGGGCGAGTGTCAGGGCATTGGGTAGATGTTGCCGCATGCACGCTAGGGTATAGGGTCTGAGGGCTGGGGTCTAATGGGCTGCGGGTATTGTGCGCGGCCGGTTTTATCCGGTTTAACGCGTGACTTGTAACGCTGCGAATTTTCGCGGGAAACGTGTCAGTCCTTGTCAGTTGTTAACGCCACATGTCTGACGTTGCGCGTCACAATTTCAAATTGCCCAGGCCCATGCCGAGGCTTGCGCCTTCCATGCCGCCTTTGAGTTGGTCGGGGCGTTTGCGTGGTGCGCGTTTTTTGGCCGCGGCGGCAGCATCCTCGGCAGTGCCTTCCAGCAGTGGGGCGTCCACAGCCTTGAGCGACAGACGAATGCGGTGTTCGTCGGGATCGATGTCGAGCACGCGGAACTGCTTGGACTCGCCTTCGGTTAAGACATCGCCAACCTGATTAACACGGCGGTCGGACAGCTCGGAAATATGAACCAATCCTTCCACGCCTTCGGTCAGTTCGATGAACGCGCCGAAATCGGTGATGCGGACGACCTTGCCCTCGACCAGTTCGTTGCGGGCATAGGTTTGTGCAGCGCCGGCCCACGGGTCATCGGTGATTTGTTTGAGGCTGAATGTCAGGCGTTTTTTCTGGGGATCGATGGCAATCACCGCCAGCTTGATCACGTCGCCTTCAGACACGACCTGGCTGGGTTGATGGATGCGCTTCCAGCTCATTTCACTGACTGGCAGCAATCCCTCGACGCCGGTTTCGATTTCGATGAACGCGCCGAAATTGGTCAGCTTGACCACGCGGCCCGAGACCTGTTCGCCGACGGTCACACGATTTTGCAAGTCGAGCCACGGATCGGGCATGGTCTGTTTGAGGCCGAGACTGATGCGACCTTTTTCGGGGTCGAGCTTCAGAATTTTAACCTCGACGGTTTGGCCTTCTTTGACCACATCGCTGGGCTTGCCGACTCGAGCGTGGCTCATGTCGGACACATGCAACAAGCCATCGATGCCGCCAATATCGACGAACGCGCCGAACTCAACCAGGCGCACGACGGTGCCGGTACGAACCTGTTCGAGTTGCAATTCGGCCCAGAGTTTCTTGGCGTTCTTTTCACGCTCATGTTCGAGGTAACGTCGGCGTGAGAGTAGAACCTTTTTGCCGCGTCGGTCAATTTCCTGAACCATCGCCGCGATTTTTTCGCCGACGTAGGGTTCGAGATTTTCGATGTGATGAATGTCAACCTGACTGGCGGGCATGAACGCACGGATGCCGCCGACCAGTTCCAGTTCCAGGCCACCTTTGTTGGTGCCGGTGCAACGGGCGTCGATGATCGAACCCTTGCGGAGCTGGTCCCATGCGGTGATGCTGATCGCACCCTCGCGTGACAGAATGATCAAGCCTTCCTTTTCATCGAAACGTTCGACGACGAAATCCATGATGCTGCCGGGGCGCGGCGGGCGGTCGAATTGAGTCAGTGGCACGAGGCCCTGATTCTTGCCATCGATGCCGGTCAGTTCGACAAACACATCGTCGCCACGCACCGCGGCGATTCGGCCACGCTTGATGACGTAGTCCAACTGTTCGTGTTGGCCCGCGTTGGCATCCTGGGATGCGGCGGTGTTGTCTGTCGTGTCTGCGGTGCCAGGTGTGCCAGATGTGTCAGGGGTGCTGGAGGCATCACTGCTGGCGTTGGGGGTGGTGTCGCCTGCGGTGTCCATGATGTCATCCATCGAGGCGTCACCCATGGCTTCGGCCAATTGCTGATCGAGGTCAGCATCGCTTGCCGTGGCCGTTGGCGTGTTGGGTACCTGCGGTGGGGCAACGTGCGTTGGCATGGGGGTAGGGGTGGGGACAGGGGGCGGAACCGGTGCAGGTGATTCGTTAGACGCTTCAGGCGTGGCTTGAGTCGGGGACGTCTGGTTTGGCGTCTGGGGTGACGGAGCCAGGGCAGGAATCACAGGTTCGGACGGCGGCGTAGGCGTGGACATAGGAGGTAGACTCGCAAAAACGCTTGGTTCAGTAGAATGCAGCGATGGCCAATCAACAGGGGCGCATCACTATGACTGTACTCGCCCGAGGCTTGTCTTCCAAATCCGGAGGCGATTTTTGACCGTAATTTCATAGCCATGATATCGAAAGCGATCGCAAGCAAAAACTGCTCGCGGTGGTTATTCTCATATTATCGTAAGCATTTTCGGGCGCATTCGGACACTCAGGGGCACCGAAAAAGCCTTAATATGGCGACAAATGGCGATTTGATGGGTTTATTCACGTAATTTAGGTAGCACCTTTGATGAGCAACGAAACCAATTCTTCGGAACTGTTGAACTATTTGGATGCGTGCGAAGATATTGTGGCCCTGTCGCCGCAAATCGTGGCACGATTTTACCGCGATGGTAATCGTCTGGGCCAACGAGCGGCCAACGCCCCGCAGCCTGACTATTTTCAACCTGAACGCTGGATCGGTTCCTCGACCCAAGCGGCCAATCCGCCGGGCATCCCGACGGGCGGGTTGAGCGTGTGTCCCGGCTTGGTCGCGAAAGATCAGTCGGGCCAGTCAGATCAAGCCCCGACACTGCGCAGTGTCCTGGCACATACCGAAGCCGGGTCGCGTTTGTTGGGACAAAAACGGTATGACAAACACGATGGCCGATTCCGCTTGTTGTTGAAATTGTTGGACCCGGGCTTGGCCATTCCGTTCCATGTCCATGCCAATGACGCATTCGTCAAGGCCCATCCTGATGTGTATCCCAACGACTCATTCGGCAAAGAAGAAGCGTATCACTATCTGGACCTGCCCAAGGGTACCAATCCCTACACCCACCTGGGACTGCATCCGGGCGTGACGGTTAAGGATTTGGTTGAAGCGGTCAATCGCGGCGAGGATCACGTGCTGGAATTGAGTCCCGAAGCCTACCTGCGTTATGGCGAAGGCTTTTATGTGCCGTCGGGAATATTGCATCGTCCGGGCACAGCCTTGACGCTTGAAGCGCAACAGCCAAGCGATGTGAATGCCTGGTTCCAGCGTAATTTCGGGAAGGATCCCATTCCAGAATCCATGCTGTACCGCGGATTCAAAACGCATGAAGAGGCGGCTGAGGCGGTGATTGATTGGGATATGAATCTGCGTGAGGATTTGTTGACGACGTTGCGATTGAAACCTGAACCGGTGATGAAAGATGCCAAGGGCGGCAAAATGGATTGGGTCTTCCCGCCGGATGCGACGGAAAAATTCAGTGGCATTCGCGTGACGGTCGAGACGGAGATGACGTTGAAATTCAAACAGCCATGCGTGCTGTTCGTGTGGCGCGGTATGGGTAAATTGGGAGAACTGGCGATCACCGGCGGCGGGGGTTTGGTGACGGCAAACGATGAGTTTTTCGTGGGTGTTGAAGCCTTGGCCAAGGGTGTGAGTCTGACCAACACCGGTCAGGAGCCGTTGGTGGTCTATGTGATGTTCGGCGAATCGCTGGGATGATTGACAAGTGGGGCGGACCTGCGAGAATGGTTGAGAATTGGCGGGAGAAACCGTTTTTTGTGGATTTGTACAAACCCACAACAATCCCTCCTGTTTTACCCCTGGTAAATTTTTGCATAAATGCGAAAGGATACGTTTGATGTCATTGTCTATTCGTTCGGCCGAGAGTTGTGAACTGGATCTGGTTTCCCTGGGTGAATGTATGATTCGACTGAGCCCACCCGGCCACGGTCGCATTGAGTTTGCCAACATGTTGGAAGTCTGGGTCGGCGGCGGCGAATTCAACGTGGCCTACGCCTTGGCGCGACTCGGCATGCGGACCGGATGGGTCGGCGGGCTGGTTGATAACCAGGTGAGCAGCATCATTGAAAATCATGCACGCGGCGCGGGGATGGATATTTCGCATGCGGTGAAATTGCCGTACGACGGCGTGGGGCGTGACGCGCGTATTGGTTTGAATTTTACGGAAGTCGGATCAGGCCCACGTGCCAGCGTGACGCTGTACGATCGTGGTCACTCGGCGACCGCGAAGATGACGCCTGACTCGGTCGATTGGAAAGCACTGTTCCAGGACAAGGGCGTGCGCTGGTTGCATTCGGGCGGTATCTTTTCATGCTTGTCGGAATCAACACGCGAAGTAGCTGCGGTGGCGCTCAAGGCCGCGCATGATGCGGGCACGATCGTGTCCTACGATTTGAATTTTCGTTCCAAGTTATGGTCAAGCGAAGAAGCCATCGCAACGACCAAACCATTGGTGCAATACATCGACTGCCTGATTGGTAACGAAGAAGATTTTCAAAAAGTGCTGGGCTACGAAATCGAAGGCACGGATGATAATCTCAAAGAACTGCCGATCGAACAATACAAAGCCATGGTGCGACGTGTGGCCAAGGATTATCCGAATCTGAAAGTCATTGGCACCACGTTGCGAGAGGTGTTGTCCGCAAGCGAGAACAACTGGTCGGCGATTCTGTACTGGGCGGAAACCGACACGTTTTATCATGGACCTGATTTCGAGCGATTGATTCTCGAAGATCGCGTCGGCGGCGGTGATGGTTTTGCCTCCGGTTTTGCCTATGCATTCCTCGCAGGCAAAGACCCGCAAGAAGCGGTGAACCTGGGAACAGCCCACGGTGCGATGTTGCAGACCACGCGTGGCGATACGTCGCAGATCACGTACAAGGAATTGATGCACGTAGCAGGCGGCGGTGGGGCACGCATCATTCGTTGATGATGCTCAATAATTGGTTGATACATCGTGGACTGACGCGATATGTATGCAGCCGTGCGAATTGAATTTTACGATAGCCCCGAGCGTTTGCCCGGGGCTATTTTTTTAGACTACAACCAATCCAATCCAATCGTCGCACTTGATGTTTAGCGGGCGACGCGCCAGCGTTCCGTTTCGCAGGCGGTTGCATAGACGCAAGCACTACGATTGAAATGGGAATGCTGCCGTGAATTTTTCAAGTGGGTAAAGTGGGTGGCATCCGGATTACGGCTTGATTTTTAATTGCCTGGCGATACGGATGAAACCCAATTCTGAAACAAGTAATAAAGCAAGGGTCACCATGTAGAGATGGCTGCCGATGCCGTTGAAACTGGGAAACAGATGTTGTGCGAACGTAGGTGGGGCGTGGTCCCAACCGATGAGCAACCACATGCCCACGAACGGAGCGATGGCTCCGCGCACGCCGGTGAGGGTGACGTGGATGTTCATGTAAATCTGGGTGTGCTCGCGTTTGGCGAAGTCGTTGTGGCCCAGTGCCCAGGCAAGCATGCCGCCCGCGCGGCCGAAGCCTTGGATGGCCATGCCTAAGGCGAATAGCCAAAGATTACCGGTCAGGGCTGCGAATCCGATGACGGCGTGGGAGGCCATAAAGACGCAGGTATGACGGACGCGATATTGTGCGATGTGGCTGTTGTCAAAAAATTTCGCCCAGCGTGAAATGCTCACCATGGCGATGATCATGGGAATCGCTTGCGTGAGTAACACGGCCAAACCGAAACGTTGTTCGCCGGTGGCGGAGGTGATTAATTTGATCGCAGCGGTCAGCCCCATCATGTTGGCGAAGCCGAGCGTGAATTGAAAAATCATGTAGTTGCGAAATGGAATGTCATCGCGCAAGACCGTCCACCATGTGGTGCGGTTCGTGTCGTTCGTATCATTGGTCGAGGCGGTGTTGTTAACCGCTTGGGATTGTTCATCCTCGGTGTAAACAGGGTAATCGTTGCCACGTGGTAATAAACGTATGACCCAGGGTTCGCGTTCGCGCTGGATAGTTTGGCGTTCAAAACTGATTTGTTCGCGTTCACGACGAATGCGCACACGGCTCAGCGACCACACGCCGATTAATCCGATCGCAGCGCCAAGCGGATACATCACGCGATAGGCGGGGGCGTGCCAGTCGAGCATGAAGTAAACGATCGTGGGCCAGACCGCGAGAACGAGGCTGGATGTGAGTACAAATTTGCTGGTGATCTGAGCGCGGATCTGCCGCGGGTAATTCATCCGCCACAATGTGGTGCGCAGTGTGACTGTGCCAGCAATCAAACATCGCGCGACCACAGCCAGAATGACCAACATCGTCGCACCGGAAGCATTGGTCGGCAGCAGGGCGATTGAGGCGACGGTCAGAACCAACAGGGTGGTGATGACCGTAAGGACCGGCGTTTTGGCATGCCCACGAGCGAGCCACGCCCAGGCGAAACTGGTGATGTTGCAGAAAAAGGGCGCGGCCTGCAATGTGGCAAAACCCCAGGGGGAAACGTCGAATAATTTTTCGGCCAACACGCCGATGACCGCGCCTTCAGTCAGGCCGCCAGCGGCAGGCATGGCCGCCGCAGCAAGCAATTCACGCGCGTAATTTTGACGTGTGAGAAATGGCTGTCGCGATGGACGCAACGGGTTCAGTAATCGCTTTAACATAATGGGGTTCCCCACCCCATTCTAGCGTTTGTGCTAAATCATGCTTCTGACTTGATGATGCTGATCAGACGATCAACCATCGTGTCGGTCAGATCCGCACGCAAAGACAACCGAACGCGCGCGGCGTTAGGAGCGACTGTCGGCGGTCGAATGGCCGGGGCATAAAACCCATGGTCCACCAGTAGCCGCGACAGATCGATCGCTTGCTGCGCACCACCCACCACCCACGGCACAATCCCCCCCCCCACATTTCCCCCCACATTTTTCCCCACATTCCCACCCACGCTAACCTCCATGTTTACGCCCACGCTTTCCATGTTTTCTGTTTGATGGCCATCTATGTCGTGGGTAGTTTTCTGACGATCCGCTAATGCTTGACGCACACGATGGGCTAATGCATTAACACGCTCGCGGCGCCAGGGTTCGTCGCGCACCACATCGAGCGCGGCGATCAAAGTGGCGGCTTGGATCGGCATAGCGCCGGTGGTGTAGATGAACGATCGGCCATGGTTGATGATGGTGTCGATGACCACCGGCGGGGCAGTGATGATGCCACCCAGTCCGCCGAGGGCTTTGCTGGCGGTGCTGACCGAAACATCAATGCGATGGGCAACGCCTTGCAATTCAGCCAGGCCTGTGCCGGTCTTGCCGAGCACGCCGGTGGCATGGGCTTCGTCGATGATCAGGATCGCATCGTGCTCGTCGGCCAGATCGGCTAGCGTGGGCAAGTCCGCAATCGTGCCGTCCATCGAGAACACCGAGTCGGTCACGATGAAGCGTCGGCGTGCGTCGGGATGGCGATGCAACAGACGCTGGAGTTTGCGCGTGTCACGATGTGGATAGATGCGCAAAGTGGCACCGCTGGCCCGCGCTGCGTCCAGCAAGCTCGCATGATTCAGCTTGTCCATGCAAACCAAATCGCCCGGCCCGGCAAGACTCGTCAGCACCGCGAGATTGGCCATGTAACCCGTCGGACACAACAACCCCCCCACGTTATCCCCCGCCCACCCCACACCCCCCGCACCCCCACACATATTTTCTCCGGCATTCCCTTTCACGTTTGCCTTCATGTTTATTGTCGTATTGCCATGGGCATTTGCGCTGACTTTGCCACACTTGGGATTGTGTTGATCAACATGATGGGCATGTGAATGGGCAGCTTGTTTGAACGCGGCGAAACGTGATTCGGCTTCGGCATGGATCGGCAGGTGGCCACTGACCAGACGACTGGCTCCGCTGCCAATGCCATATGCGTCGGCGGCCTGATGTGCGGCTTGCACCAGATGTGGATGATTGGCGATGGCCAGGTAATCGTTGCCCGCCAGGTTGATCAGGTCGCGAGGCTGGCCGTCGATGGCCACGCGAATCATGGGGCCTGATGATCCGGCGGGTTGATAGGGTTGAGCAATGACGAGTCGACGGCGCTGCGCATCGATATCGCGTTGCTTGAGATTGTCGGCAAGTTCAACGAGCCAGCGGTCGGTCATGTCAGTGCGTCGTAGAACGTCAGCGAAAAACGTCAGCGTAGAACGTCAATAGGGCGGGGAGCGATTCAGCCTTCGTTGGATGGATTGCTGATGTTCATCGAACCTGTGCCGAGGGCAGAGGAAGAGGAGGGAGACGTTGGCGTGGCTGGGGATGCCGTGTCAGGCGTCGATGTGTTTGACGTCGCGTTGGTTGGCGGGTCGGTCAACAGCGCTTCTTTCATGCGTCGGCCCACTTTGAATTTCACGGTCCGCTTAGGCGGAACCTGCACGGGTTCAAGCGTCTTGGGATTCTGTGCTTTGCGAGCCCGTCGGTACTTAACCTCGAACACGCCGAAGTCGCGGAATTCGAGTCGGTTGTCGCTGCCGAGCTCGGTGATGACCTCATCAAGAAAAGCTTGCACGATCTTTTTAACGATCACGCGTTTCTGATTGGTTTTGTCAGCAATGTGGTCGATGAGTTCTTTTTTCGTCACTGTGGCCATGTACGCGCCCCTGTGGTGTGGTCACTGAATGTTAATCGAGTCATAAAATTAAATGTAAATAATACGGTTGCTGGCGAGCTGGAAACCCAACCCTCTCATGGTCTATTAGCTTGAATGTCAGGTTCACACGACCCGGTCATCTCGATTTTCTGCCCGATTTCGGCCCAGTTGCCGGTCGCATGTTGGCTGATTCAATCATCTATCTCATAACGTTTTACGTTGTTGCCGTCTCGAACACAAGCGCGGCATTCTCCCATACCCTAAAAATGCAAAAATCAATACCTTTTCCCGAACTGCTTGAAAAATAATCTGAAACCCAAAATACTCAGGCTATCACCTGTTACGACCTGTCGCTGTCACTGTGTCATTCAATCCTTTTGCGTGGTACCTGATATTTGATACTTCTTGATCCTGTTCTCCAAACGACGAGGTTCGGGATTGGGCGACGGCTTGCTTGGGGCCGGACCATTGCCGAGTTCAAGGTAATCGCCAAGATCATGGTAATCGCCATGATCTAAATCCATCTTGACCAGCACAATCACAGCATGTCAGGCAAATGAAGTCGGCTGAACCGCACTTTCCGTTGCCAGAGACACGAGCACCGTGTCGTGAGACGGACTCACCACACAACCGCTAGCATCCATGCCGCGCCGCGTTACTTCCGAACAGGCGTCCATGCTTAGGGTACCAGTCGCGAAACGTTCCGGGCCTTACACGCATCGTGACAATGCGTGATGAGCAGGGCCTTGAAATGTCTCAGGATCTTCATCGCCACCCAAAAATATGGTGCGTAAAAATCCATGAAACCCAAGCCGTCTGATCAGGCTGAAAAACAGATCGCCTGACACGCGGCACAGGTACGACTATGTGCCGGGTTGGCTCCGAGCTGCCTCACCGACTCGCACGCATCCTGCGTGCTACCAACGACCTAAAGTATGACAGCAATCACCCGTACCGTCAAGGTTTACCGCAAAAATCCCATAGACCACCATCCCTCAAATGTCCCATTGACGATCGGCACGGGGCCGTGAGGCGATCCATGAATTCCTGCCCCACGCCACCGGGTTGGGTTGTGAATCGGCCTGCCCCTGCATACCATCTGACAACGATGATATCCCCAGAATCGCTCCAGATTGTCCTCTATCCCACTCCCGTGCTTCGTGAGCAGGCTCAGCCAATCGAACAAGTCACCGACGAGGTTCGTGCCATTGTCGATCGCATGTTCGAATTGATGCACGAAGCACCCGGCGTGGGACTGGCTGCACCCCAGGTTGGTTTGCCCTGGCGTTTGTTCGTGGCCAATCCCACCGGCGAACCCGAGGACGATCGCGTGTTTATCAATCCGGTCCTGCGCGACCCGACACGCGAAATGGATGAGATGGAAGAGGGCTGTCTGAGCTTGCCTCATATCAAGGGCATCATCCGTCGGCCTATCGGCATGACCATCGACGCGCTCGATCGCGATGGCCAACCATTCACGATCACCAGTCGTGAATTCGACGCACGCGTCTGGCAACATGAATTCGATCATCTCGATGGCATCCTCATCCTTGACCGCATGCCACCGATCGATCGCATGGCCAACAAAAAACTCGTCAAAGAACTCGAATCGGCACGCGCGTGATTCGTTGGCGTCAATTATCACGCCAGTGATATATGCAGCATATGCAGCCAAGTTTTTAGCCGCAGATAGACGCAAATAAACGCAGATAATTACGCAACAAATTTAACGAGGAATCCAGGAACGCAGGAAAAATAATAAAACCACCGATGCACACCGATGCATTATGATTTTTATCAATATGCATCGGTGTGCATCGGTGGTTTCAAAATTCCCAACTCCTGTGTTCCTGGATTCCTCGTTAAATTTTGTTTTTATCCGCGTCCATCTACGGCTAAAAAATTCACGCTAAAAACAGTATGCTGTTCCCATGCGATTAATTCTTCTAGGCTCCGGCGCATTCGGCTTACCCACGTTCAAAGCGTTGGCCCAGCAACACGATCACGAAATCGTCGCGGTCATCTCACAGCCCGATCGGCCTGCGGGGCGTAAACGGGTGATGACCCCGACGCCTGTGTCGCAGTGGGCCTTGGAAAATAATTGGACGTTGCACCGTCGTGAGAATGTCAACGAATCGGATTTCATCGAACAGACGATCAAACCCTTGCAAGCCGATGCGGCGGTGGTGATTGCGTTTGGCCAGAAACTTGGCGAACCGATTGTGGCTGCGATGGGGCAATGGGTGGGCAATTTACATGCTTCGTTATTGCCTCGATATCGCGGGGCTGCACCGATCAATCGCGCGATGATGGCCGGCGATCCTGACACCGGCGTTTGTGTGATTGAAATCGCACCGCGCATGGATGCGGGCGATATTTTTGCCAGTGCATCCACCGCGATCGCCCCGCGTGAAACCGCTGGCGAATTGCATGATCGCCTGGCTGATCTGGGACCGCAGGTAATCCAACAGGTCTTGCGTGATGTGGCCAACAACACCTTGACGCGCACCGTGCAGGACGAATCGCTCGTGACCGTAGCCCGCAAAATGTCCAAACTCGATTCGCCGATCGATTTCAATCAACCCGCGACGGCGGTGCGTCATCACATCCACGGCGTCACGCCTTGGCCCGGTGCTAAAACCATCTGGCAAACGGCTGACGGCAAGCCACAACCACTCACCGTCCTGCGCGTCATCGATCATCCCGAGCAGGCGCACGATACTGAACCCGGCACATTGCTGGAAAACCATCGCATCGCTTGCGCCCCCGGTGGCGGAACGATTGAACTGTTAGAGATCCAAGCCCCCGGCAGTAAACCTATGCCCATCGACGCATTCACGCGCGGCCGTCCGATGCAACCGGGCGATCGATTCGTGGATATGGAAAAATAAGTTATTGGTGCGACGTGGTTTTAATTAAATCTGCGGCATCAAGCACCTGTGTCATAAAGTCCTCATAGGGTGCTAACGGTCCACGTAACACAATCGCCTGAGCATTGTTGCCTGATCGAACGATCAGAAATCGGTGTTTGGAAAATAAAAAGACAATGAAAAAAATCAGACCGAGGCCATACAATGCGAGCGTTAATAATCCCAATACCAACCACATTGGATTTCCCTTCGTCGTGATTTCCGCAGAATCGATTTGACTTAACAACAATTCACAGTGACGTCGAGAAATGATCTGTTTTGTGTTTTCAACCAGTTTTGTGTCATGCAACGTGAGCTTGCTTTTTCCAAATGTCGCTGCGGTAATGTTTGAAAATGTTTGTGATGTGGGCTTGCCGGAAATCTCAGCAATAATAGGGCCTCGTGAACTCATAATCTAGGGTTCCTGTTTCGCTAAATGCGGTAAAGTTTTTGTATGCCGGAATCAGTCTAATTCGATAAAACTACCTTGCCTGCGCAGACGTTCGTCACGTTTTTTCAGCAGGTTGTCAATTTTAAAACGTTTGAGATCACGCAAGGTTTGGATGATCCATTTTTCCAAGGAAT
>JAUHYI010000176.1 GCA_030426385.1 Phycisphaerae bacterium
GCAATCGCATTACCGCTGTAATCGCCGCGTTTTTATGGGTTATACGATTTACGATAAATACTCGCGCTCTAAATCTATGCTAGCTCCCGGTGAATACCGGGAGTTTGTGAGAGGGGAAAATTTAGACCGCGCGAGTTTTTTACGGGATGGATATTAGCCGCCGCCTTTATGGCGGCGCGCGAGGGATGGTAATTACGTGATCGTGGCGCGCCGCCATAAAGACGACGGCTAACAAATTCGGCTTGAAATGGTTGGCCCACCGTTACGATGTTGTGTGCATGTGCATGTGCATGTGCATGCGGGGGCACGGTGGGGGGGCAGCGTGGGGGTGGGGGGGGTTATGCGGCGGTTTCATCGGTATCGGGCGATGCGTCGGCGTTATCCTCTTGGTCATTCCCACCTTCTTCGACAAATCCAAGGCGAACGGAAATCGCTTCGAGCGAGAGCGGGTTGAACTTCTGCACATCTTCGCCCGCTTCAATGCGTTCACGCAACGCGTCGGCCATCAGCATTTGATTCAGGTATGTCAGTTGTACGCCAACGTCGCCTTGCACTTTGACATCGTCGTGACTGATCGGCTCGTAGCCGTCGATCCGCGTCACGTACAACGTGCGTTGACTGGCCACGGGCATCGTTAACGTCCGGTGCGCAATCGGCAACGTACTCAACTCAATCACACCCCCCACATTCCCCCCCACATTATCCGCGTTTTTCCCGATATTCTTGGCATCATCCGTGGCTTGATCTGCGGTTGCGTGGGTGTCGCTGATTTGGGCTGACTGGTCATAGAGTTTGGTGATGTGATCGAAGACCGCATCGACAAACGCTTCGCTTTGACCAACCGGGGCGATATTCGGGGCCATCGCTGGTGAACCCGGATAGGTCACGCGACGGGGGAACGGCCTGGGTTCGGCGACGGTCTTTTTCACTTCCTTGGCAATCTCTTCGAGGCCATCGGTCTGGGCGCGAATCTGCCATTCCGGTTCGGCCGCTAACAGCAATTCATACGCGGATAATTCTCGCGCGTCGGTCATCACTTGCGTACGCACTTCTTCGAGCGTCGCTGGTTCATGCTCCGGCTCGGCTTCGATCAAACGGAACACGTAACGCGAATCATCAAACTGGCCCACCAAGGCCAAGCTTGGCAAACCCACTTGCAAGCGGGCTGACGCCAACGGACGTTTCGGATCGTCGTTGATTTCAACGGCACTGAACACGTAGTCGCCAAAGCGTGGGCTACGCATGCGTGCCATCGGATCGGACAAATCGGTTTTCTCATCCATCACCAACACGCTCAGGCCGATCAGCGGCAGGGCAGACAACGAATCCCGATCCAGCCAACGGTCGTCACGTCGATAAACCTCGGGCAATACCCCGAATTTCGCTTGAACCTGCTCGGCCACCTCATTCAATCCCATCGGTACCCACCCCCCCACATTACCCCCCGCATTACCCCCCACATTTTCCCCCCCATTACCTTCCACGTTTTCCCCCGCATCATTGGTATTTTTCGTGGGGTTATTAAAATCCGGGACTTCGCGGTAGCCATGTTTGGTGGTTAACGAGCGTGCTTGTTCGAGCAACAACCCGCGCGCGTAGCGCACAATTTTTTGTCCCAGTGCTGCCACCTTTTGGCGTTCCAACTGATTGACGATTTGTGCCCGGGCTTGTTCGTAGGTTTGTGGCGTTGTGACTTGATCGTCACCTTCGCCGGTCGTCGTGGTGAATTCCGATTGATGCTCATCGTAATAGGCTAACAGTTCAGCCTCTTCCAATTCCACCACGGCGGTCATTGCATCATCGGGAATGGCCAGGTATTCAATCTTGACGCGGTCCGGATATTTGTAGCCGAATCCCGCCGGCTCGCCTGTGCCGGGCAGGTCATCTTTATATTGATCAAACAGGTTAACCAGGTCCGCTTCGGTCGGCGTGCTCACCTGATTCAGATAACGCGTCGCGCTGATCGGCACGATCGCCACCTTCGCCGTTGCGGATAGATCGCTCATCAAGGTGCCCAGCAACGGCCCACTCACACGCGGGTTGCCGGTCGTGCTAAGCATGGCCATCATGGCGGTTTCCTGCGATCGCTGTTGCATCGCTTGATACACGCCGAACTGTCGCATCATGCGCTCGCTGGCACTGATGTTCGCCACGCCGCTGACCAGCGCTTTGTAACGTTGGTAGGTCACCCAGCTCAGCAATGCGTGATCGATCGTGGCCCGCGTTGTCTGTTGTTGCAACGCTAACTCGTCGAGCCGTTCGCTGTCCGGCACCAAGTCCACCAATTCCTCGCGACTGGCAGACAGTCCCATCTGTTGCGCTTCGTAACGCATCAGCATCCACACTTGCGGATCGATGCCTTCCAATTCCATCGCTGACAGACCGCCCAAGGCCTGGCGGATCAACGACATTTCATACTCGGCCTGACGCAGGTCGGCCATGATGAATTTATGATCGGCAGTTCGGCCTACCGGCTGCTTCGACGGGTCAGGCCCAAACATCGACAGCGACGGCTGGATCAAAAAGATCACCATCAGCACCGAAATGCCGAAGCCTAAAATATATTTGTTCTTTTCGCGAAACTTGCTCAATACGCCCATATAACTATCGCTCCGGCGCCGAACTGGCGCGTCAGGTTTACCAAACCCGGCAGTATACCAGTCAAACGCCCCTCCCACACCCCCACCCCCGGCAGTGGTACATTTTGAAATGCTTAACGAGCCGCGACCGTCAGGGAGCGGGTTTCCAACAGGTTTGGCCCGCTCCCTGACGGTCGCGGCTCG
>JAUHYI010000118.1 GCA_030426385.1 Phycisphaerae bacterium
TGTTGAGCGAGCCATCGAAGTGGAAGTCGAACTGGTCGAAGGTAGCGAGATTGTGATTTCGACCACGCGCGATGAGTTGGAGTATGGCCGAGTTGATTATGTGGATGTAACGCCGGTCGTTCCGCCCATGCCTGATCGGCCGACCAATGGTTGGGAAGATAATACGTTGCGCGTTGGCGTGGATGCATTCGAATTAACGGACTACGAAATTCAAACGCATTGGACGCAATCGGCCGACCTGTTGGATGGCACGTCGAGCGATGTGATCACGCTCAAGTGGCGAGCGTCGACGGGCATAGCTAGCTACACATTTACCGGCGTCGATGGTCAATACGATCTGGGTGTGGGGTATTACGATGAAAACGATGGGCAAAACAGCTACACCATTACCGTCAATGGACAAACCATTGACACATGGGTCGCTGATGCGGAACTGGGCAGTGATAAGCCCGATGCGAATACATTTCAACATCGCATGGCCGCGCTGGAATTAGATTTGCAAACCGGCGATGTGATTGCCATTGTCGGTGAAGTTGATCAAGGCGAGTATGCACGCGTAGGCTTTCTGGAATTGACCGAAGTGATTCCAGAAGCGGTCGTGCCTGAATCACAGTTCAGTGCGGATGATGATTACGGCGACGCTTTGGATTACACGAACGTGCAGGCAAATCGTTGGACGGTGGTTGAGGATCAAGGCGATCGCCGATTGTTGCTGGATGCGACGCATTACAATTCGCTATCCGGCGATCGTTTGGGTGAATACGCGATCATGGATCAGCAGTTGCACGATGACTTCCGTATCAGTGTGTCTGCTCGATCCAATGAAGACCTGAAGACCAACCACGCGGCAGACTACGCGGTCGTGTTCGGCTTTGTGAATGAATACAACTACAGCTACATGATGTTCAACAGTCAGCAGAACTACACGCAACTGTTCAACGTGGTCAACGGCCAACGGGAATTGGTAGCCACCGCGACAGAAGCGGGCATCACTGACAATGCGTATCACGATATCGTCATCGAACGCGTCGGCTCCAGCCTGACGGTCTCGCTCGATGGCCAATCGATTCTCACCACCGATCAGGCCGACGTGATTCGCACGGGTTACGTCGGGCTCGGCTCGTTCAACGACTCGGTGTATTTCGATGACTTGTATGTGGATCAACCTCAAGCTAATCCCATCATGCCTGAGTTGCCCGTCATTCCCGATGTCCTGGCTGACCTGATCAATGACGACCTGGTCCTCGATCTAACACCAGTGCTTCTGTAGCCTGCCCCAGCCAGTCTCAGTCAGTTCCGCAAATGTTTTTCCTCGGCGCATGACGTTTCCCGGTTTTCCTGTGTCCTGATTGCGGGACATCGGATCGGCGATCTGGGAACATGATTCATGGCCATTTCCCCTTTGTTTCCCCCGATAATTCGCTGTTTTTGTCGAGGCAAAAAATGTGGCTCGGCACGGGCGATTTGTCCGATAACAAACGGGTTGCCCGTTGCTGTTTGGGCTGAATTTTCGCATTCATTCCGAGGACTAAAAATCATGCGTGATGTCACTGAGCGTTTCCATCAACTCGATGCGCTCGAGCCGCGCGTGTTGTTGAGCCTATCAGCCCCCAGCCCAATCGATGACCCGGGACAATCAGGGGTCAGCGGTATTGTCGTGCGTCAAAATCATCAAAACGACGTGACAGTCAGTGAAAGCGAATTTGAAAACGAAGTCAACGTTGAAACAGAAGTCAGTCCGGTGGTGTTTGATGTCGATGTGATTCGCCAGCACGCGATGGGTAGTGGTTTGATTTCACACGAGTCCTACACGGTGCTTGGCCTCAATCGAGAGACCAGTGGTGTGGTTGGTGAGTGGTGGCAGGTTGATTTGTTTTTGCATGACGCAGAAACGGATGACGTGATTCATCTGGGCGAAGTGAGTTACACAAATCATGATATGGTTGATATGTTTTGGCCGGATGGCGTGCCTATGTTTACCGACGATGGTGCAACATTGATATATGCCACATCAGCAGGCAAGACCATACGTTACGACCTGGAATCACAAACCATTATTGATCAAAATGATGGATTGCTGCAAAGTGCTAATCATGACGGATCGGTGTTGTTACTTAAAGATGTGCAAGCCAAACGGCCTAAGTTATTCGTGGTGGACACACAGACCGGCGAGCGCGTAGAGATTGATTACCGAGCGAACGTGCATACCATGGCGTCGTTCAGCGACAACGGCCGGTTTGTCGTGTTGGCCAATGCGAAATATCAAGATGCTCGTGCGACGATTTTTGATCGCCAAACAGGTGGGTCTGCTACGCAGGTACTTTGGGAAAACCTTCGGCCTGGCAGTGATTATGTGTATGACGTACAGGTATCGAACGATGGTTTGTATCTGGGCTTTCGTATGACGCGCGAGACGCGCGAAACACACTATGACGGCTTTGGCGGTTTGCAGGATCACGCGGTACAACATCGTGAAATCTATGCGATGCATCGCGACAGTGGTGAATTGACGTTGATGGCCACGGGCGTGTGGTGGGAAACACCCGTGTTTTTTCCGGCTGGGTCGAATGATGCGGATGCCGAGCCGGTGGCGATTGCAGCGCCGGTAGCCATACCCGAACCGGTGTGGACACCGTTTGAGCTTGGTGAATGGGAGGTGCCCTACAAGGAGTTTATCGCACGGCGCAAACTGGGGGATAGAAACTATGAATTGGACTGGTACGTCAAGCCGCACGGCAATAGCATTGCAGAATCGGCTGTGACTGCGTTGATCTATGTGGTACGGGTGACCGAGATTCCACTTGAGCAATCGCAAGTGGTTTCGTTAGGTGAAGTGGTGAGCGATGTACCAATGGAAGTTGGGGGTTCGGAAGTTTCTGTGGTTTCGATGTGGAATCGGTTGAGCGTTTTGTCACCCACGGGTGATGATCTACTTGATCGTGAGGTGGCGTTGGGTTTGGAATCAGGTGCGGACGATGTGTGGTGATGTGAGCGGTGGATAGAGGAGTTCGCATGCACGCAGAGCAACCCGGGCGAAAACGTGTGTGGGGTGGGGGGTGTGGGGTGGTGGTGGTGGTGGTGGGGTGATTTTTAATAGCACGCTTATGGCATACGCGCGGTTCTTTTTTCAGCAAAGACATGGTCGCGCGATCATGCCATGACGCACGCAGGTTAATACCAATCTCGCAAAAACCACGCGCGCGGTTATATAGTTAGCCGCCGTCCTTGGACGGCGCGACGGGGAGTGTTTCCATGTGATCTCGTGCCGCCCAAGGCCAGCGGTTAACGTGCGCGTTTTTAATGGAATTGGTGCTTACAAATCCATGTGGAATTCGAAAACGCGGTCGAGGTAACCGGGTAAGTTTTCGTGGCCGAAATCGGGATAGATGACGACATCCTTGGGCGAAGTGATTTTGTTGTACGCGGCGAATTGCGTGGAGGGTGGGCAGACGGGATCCATCAGGCCGGTGCCCATGAGGACTTTGGCTTGAATGCGATCGGCCAGGTGTTGTACATCGATGTAGCCCAAGCGTGTGAACCAGTGTTCTTCGCGGGTGTGGGTGGGGTCGTGCTTACGGAAAAACTGGGCCAACTCGTCATAGGCTTGTTTGGCCTGGTCCATTTCCCAGACGCGTTGGTAATCGCACAAGAATGGAAACGTAGGCGTTGCGCGTTTAATGCGTGGCTCGAGCGCAGCGCAAGCGAGTGTAAGGCCGCCGCCTTGTGAACCGCCTGCGGCACCGACGCGCTGTGCATCCACTTCATCGAAGTCCATCACGATTTGGGCGAGCTGTGCCGTGTCGAGAAAAATTTGGCGATACAACAAATCATCCGGGTCGCTGTCGAGTCCGCGAATGATGTGGCCGCGCAGGGTTGTGCCGCGCACGCCGCCGACGTCTTCGGAAATGCCGCCTTGCCCCCGGCAATCGAGCGCTGCGGCGCTATAGCCGACCGAAACCCATGACAGATAGTGGATCCAGTCGCCGGACGAGCCACTGTAGCCGTGAAAGTTAAGCACAGCCGGGTGTGGTTTTTTGCTATCGCGGGGTCGCAGGTATTTGGCATGCACACGAGCGCCACCCACGCCGGTGAAATACAAATCAAAACATTCAGCCGTCGCTGTTTGAAATGCCGCCGGTCGCAGTTCGACCTGGGGATCGGTGTTGCGCATTTCGTTCAGGGCACGATCCCAATAGGCCGCATGATCATCGGGTTTGGGATTTCGGCCTGCGTAAGTTTGCAACTGTTCCAGGGGCATATCAAGCAAGGGCATAGTGGAGTACTCCGTGAGCCAAATCAACGGTGGGGTAAGAGGGGGGCATGGTAGCGGATTTTGGATGAAATGGCACGGAAGAAATGTGGCACAAGGGCCAGAGGATGCGGGAAACTGGGGGCGGTGGTGGGGGAGGCGGTGTGGGGGGAGGCGTGGGGGATATGTGGGGGATGTGGGGGGGGCAACTTCAGGTTTAGCGTTTAGTGGGCGCGGTGCAGCCGTCCATGAGCGTGAGCGTGAGTGCCCACCGCAAAACGCGGGACGCTGCGCGTCTCCCACTAAACGTGTGGTGCGATGTTTTCGGTGTGGGGCAATGACCTGGGGCAGGCCCCCACGAATTACAAGAGGATGCGTGCGATTCACACGGATCCACGTCGGCCGATTGTCTGCGGCTGGCCTATAAAAAAACCCCGCCGACTTGTTAGCCGACGGGGTTCAAATTTACATCTTGCGTGGTAGCAAGATCGCGTGGAATTTACCAGCGATCGCCACCGCGGCCGCCACCGCCGCCGCCACCACCGCCGCCGCCGTAGCCGCGACCACCGCCACCACCGCCGCCGCCGCCGCGACCACCGCGGAAGCCGCCGCCACCACCGCCGCCGCCAGCGCGGTTTTCGCGAGGACGAGCTTCGTTGATGTTGAGGGTACGGCCTTCAAATTCTTGGCCGTTGAGGGCTTCGATGGCTGCCTTGCCTTCTTCGTCGTTCGCCATGGTGACGAAAGCGAAGCCGCGAGGGCGACCGGTGTCACGGTCAGTGATGACCGCTACTTCCGTGACGCTGCCATAGTTGGAAAAGAGACTCTCTAACGACTGGTCAGTCGTCGAGAACGCCATGTTGCCTACGTAGATCTTCATGTGATCTGCTCCGAATGGGTGATGCGCGTTTGTGGCCTGATTCGGAGCGATTCCGAGGGACATGAGACGGCTATCACAGTTGTGAAACAAAAGCCCGACAACGCGTCGAGCGAAAGTCCTGCATTGAAAATAATAAAAAGGTGTGCTGCGAAGGGCGAGGAATACCAAGAGGAGCGTAGAAGCGAATCATAACAAAACGTCGTGAATCGGATGGTCGGCGGCCCGTTGGCCTAGTCATTTCGTCAGCGGTATGAGTAGCCCCTGAGTAGGATGCGAGTGAGGCAAGTGGCCACAAACGCGGATCGAGAAAATTAGCAATCGACGGCCCAATGGCTGACGATGGACACCAGTATACCCGACGACGTGCAAAATAAGCAATACCCTCGGCAAATTAAATATTTTTTCAAGTAAACGTTGGGTCGGGCTAGGGTAGATGGCGTAGGTCGATCCCACGCAAAAGTGGCAGTGCTAGGCAGCAAGCGTGGTTTTATCATCCACAGCCAAGTCGCCCGTAATCATTAGTCGCACAGGGAAAACGTGGCGAGATGCGAAGGGAAAGTGAGGACAGCGTGGGAAGGAAAGTGGGCGCGGGTTAGTTTGATGTGATTGGCCACGCTTTTTTAGGCCTAGATAAATCGCAGGAGATCGGGCTTAGGGTCATCGGCTTGAGCCTGATAATGATGCTGGAGCGTGGGCCACGGACCTGCGAGCAAAAGATGAGGCATGAAAGGCCATGGCTAGGGTGGGCAGATGCAGATATGGAAAGTCATGCGAGCAGGTGTTGGCATGAGCTGATTGGGCGGGGTGACGGAATATGGGGGAGTGTGTGGGGGTGTGGTGGGGGGGGCGTGTGTGGGAGGAGTGGGGGGTGAGTGGGGGGTGTTTTGCTAGAGGGAGGAACAGGCGGTAAACTGTGTGGCTCGGCGGTGTTGTCCATATGTGGCACGTGGCCGAGTGACCTGACCAGGTAGCTCAGTCGGTAGAGCAGCGGCCTTTTAAGCCGCGGGTCCTGGGTTCGAGTCCCAGCCTGGTCATTCCCCCCCCACATTCCCCCCCCCACATTCCCCCCCCCACACTGCCCCCGCATTCGCCCCTCCGACATTGCCCCGTATTTTCCTTTCGTGCTTTGCGCTTTTGCACTGCCCGTTCAAATTGTTTGTCTGTGTTTCATGTTTAGCGGGTGACGCGCAGCGTCCCGGGTGGTGATCTGATTTGCGATCGTTCGGGAATTTATCACACCCATGCGTGTTTGCCGGCGAGATGCGCGGTGGCCCAAGCCCATTGGAAATTGAGGCCGCCGATACGGCCATCCACGTCGAGCAGTTCGCCGATGATGAACAGGTTGGGTGTGATTTTGGATTGCATGGTGGCCGTGTCGATTTCATCGAGCGGAATGCCGCCGGCGGTGACCTCGGCATAATTCCAACCGCGATCACGCAACACCGGTAATTGTAAATCAGTTAAAGCCCGGATCAGTGCGCGTCGGGTTTCGCGTTTGATTTGCGATAGCGGTTGTGAGGCATCGAGTTGAACGTGTTGGGCGATCGTATGAATCACCCGACGCGGTAGGCGCTCATGCAATAGCGGTTCGATGCCACGCTGAGGATGGCTGGCTATCTGATCGATCATTTTTTGTTCGAGGGTGTCGAACGTTTCGCCGGGTAAGAGGTTGGCGAAGAGTTCAGCCGTGTTGTTGGGGTGGTCGGCATTTTCAGTGTTGTCGGTGCGCGTGATGAATCGGCTGGCGTCCATGGCGACGGGGCCCGAGATGCCGAATTTGGTCCATAGCATTGAGCCAGTGCGCTGGTCAATTTTTTTGCGCTTAGTTTTTGTGGGGGAAGTGGGGGAAGTGGGGGGGTAGGTCGTGAGTGTGGTTTCGTGAGCGATGCCTGAGAGAGTGGCATGGAAGAATGAATCATCGAGGACGAGGGGCACGAGCGCGGGGCGAGTGTCGGTGATGGTGTGGCCCAATGATTGAGCGATTTTGTAGCCGTGCCCGTTGGACCCGGTTTTGGGTAATGACCGTCCGCCGGTGGCGAGGATGATTTTTAGCGCGTGGGTTTGGCCCTGGCTATGGGTGATCAGAAACGGTCGGGTCTGCGAGGCGTCGTGTTCAATCGCATCGACGCGATGCTGGGTGCGGATGTCGATGTCCAATTCTCGGCAGCGTGCGAGCAAGGCATTGAGCACAGTGCGCGCGGAATCGGTAATGGGGAACAGTTTGCCGGTGGGTTCGCGTTTGAGTTCGAGGCCCATGTGTATGAACCAGTCGATGGTGTTTTGCACCGACCATGCGGCGAGGACTTTTTTGATGCGATTGCGTTGGCCGTGGTAGTCATTGGGTTTGACTTGGAAATGCGTGACATTGCAACGCCCTCCGCCGGAGACGAGTATTTTTGCGCCGAGGTTTTGGGCGGAATCAAAAACAGCAATGTGAACAGGCGGACTCGATGGTGTGGGGTGAGATGCTGAGAAGATGGCGGCAGCTAAACCGGCAGCGCCACCGCCGATGATGGCCAGGTCGACCGCATCATGATCGGCGTGTGTCGGGTTGGTGGTGGTGTCGTTCATGAAGTCGTTGGCGCGTTTGTTCACAGATCAAGAGCATAGCATGGCCCGTGGTCCAGACGTTATGTGGTGATAAAAAAATCGCCTGCGGAGGTGAGTCCGCAGGCGAAAGGGATGGGGTGGTTGTGGGAGGTAAGGACCGAGGGATGATAAGCCGGTCACATGAATCGTGACGGTATCACGAGGTCGTGTGTGGTGTGGCGTTGGGGGAAGGGTTAGATGACTGCGCTCAATTCGTCGTTGTTGAGAAGACTTTTGTAGTAGTCGGTTGACGAAGAGCTGTAGGCCAGTGAAGCGTTTGAGATCGGCTCATCTTGCATGAGCCAGTTGGCCAGGTCGCGTTGGTCTTGATTGCCGTTGACGACGGCTTCGATGCTAGCGTAGCGAGGTGAAACGAGTGGTGTGTTGTTGTCGTTTTGTGTGTTGAGTTGGTTAGAAGTGGCCAGGGGTTGTTGTCGGCTTGCAGGGACTTCGATCAGTTCGATGTAGTCGTATCGTGCGTTTTCGCCGAAGTCAGCAATGCCGTGGAGTCCGATGTGGTCTTCTGCATTGATGGTGACGTTGAAGATGCGTCTGACTTTGAGTGTGTCGGTTGAAGCCAGTGAAGATCCAAGTTCATCATTCGCATTCCATTTGTCGGTTTCGTGGCCTGCGACTGTGACCCAGAAAGTCGAGTTGCCGTCGTTTTCATCGTAGTAGCCGATGACCAGGTCGTAGGTTCCAGATGGGATGTTCTTTTCATTGGCGAAGAATGTGGCACTACCGCTTCGTTGCGTGCCGGTCAGGCCGATCTGTGAACCACCCGTTAAGGTATCCCACTGACTTTCCTGACTGTAATGATCCAGGTTGAGGTCTTCAGCTTCCAGACGAATACGAAGCTGGTCGGTGTCGATGACGGGGGTGATCGGCTGTGCAACCGAAAGGTTGTCGAAGTAAGCCGAGTCATTGAACGAGCCGAGGCCGACGTTACCGCTTTGTATCGAGCCAGCCTGATCGGTGGCAAGAATCACATGGCCATCAATAGCCACAGTCAAGTTGTTGTTAACGCGTTCGATGACGATGTCGTGGTAAGTGTTGTCAGTGATGCCAGCTTCTGTGGCAGTCGCCAGGAGTTGGCGTTGTCCGTCAACGACGGTGAACAGTTGCGTGTACTCTTGCTGAGCGTTGAGCATCATGTAGCTGTAGTTGTTGTCATCCTGATATCCGAAGACGATGGCGTAGTCAGCGGTGACGTTGCTCGAGAGGTTTTCATTGGTACGAGCGGTGACGGCCAATCGGAAATTGTCTTGCGTTTCCAGGTCCATGATGGCATGTTCGCCAAGTCGGTCGCCGGACAGGGGTTGGTAATCCGTTGAGTTCAGGAACAAGCGGCGATCGTCCTGATCATCTACGACATCCCAGCGGTTATCGTTAAGGCGGCCAAAGTCGCTGGCGTCGCCGTACAGTTCGTCAGAGCTGAACTGAGTTTCAGGCAAGGGTTGGGCTTGAGCTGATTCAGTAATTTCGAGTGTTCCAATGCGTGCGTATTCATTTTGATTTCCAGTTCCTGTGATGGTGATGACGTCGCCGGGTTTGAGGTCAAGGTCTTCGATGTTGGCTCGACGTTGATATGTGCTGGACTCGGGCATGTCGCTGCCCAGATTGGCCGAGGCGGTCCATGTGTCTATGGTTTGGCCGTTGATCTTGACGGAGTAAGAACTCAGTCCGTCGTTCTCATCGTAGTAGCCGATGGTTAGATCGTATTGTCCTTCAAGGCCGGAGAAGGTGTAGCTGGCAGTGCCGGTGGTTTTGCCGTACTTCAAAGTGGCAACGTCGTGGGCTGTGCCGTTGGGCATGGTGGCAGATTGCGTGAAGCGGGTTTCGATTTCGTAGTTACTGAGTTCGAGCTGGTCAACGGTAAGGGTCAGTGTGTCATTGTCCCAATTGTTGGACGGTGTTGATGGGTTCTGTGTGGGGTTTTCTACGGGTGTTTCCGAGTTGTTTTCAACAGGCACGAAGTCTACATAATCAACGCGAGCATACTCCATGGCGTTGCGTGTGCTAGAGATCATGACCACACTGCCATCGGTCAGTTCAACGTTAGCGTTGATCTGGCGTTCGACAGCGGTCTGTGCATGCGGTGCATCCACGCCGAGATTTTGATCAGCGGTCCAGGTGTCGACGATAACGCCGTCCACCGAAACAGAGTAGGTGGCGTTGCCATCGTTCTCATCGTAGTAGCCTACGTTGAGCGTATAGGTACCGGGTGTGCCGCGGAAAGTGATCGACGCAGACGCCTGGTTGGTGTTGCTGGTATTGGTGATCATCGCCGCGTTTGAACCGCCCCATTTGGTTTCAGTAATGTAACCGTTGAGTACAGCGCTTTCCGCTTCAAAGCGGATGACACCGTCACCGTCAGCCACAGGGAAACCAGTGGTTGGATCAATCGCAGGCGTATTGATAGGCGTGGTAGGTTCGAGCACAATCGGGCCACCATTGCTTGGCGGCGTGACCGGTGTGGTCGGAGCAGGCGCGGTTGGGTTAGGATTGTTTTCAACAGGGGGTAACACTTCGAGGCCTGGCTCAGCGTTCATGCCAAAGCCTGCGCGAATGTAATCATTCACTGCGTCAGCCGTGTAAGCATGGCTCCAGTTGGTTTTCGATTGACCGATCACCTGGTCGATGAACGAACTCAACGAACCGGGGCGACCTAGCTCCTGATGATAAGTTTCAATATTACGGTTGGGGTCCGACGCGTTTGAAGTCGTCGGCGAGTCGGTATTGCCAGCCCAATCATAGATGGTAAAGCCAGCTGCGATTTCACCGCTGAACCATTTCGGAACAGCAGCACCAGAGGTATCACCCGAGTGGACCGCCAAGTTGCCGCCCACGGTGGTGCGGTTGCTGGTGCGAGCCAGGTCATAGCCCCAGCCACGCTGTTTGCCGTCGTCAAGCGTACGCATCGATGCATCGATAACGACATTGTTGGTGACCGTCTGCAGCGCACTTTCATCGCTGTCGGAATAGATGAATGCACCGACTGCGTTGTCGACGATCAAGTTGTTCTCGATCACGCCACCGTTACGCGCTTGTACGCCATGCGATGAGTTGCGGCTGATGATGTTGCCAATCAACTCAAAGCCGTCGGTACCATGCTGGATGTATAAACCATGGTTGAACTTCGTGGGCTCGATGCCCAGCTCTTCGTTCCAACCGTTGCTGTCGAATAAGTTTTCTTCAACAAACAAGCCGTTCACGTCTTTCGCAAACATACCTTGCGAGTGACCGCCACTCGAGAAGTTGTGATGCACCTGGCTACGACGCACACTGATATCAGTGATCGAGTCCCACAATTTTTGGAACACCATGCCGTCTTTGAAGCCAGCAACTTCCAGGTCTTCGAGTAACACGTTGTCTACGTTACCGGTGAAGCGCACACCGCTGGCGCCGCTGTCAGTATCCTGCATTCGGCCAGTAGCAACCAATGACAAGCCGACGAACGCGATGTGTTCGGTGGTATCCTGACCGCTTGCAGTGATGTTGTGCGCAACGCCTGAATCAAAGACAGGACGATCGCCTTCGCCATAAGTCGAGACGAGCATCATTTCCTGATCGCTGCGTCCGGAGAAACCTGTGAACGAACCGAGGCCGCCGAAGCTATCGCCACGCTTGAACAGCAACCAGTCGGGATGGTTGTCCCGCATCATGGCTTTGCCTTTGTCGACGGTTTTCAGCGCGGTTTCAGGCGTCAAGCCATCATTGTTATCGCTGCCAGTCGACGACGACACGTAAATCACGCGCGTGTCGGAAGACGCACCGAAATCAGTCCAGCCAGCGTCGTTCATCGACACCGACAAGAGCAGTCGTTGTTCGAGATTGTCAAGGCCCTGCCAGTCTGCAGCCCAAGCGTCGTCGTGCTGATCATGCGAGAGACATGCATCGTTAGCGTTCGACTTGTTGTCGGTCGTTTGGGTTTTAGCGTTGTGATTTTTCATTTTGTTGGCCTCGCAGTACATGGCGTTGGCGGATGGCTGGCATTCATGCCGTTGCCTCGTGTTTGTCCGCGTCCATGGACAATGAAACAAACAATTCAAAAACCATGAGGTCAAGTGAATTTGTAAAAATAGGAAAAATAATCTGGCAAATGGTTTCGCAGGGGTTGGCGAAGTGGCGGAATACAGGAGGGACAGGGAACGTCAGCGGCTGTGACCAGCGTGTTATCGGGCGATAAATGACGCATTTTGTGCGCATGTCACCATCCAATCGAGCCATGCCGACCGGTTGTAACGATCAGGTAAAACTCGTTGGCTGATTTGATCCGCATGTTTTGCCCAAGCCCTACAACCCCCCGGGTATCGAGCCGATAGGAGGACAGTCAGAAGCGATCGATCCGGTATTAAGCCCGATATCGATTGTGACGATGAGCGTATCACGGCCAAGTCCGAAGCGGACGAACGTGACGCTTGCAAGGATCACCGTGTGTCAGTGTGTATTCGTGATTGACGGATAAGACTGACGTCAAAACCAACGCGATCTATATACATCTATATATAGATAACCCATGAGGACGCCCGACATGCCAGACGAAACCCCCAATGCCACGCCCAGCAATGGTTCACATCCAACCGACAAGGCCACACGTGTACGCATCCGCGTCGATGATCGGAATCTGACAACCAGTTATGCCAATGCCTTTCGATCAAACTCGACGGCAGAGGAAGTCGTTGTGGATTTAGGTTTGGACCTGGTAACCCAGCCCCCGAATCCGAACGATCCTGATCGTCCTGCGGAAATCATGTTCCAGATCAACAACCGTGTGATCATGAACTACTTCACCGCCAAACGTTTGGCAATCACGTTGGCCCAGGTGGTGCGCGAGCACGAACAAGTCAATGGCGAAATTGATGCAACGCATGGTAGTGCGAATACAGCCCAACGCCAGGCGGGTTGATAGCGACTAATCCATAACCAATAGATGGTGGCATGACAACAATTTCACTGCCCAATGCAAATCAAACAGCCGGCCAACCTGTTGGCACGGTGAGTCTCGCGGAACTGATCGACCAGTTGTCCCATTTTGAGGGGCCGCCCGATCAGTTTCTCGAGCGGTTGTTACGTGGCCAATGCGCGATTGCCTCAGCCAGTTGCGGGGCGATCCTGCGGGCCACGACCGATGCTGCAGGCGAGCCGGGGGTTGAGGTCTTGGCCACAACGCCTGCGTTGCCGACATCAACGGCCAACAAGCAGGAGAACCAACCGTTTTGGTTAGCCGGTGCGATCGAACTGACACCCCGGGTGTTTTCGCAAGCCATTACATTGGTCAGTGCCCTGCGGCATCCCGACGAACTGTATGAAGATACACCGCAACGCTATCTGATCATGTTGCCGTTATTGGGTAAAACCAAAAATGCACCGGCAGGGCAAAGCCAAAATCAAAGTCAAAAAGATGCCGCGCCCATCAGTGAGACCGGCGTGCGCGGTGCTGCTGCGTTTCTGGTCGAATCAACCAACCTGCGTGAAATCAACGAGGCCAGTCAGAAGCTGGAACTGACGACGAACCTGTTGAGCATGTATGAGTTGCGGCTGACCCTGGCCCAGCGACGCGGTGACCTGCAACGACTGGGCAAAAGCCTGGAATCATTGGATGCCCTGTCGGAACATGATGCCCTGGGCGCTGCGACGTTGGCAATGTGCAACCATGTGGCAGCCGTATGGAAATGCGAGCGCGTGGCATTGGGATTTGTGGAAGGGCGCTATGTGAAATTGCGTGCGCTGAGCCACACTGAACGGTTCAGCCGAAAGATGAAACTGGTGCAGTCACTGGAAATGGTGATGGAAGAATGCGCCGATCAGGATTTGGAAATCATTCATCCGACGCCTGCGGACACGACGTTTGTCAGTCGCGCAGCCGCGGATTTATCACGACAGTATGGCGCCGCGACGGTGGTGAGTGTGCCATTGCGGCGTGAAGGAAAAGTGATTGCGGTATTAACACTGGAGCGAGCTGCGGATGCTGCGCTTACGGTGGATGATGTGGAGTCGCTGCGTTTGGCCTGTGAATTGTGCACGCCACGCTTGGCGGATTTGCACGACCATGGGCGGTGGTTCGGGGCACGAATGGTAACGGGGATGCGCAAGTCGGCGCAGGTCATCGTGGGCCCGAAACATACCTGGGTGAAACTCGCAGCAATCGGACTGTTTGTGGCGGCGCTGTTCCTGGCGTTTGCGCGCGGGGAATACCGCGTGGATTCGTCGTTTGTGATTTTAGCGCCGGAGAAGCGCGTGGTGCCCGCACCGTTTGAAGGATATTTGCAAGCGGTGGAAGTGGAGCCGGGTGACGCGGTGTTTGCGGGCAAGACCGTGTTAGCCGAATTGGACACCGCGCAGTTGCAATTGGAATTGGCTGCGGCATTGGCTGAACAAGCGCGTTATGAAAAGCAGGGAAGCCTGGCGATGCGCGATGACAAAGCGGTTGAGGTGCAGATGGCCAAAGCGCAAGCGGACCAGATTCGTGCGCGGGTTGATCTGTTGCAAAACCAAATCAG
>JAUHYI010000119.1 GCA_030426385.1 Phycisphaerae bacterium
GGGGGGGGGGGGGGGGCGGGGGGGGGGGGGGGGGGGGGGGCAGTTTGGCATGTGTGTGATCCTCATGTGAGATTAAATATGAACCACTTAATCAAAACGAGTCATCGCCAAGGGGCATTCACACTGATCGAGTTATTGGTGGTCATTTCGATCATCGCGCTGCTGATCGCGATCTTGTTGCCTGCTTTAAAGAACGCACGAGAGGCCGCGATGATGACTGTGTGCCAGAGCACACTGCGCCAGACCGCTATAACGTTGCAACTTTATCGAGACGACACCGGTGGCTATATTCCCCCGCCGCAGGATACGGCGGGCTTGTCATGGATGCAGCAATTACGGCCATATATTCGAGATCATAGGGCGTACGAGGTGATTCATTGCCCTTCTATTCCGCTGGAAATCAACGGGTCGTCCACCTTGCCTTATGGCTTGAATAGTTTGATCAATGTGTTCAACTACCAACTGGCCAAGGAAGTTGAAAAGTTACGTTCGCCCACACAAACGATCCTCGTCGCTGACGCGATCGATGGCACGAATGGCTCGGGCTGGGTCCATCCTTATAACAAGCAATCTTTTGTCTTGATCCCCGAGTCCGGCATACCTTATACCGCATATCTGACGTTGGGTTTTGGTAAAGGCGAAGATCGTCATCTGGACAGCACGAACATTTTGTTCGCCGATTCGCATGTGATCAGTGGGCATCTACCGGCCAACGATAATACGCCCGCCATCAATCGCATTATGTGGCAGGGTGAAATGCCATAATGATTGATGCGGCGAGCTGTCGCGTTGAATTGGTTACCTGCCGACGCGGGTAATCTTTCGTTTTTCTAATTGGAAAGGATCGTTGATGACAACTCTTCGCCTTTGCGCGTTGTTCTCTTTACTACTCGGCCTGGCTGCACCGCATGTTCAAGGGAGCACGGGATGGCTCGATGCCTCGCAATTCGATTCGATTCAGCAGGCCATCGACGCCCTGCCGGAAACCGGTGGCGAAGTCTACATTCCTGCAGGACGCTATGAACTCGAACGCCCGCTGCTCGTCGGAGACTATGTCACGCTTCGCGGGGCAGGCGAATCGACGGTGCTTGTGGCCCGCGAAAAACTCAACACATACTTCCAAGAACAAAACGCATTCGGCCAGACGCCGGAACACGGCATTCTTTTTAATCCGATGTACCGCCATGCCGCCGCGATTAAGAATGCTTCCGAACAGGGCAACCGTAGCATTCGCATCGAACGATTGCGAATCATCAGTGACCGCACCACCGCGCGACTCGCCACGGGCATCATGCTCTCCAACACCCAACGGGCTCATATTGAAGACGTCACCATCGAAGGCTTCGGCGCCAGCGGCATCGTGATGCTCAATGGTCGCGACAGCTCGGTGATTCGTTGCTTTCTGGAAAACAATCACAACGGTGTACTGATCAAAGGCGACAAGGACCACAGTCGCAACCTACTGATCCAAGGCAACACCGTGCGTGCCAATCGGTGGACCGGCATTTATGTCGCAGGCGGTGGAACGCATCATAGCGGAGGGGAACTCATCGACGGTCCGGTCGGCCTGACCATCACCCACAATACGGTCGAAGAACACATGACCGACGCCGGCGTCAAGATTCGCGGTGCACAACAGGTCGTACTCAGCGGCAATCGACTCGATCAGGCACTCGAGAGCGGCATCGAATCCAATGGTACGCACGACATGGTCTGTACCGGCAATATCGTCACCCGGGTCGACGATGGCATGAATTCCAAAGGCAATGGCTGCGGCATCTACTTCGGCAGACTCTCCCGACGCGGAAACCTGATTGTTTCTGACAACCTCGTCACTCAATCCACTTTCGGCATCTGGTCCGAAACCATTTCTGCCAAAGGCACCCAGCAATTCGCCGGTGGCATGGCGGTGGTCGGGAATCTCACTCAGGGCAACGTCGCCTTCGGACTCGGTGGAGCAGGCTTGACCGATGGCGCATGGGTCGGCAACGTCGCCATCGATAACGGGCAGCATCGGCCCGACGCCAGCAGTGACACCGGTGGCATGATCTTTACCGCGGGTTCGAAACGACTCACCGTCGTCGGCAATCTTATTAACGATGCCCGCGCCACTGACAACCGTCTCATGAAGCACGGCATGATCATTCGCGGCGCGCAACAAACACTCGCCGGTATGAACTTTATTGATGGCGCCTTCGACCAGAACTTCCGCACCATCGCCAACGAAGGCCTTGAGCAACATAACAATTTGATCGGTTCGGAAAACGCGACCAAGTAACTGTCTTTATTTTTATACGGAAACACGCCATGTTCTATGCCCGCATCACCCGCATCGTACTGGTCATCGGCCTGGCTATCATTCTGTGTGTGCCCGCCCAATTGATGGCTGAAACCAATGAAACCCAATCGAACTCCATGTCGATCTCGAACAGCCTTGGCATGAATTTGATGCACATCCCATCCGGCGTATTTCGCATGGGCAGTGGCAAAGATTTCAATGATCAGCCGACGCATGAAGTGACGATCAGCCAAGCGTATTACATGAGCCAGTTTGAAGTGACCCAGGCCCAGTTCACTGAGATCATGGGCTATAATCCAAGCTGGATCGCTTATGGCCGTGCGAATTATCCGGTCGATTGTGTGAGCTGGTTCGAAGCGGTTGAGTTCTGCCAACAACTGAGCAAGCGCGAAGGCAAGTCCTATCGCCTGCCGACCGAGGCAGAGTGGGAATACGCCGCCAAAGCAGGTACCGGCAACATGTGGTATTTCGAGGGTGATGCTGACGCGATCCCCGGCCATGCATGGATCAACGCCAACACAAAAGGTTATTTACAACCGGTCGGCGGCAAACCGGCCAACCCTTGGGGCTTGCATGATATGCTTGGCAATGCCTACGAATGGTGCAGCGATTGGCTTGATCACACCGCTTACACCGAGCAATCACAAACCGATCCACAGGGACCGGATCAAAGCGCCAACTTGTTGGGTACCGCAGCGCGGGTCACACGAGGAGGCAATGTACTCGGACGCGTCGGCATCAATGCTCTACGCACACCGCGTGCTTCCACCACCGCACGCAACGGCTGGACGCCGACCGCCAAGCCCCGTGCCGTTGGTTTTCGTGTCGTGCTTGAAACATCAACGCCTTCAACGCCATGAGCTCACCGCCAGCTGACAACCACCACACCCCCAGCGCGGAACTGCTGATCATCGAGCCGCCGCCATCGTGCTTCGAGGCAGCAAGCAGTTTCATCGGCCAATGCATCATGCTAGGGCTGGACCTGCATATCGAATCCGGCGACAAGTTACCCCGCGATCTTTCTGCCAACGTGCAAGGTGTGAAGGCCATCGTTTGTGATCAGACCCAGGCGGAAGCCGTGGCCGATCAACTTAAAAATTCGCCACATGCTTCAGGCCGTTTGTATGTTCTGGCCGAGCAGATCAATCCGTCCAAGCGCGTGGGGCTATGGAATGATTTGCGCGTCATCCATCAGATCATCATTGACGCCGGGCTGACGCTGGCCCATCCCGCACAGTTCCAACGCTTCACCCGTCGGCCGATCGATCAACTCGCCGACGCCATGGTCGAACACCTGCTCACCGCAGACCAAAACGCATGGCATGACGCGACCCGATATCAATGGGAAGCCTTGCTGGATACCTACGCATTCACGCAAGATCCGCGTGCTTATCATCGACTCGAAGAACTGATTGACCAGGCCTTGCGAACCGTCAACCCGCTGGACACCTGCGACACCGTCGCACCCCTGTTGCCATTGTTGCGGTTTGCGCAAATCACGGGCGACCAAACAATGTCAGTCCGCGCCGTCGACATGCTACGCACCTATGTGCATCAGACGCCGCGTTATAAAAAATGCTTCGTCAATTTTCGTTGGCTCGGCCATCATGTGCGCAGTGAAGTGGTCTGGCAGGTCTGCCCTGTTCTGGCTGCGGCTGGTGTGATGCACGAAGCAAATGACCTGCTCGATGTGGCGATCGATCAGGCGACGCGTATGGATGCCCTGTTACTGGATCGCGCATCAGGGTGGTGGCGTCACGGCATCGGCGACCAACAGCAATCCGTCGGACTATGGGGACGCGGCTGCGCCATGGTGTTGCTCGGGCTTATGCATGTCGTCGAAGCCATGCCCGACCCACACCCGCAACGTTCCATCCTGCTTGAACGCGTCCAGTCCATGGCCCAACTTGCGGTCGATTGTCAACACCCGTCCGGGTTCTGGTCCATGCTGCTTGACCAACCCGACAGTGAAGCCGAATCATCCGCGACGGCCTGGTTCACTGCGGCGCTGTATCGCGGCATGCGCACCGGCCTACTCGTAGACGACCATCGACTGGCTGCGGACCGTGGCTGGAATGCAGTAACATCACGCCTATGGCAAGGACGATTTCCGGGACACAACGTCGCGACCACGGTGTCGGCACATTTGCCTTACTATCAGAAACTGCACTTGAGTCCGGGGGGTTGGACCCACTTTGCTTACCGCGCCTACGCGGAACGACGACGGCACTTTGATGCCACTTCATAACCGCAATCCCAAACGCAAGCCGTATGACACCCATGCGTGATAGAAACATTTCACCGATAAGCAATCCACCAGCAAACTGTCCTGAAACAGAACCGGGGTTATTCTGGTTCTGGAACGCAACCCCCACCGTGCGCGAGATCACCGATCGCATCGAAGCTTGTCGGAACAAGGGGTTTCGTTCTCTGCATATTCACCCTATGCCTGCAAATTTTCGGCCACAGCATTTCCATGGCGGGATGGAACTGCCCTATCTCAGCGATGCGTATTTTGAATTGATTGCCGAAGCATGTGAACAAATGCGCCGTCGCGACATGTGGCTGTGGTTGTATGACGAAGGCGGTTGGCCCAGCGGTTGTGCAGGCGGTGCAGTCGTCCGTGAAAATCCGGATTTCGGGATATGGGGTATGACGCGCCACGCCGATCGATTCACCCCTGAACAATACCTTGATCAAGTCAACTTTCCGGACTTGATGAATCGTGATGCGACCGAATGTTTTATTCGTCATACGCACGAGCGCTATCGGCAATACGTCGAACATGCATTCGGCTCGACGATTCGCGGCATCTTTACCGATGAACCCACACTGCTCGGCCGTGTCGGAACCAACACCATCCCCTGGTCACCGCTCATCACCAGTGCCTATGAAATTGACCACCAACAACCATTGACCGAAGTGCTCGAACATCTGTTCACCCCGGCCAATGGTGATGCCCATGTTCATCGCGTGCATCGCCGTTACCTGCATACGATGAGTCGACTCATCAGCCAATCGTATTACGCTCCGATCCGAGCATGGTGCGATCAACATGGCTTACTTTTTGAAGGACATCCTTCCGGCGACAACCATTTTTCCTCACATGGCCAATTTTTTGGCCATTACCTCGAACAAGCCAGGCATTATCACATCCCCGGTGTCGATGCCATCTGGCGACAGGTGTTTCCAGGCACGCGTGCGAACTATGTCGCATTGGCTGCGTCGTCAGCATGGGCGCAGGACAAACGCATCGCCATGACCGAAAGTTACAACGTCTATGGTGCGGGGCTTACGCTCGCGCAAATGCGTTGGATATTCGATTATCAATGTGTGCGGGGCGTGAACCGTCTGGGCATCATGGCTTCGCTCCATAACAACCACGGCGATCGGCGCGTGAGCACATGCTCGGACATTTCACCCACGGACCCGCGCTGGGAAGATCTGGAACTGCTGTTGGATCATGTGCGGACAACAGCTAACTTTACAACCGCAGCGCCAGCCAATCCGACAGTAGGCGTTTTCTATCGCGCCGAATTGTTGCCAGAAGATCAAGCACAAGCGTTTGATAATGTTCATGAGCGCATTTGCGATCGCGTGTTGGATCAACTCAATACGCTCATGTTCGTGGGTTGCCATGAACTGAACACAGCCACGCTCGACAACGGCATCATGCATATCGGCAAGTGCAGCTTGCGGGCTTTGGCGGTTCACGTGGGTGATGCACTCGATGCTGAAGAAACGGCTGCCCTGCAGCGCGTGGTCGAAGCGGGCATACCGGTGGTCTGGATTGACAATAAAACCGCATGGGAACAATTCCAGGATTACCTGACCGCATCTCCGCCCTCTTTGACATGGGTGTCCAGTGAAAACGAACTCGATATGCGGTTCGCATCCACCATTGAACTCGAACAAGATATCCAAGGCATACGGCTATTGACTGCGGGTCATGGAGCCACCTTTCGCATGCTGTGGTTCAATGAATCAGATCACACACAAAGCTTTCGCTTTCAATGCACACGCAATAAACCCAACGGCCTGGCCGAAGTCAATCTGAATCACCCGACAACCACATCCGATAGCGCCGCGACACAACCGCTCCAACAAGAGGGCCGCTATTACACTTTGAAATTATTGCCCGGCGAAACCCGCGGGTTTGTCGCTGCAAACCAGACATCGGAAACGGTGTGGCAAACGGTGTGGCAACAACCGCTCGAAACCGGATGGTCGATCGCGGAGCAGCATCGATATGTCATCAACCATGCGATCGAGATTCAGGCCAACGATGCGCAGCCCTGCCTAACGAATCCAACCACCCTTGGTGATTACGCGAAGCAACATGCTGATTTTTCCGGCGCTCTGATTTATGAAAACCGCTTCACATATGATCGCACAACAGAGCAAGAACAGCGTCTCACGCTTGATCTCGGCATCGTGCATGAAAGCGCGGAGGTAACGCTTAACGATCAGGTGATCGGAAAAAGAGCGTGGGCACCTTATCACTATGATTTGACGCCTGCGATACGCCAGGGAATAAATTGTCTGAAAGTGCGCGTGACCAATACCCTCGCCAATCAATGGCTTGATCTAGCCACCCGTTCCAGCGATCAAAATAACGTAACCAATAGCTATCTCGACCGGGCTAATGAGTTCGTTAAAGACAGCATCCACGCCGGCTTGATCGGCCCCGTTTGCATTTCCCAACAAAGCCTCGTTGATCGCTCCGCCAAATAGAACAAGCCTACGGGTGAGTCATAAGAAGTTCGCCCAATCACAGAAACTGGCTATGCCGGTAAACAACCCGGCACGCATGCGAAAGCTGTTAGCCACCTGAAAATAAAACTGACCAAAGGCCGTCTCCACATCATTGGCCGATCGTGAAAACCATCACGAATCTTCGCAAATAATCATTTCAAATGAATTAAAGACCGGCATGGCCATCGTGCGGCTTAGCGATCATAAGAAACCACTCCATCTCTCCAAACAACCACTCCGACCAGAATTGGCCACACTATACTGACCACATAGACCATGGCATTAACGACTATCACATGGTAAAAGCTTGACAATACAGGCAGCCATTTTAAGACATGACAGAAGCTCACCCATACGAAGTTTTACAAAACATTGGATGACATGGCCAAAATAATTCCAACATTCGATCCGCAAATTAATCGTTTTTTTACGTCCTACATCAGCCGGGGCTTAACGTCGGGCTTCTCTGCACAATACAAAACCAAGCCCGGCTATCTATTGCACGACACATTGGGAGGTCAGGTTATCTTTAATTCTGGTGGTGTGGAAAGAGGGTTTTCCAACGGCGACCTGGTTCTGATAGATCCACTGGTCCATCACGATTACCGCGTCGTCAGTCCGCAGCATCCGTGGAAAGTCGTTTGTGTTCATTTTTTCGCAAGGCCGACGTGGCATAGCCTGCTCGATTGGCCTGAACTGGCACCAGGATTTCGACATATCAACTTGGATTCTTCAACGAATCATCATCGCGTCACGCGAAAGTTGATAGCCTGTCACCAACTGGCACAAGGCCCATGGCAACATGGCCAAGCGCTCGCTGAGGCTGAACTTGAAGCAGCGCTCACATGGTGCGCTGAGTTAGGCCCTCATCGCCAAAAGCCAATTGATACACGACTCGAACAGGCCATCCACTATGTCTATCAACATCTGGCAGAACCGATCAACCAGCAACAAATTGCCAAGCACGTTGGCTGGTCGCCGACGCATCTGCGAGCGCGATTTCAAGAAGTGTTCAATTGCACACCTCTGCAATACCTCGACCGACTGCGCATGGAACGAGCGGTCGAACTGTTGCAAATGACCGACGAGCCTGTGTATCAGATCGCGACCGAAGTCGGCTACGATGACCCGGCCTATTTCAGTCGACGCTTCCGACAAATCCAAGGCTACAGTCCCAGACAATGTCGCCACAAAACACGGTGATACGACGATGTCGCCGTCGCGCGCGCACTTTGGCACGGAGAGCCACACGGTTTTCAAGTGAGCCATAACGAGCCCGGCGCTTGCGGGCGGCAGCCATCGTCTCGTCGAATGATCCAGTTTTAAACGTCAACCCGTTGAATCTGGTCGCGACCAATGCGGCGGCATTCTCTGTCACACGAATTATGACGCATCGCAGCACAAACACTATTATTCAGACCTTGTCCGTTTATGATCCCTTGCGGCACAGAACGAAAAAACGAGTGTTTTTGAGATTAAACCCCTAACCCCTCCCTGAATATATCGTCGAATCGTCCAATATATTCCACGTCTTGTCCATTGTATTTCTACCATATCGAATTAACCTTTAGGGTATGAATCACCCTTGTTCAAACTTGATCGATCGCACCTCGTGGGTTAACGAAACAAAGCTCGACGACATTGAAATCCTGACGCGAAAATTGATCGCGACAGGCCTGGCGGAAGTCCGCATCGATGGGCGCACCTGGCCTGTTTATCTACCCAGCGGCAGCAAACAGTATCCGGCTTTCTGGACGCGCGATGCGGTGTGGATCGCCCAAAGCGGGCTGCTGAATACCAATGAAATCTGGTCAATGCTCTACGTGATGGCTGCAGCACAGCAAGGCGATCAACCGCGACAATTACAACATGGATTGGTCGTGCCCGCATGGTCGGCAGCAGACCACATCGCCCTGTCCGACGGCAGCGCGACATTCTTCCCAGGCACGTATTCGACTACCGACGATCAAGGTGACGGTAGCTTCGGCTGGTACGCTGCGCAAGACGCCAACTACCAGTTCATCGAAATGGCGTGGCTATTCACACAAGCGGTGGGCGATACGAAAGCATTGGAAAACCCCGTTCGCGATCGACCACTGATCGAACGCTTGAGCCACGCGTTTTTTGCTGCGGAGTTCGACGAACAAACACAATTGGCCAAAACCACTGAAAAAACGCGCGCGGTAGCATTCAGTGACGCGATTAAAAAAACCGGCTATCTATTGGAAGGTAGCGTGCTACGTTGGCGCAGCGCACGACGGCTGGCAGCACTGTGGAAAGCATTGGGTGATACCGATGCCTCGAACAAATACGCCCGCATCGCCGAGACGATTGAAGCGCATATGGTTCCAACATTTTTTGAACCGACCGATGACGGTCAAGGTTGGCTGGTGTCCGCCACGGAGAACGGTCGCCAATGCTGCGTGCGAGGAACCTGTTTTGCATTAGCCTTCGGTGCGGTCCGCGGTGAGACCGCGATGACATTGGCATCCACATTGAAAGCATCCGCAACCCCGGGAGCGTTCGATGCCCAGCCGCAACCGGGACAGATCACGTATCAGGGACAGATTCGCCACCTGCGTTGCGGCGAATATTGGAATGATGCCCAGATCGTGAATCGGGATAAATATCAGAACGGCGGGTATTGGTCGATGTTCGCAGGCTGGTATTGGCGGGCCCTGGCCGTGGTTGATCGCGAATTTGCGATTGCGGAATCTACCAAATTTTTCGAACACATCGATCGCTACCGTTTTGATCGAGAAAATTGCGAAGAAAGCACGGGGCAAGCGGAGCATAATGGGGATGCGGGGGAATGTGGTGGGATAGGGAAATGTGGGGGGGTGGGGGGGCCGTGGGAATGGATCCATCCTGATGGTTCACGCGTTGGCCCCAGGTATCTGGCTGGTTTGACGTTGCCGTACCGTGCGTTGACGCGTGCGTTTGATGTCGATGCGGACGAAGGAATTCAATCGCCATGAAACCATCGATAACCACATCAATATCAACGTCAACGTCAGTATTGATAAAACCATCCACGCACAGCGATCACCAGCCCATCGTGTTGACCGATGACGACAACTGTTTTCACCGACGGCTTAGCCTGTGGAACGATGGTGGCACGTCAGCCGCTGCCGCGTGGTTCGATTGTGCGTTCAACGAACCAGCCACAATCTGCTTACGACGATTGCCAACCGACAATGCCAATAGCATCAGCACTATCAACAGTGAGATCACGCGCATCGCGTGTCATCCGTATGACCCGTGGGTGGTTCGATTTGCTTCGGCAGACGAATTATTCTGGATCGGCATGCGGAATCAACACGGCTGTTTAATGCGCGCATCATCGGATGGCACGACACAGCCTGTAGCCATTGCCGAATCATGGAATTGCGGTGATCTCGCAGTCGCCTCGACAGAAGACGGCACAACATGGTTAGCTGTGCAGGTGTGGGAATCAGAACAAGTCAGCATACGGTTGTTGCGTTGCGATGATACACAGTGGGATGTGGTGGAGTTGCCACACACTGGCACTGGTGGGAGTTGCAATGCAGTAAGCCAACCGTTCGCAGCGCGCCCGGCACTTTCGGTATCACCTGATGGCCATGTTATGGTTGCCTGGGATGAATACAACGCGGGTGCCTATCGCTGTATGACCGCGTTTGTTTCTGACCATGCGGTGACATCATGCAATCATATTGCCTTGCCAGATCACGACGCTTGCAGGCCGACCGCGATCCATGACGCCGAAGGCACACCGTATCTGGCGTATTGCCTGGAGCGTCGAATTGATTTGCATGGCGCGATCGGTCGGCATAGTGAAATTGTTTGCGCGGCATGGCATGACACAACTCAACAATGGCAGGAAACCACACGCGCCAACATTGATCATGCCATGAACCCCTGGCTGGCAGGATACGCAGGCCATCGGCGTCAACCATGGTTGACTCGATCTGACAACGGCGGAATTTGGCTGGCATTCGAGGAAAAAATCGACACGACATCCATGTCGCCCGGCAACGGCCGATTGATCGTGCGCGACATGCATGGCACGCAGGATCACGTGCTGCACAACGACAAAAGTGGTTACGTATTGGCACCGCATTTAATGAGTGACGGGCGATTGCTCTTCGCGTTTAAAAACCAGGACGAACGATGGACGTCAGGCCCAACGCCCTACGAAATAACCTACACCCGTCCCGACCAATCGTTAGCCCTACGACCCACCCCATTGCTATACCATCGTGATGCACCGACTTTTCAAGCGCAAACACAAACGCGCAACGAAAGGCCAACATGGCTCAGCCATCAATTATTCTTCGGCGATCCGCATAATCACAGCACGTTATCAGGCGATTTAGAAGGCGATCCCGATGAAATGTATCACCAGGTCCGCGACACCGCCGGCCTTGATTTTGTCGCGTTTACTGAAAATGATTATGTCGGCTTTACCTATCCATTGCCTGATTCTGCGTACCAGGTCAGCCGACGTTTTGCTGAGTTTTTCAACCGCGATGATGTATTTACAAGTTTTGTAGGCTGGGAATACACCCTGCAAAAACCTGAACCCGGCAGCGAGGTCGATGAACCCTTGAGCCATCGCAACGTGTTGACCGATGGCAACAATATTCCCATTCATTCCTGTTACGACGGCAATACACCATCCTCCGCAATGCTGGTTAAAAAACTGCGTGGCCAACGCGTGTTATTACATCACCATCACGAGACTGGATTCGACATCACTGATGAAACGGTCGAACGTAATATCGAAATTGCATCTGGCTGGCACGCGCACATGAGCGAGTCCAAAAAATTTCGTGCTAACCTGCATGCGCTACTTGACACAGGGATGCGTCTGGGATTCATTGGTGGCAGCGATAGCCATGATCGCAATGCAGGATTCGGTGGCGCACTGACCGGCGTCTGGGCGACACACAACACACGACATGAAATATTCAACGCCCTGTGCGAGCGACGATGTTTCGCCACGACGGGACCACGACCCGACCTGCGGCTGACCGTCGCGGGTGCACCGATGGGATCCAGCGTAGTCGGCAATGAATCACCAGAGGTCGACGTGTATGCCGCTTGTGATCAGTTGATCCAACGCCTGGAAATTATCCGCAACGGCCACGTTATCGCTGTGTCCATGCATAATGATTACGAACTGACCCATCGTTTTGTCGATCATGATTGTCCTGCTGGCGATCACTACTATTATGTCCACGTCACGTTTGAGGGTACACAGCACCACCTGCCGTTCAACCAGAATCCTGCGTATGGCAACCACGCATGGACCACGCCCGTGTGGGTTAAACGGAATGAATCATGACGACGTTTACTGGCAAAGTTGCGATCGTTACCGGAGCGAGTTCGGGTATCGGCCGCGCCACCGCTCTGCATCTTGCTCAACATGGAGCAGTGGTTATTGCCATCGCCCGTCGCGAAGATCGGCTGCGTGAATTGCAACAATCCCACCCCATGATCACGCCGTTCGTCGCAGATGTATCAGACCACAACGCCCTGGCCCAGTGCGTTGAGCAAACCATTGATCAACACCACCGCATTGACATTCTGGTTAACAACGCAGGGTTTAGTTTTTATGAACGCCACGAACAGAGCACCATCGAACAGTGGCGAGCGACGATGGCGGTTAACCTCGATGCCACCTACGCGTTAACCAAACTCGTAACCCCACACATGATCGAACAAAGCTACGGCCGAATCGTCAACGTCTCGTCAGTGCAAGCGGTCGCATCAGAACCGAGCGTCGGAGCATACGCCGCGAGCAAAGGCGCACTCAATGCATGGAGCCGATGCCTTGCGGTCGACCTGGCGGAATATGGCATTCTCGTTAATGTCGTCGCGCCCGGCTGTATCCATACTGAAATGAGCGTCATCGATGGCCAGGACGAAACGCAAAGCGAAATGTTTCAACAGTGGTATGTCGCGCAACGAAAAATTCCGTTGGCCCGGCCCGGCCAAGCTAACGAGGTTGCCAATGCCATCGCATTTTTCTGTGGCGATCAATGCACCTACATCACTGGGCAAACACTCGTGGTCGATGGCGGGCTGACCGTAACGTTCTGAACAACAGCAAGACGGCACACGACACGCCATAGGCAGAACGCCAAACCGATCGGCTAAAGCCTATCACGCTGGATTAGCGCATCCGCATTGATACTTGTGAAGTCAAACTGGACCCAATCACACCGACAACAATAACCGGAGCTACCGCTGCCATGAAAATCACGCGACTTGAAACACTGGTGATCGGCGATGGCCCGCAAATTGATCCTGACAAAGGTGCCATTGAACCGTTGGCGTTGATCCGCATCCATACCGACCACGGACTGATCGGCCTATCGGAAGTTTTTCGCGTGCCTCCGGGTGTGGTCCGTGCAACCGTAGGCGATGCGCACTCGCATTTCGGTCACCTGCTGATCGGTCAGGAGATCACCCACCCCGAACGAATCTGGCAACACCTATGGGACGCGATGATTCATAGCAATCGGCGCGGCTGGCAAGTCATCATTCTCGGCGCCCTCGACGTGGCCATCTGGGATATTTATGGCCAGATGATGAACCAGCCGGTATGGCAACTACTCGGCGGTGTTCAGCGTGGCCCATTTCAAACGCACGCCCAGACGCGCACACATGAAATTGTTCCCTATTGCACGATCGTTTCTGATACATGGGGTGGCCAGGCAATGATCCAACAGCAAACCGACCGCGCGATAAAACTGGCGGAATTGGGTTACCGCGCATTCAAAGCCGAGCCGATGATGTCAACACCCGACGAGGTGGTCGCGATGGCGCGTTCTATCCGCGAGGCCATTGGGCCTGATCTCACACTGATGATCGACGTGGGGTATCTGTTTAACGATGTGCCGACTGCAGCCAGGGTGGCACGCCAGCTCGATGCATGCGACGTGTTCTTTTTTGAAACACCGCTTCCGATCGACCGCCCGCCGTTGTACGCGGAACTCGCAGCCGTGTCACCAATGCCGTTAGCTATGGGCGAACATGGCGTGACACGTTGGGAATTTCTCGACATGCTCGAACGCGGCCGCGTGAAAGTGGTGCAACCCTACATGACCACCTGCGGTGGATTGACCGAGGC
>JAUHYI010000120.1 GCA_030426385.1 Phycisphaerae bacterium
GAATAAGCCTTGGGCATCGCAACCTCCATGTCGTAGTGATGCCCCTATTGATAACCGATTAAACGCTGTGGCGCTAGAGAAAAGGTGAATCCGCTCTAGCCTTTGACTGCGCCGAGTTGGATACCAGCCACCAGTTTTTTTTGCAGGATGATGAACACGACAATCATGGGCAACACGCTCATCGTCACCGCGGCCATGAGCAGATTGGTTTGCTGCCCTGCCGTGCTGTCGAACGCCAGCAAGCCGATCGGCAAAGTGTATTTGTGCTGACTGCGTAACATGACCAGTGGCCAGAAGAACGACTGGTAGTTGGACATGAATGTAAAGATCGCCAACGTGATCAAGCCCGGCCGAGTCAACGGCAAAATCACATCCCAAAACACGCGCCACTTATTCGCCCCGTCAATCTCAGCCGCCTCGTCCAGACTCGCGGGGATGCCCAACATAAATTGACGCAATAGAAACGTGCCAAACGCTGTAAACGCCGCAGGCAAAATCAAGCCCACCATCGTATCGACCAGCCCCAGCGAAATCATGATCTGATAGTTGGGGATCATCATCACCAAGCCGGGCAACATCATCGTCGACAGGTACAGCACGAATACCTGATCACGGCCTTTCCATTCCAAGCGCGAAAAACTAAACGCTGCCATCGAACTGGTGAACAGTTGTAAAAATGTGACGCATGTCGCAATGAACAGACTGTTCCAGTAATAGCGAGCGAATGGAATTTTTTCAAAAACCGATTGATAGTTTTCCGGATGGTACCCCGCTTCGCCGGGAAGCCATGAGCCGACCCCCACTTCATCGAGGCTCTTCAAACTGGTCAAAAGCATCCACACGAATGGCAACACCAGCATAAAACTGCCGGAAATCAACACGACATGCAGGACCACTGACGCACTGATTTTACGCAGGTCGGCTGATACATTTTTATTCTGTGGGAGTGGTGATTTATTCGTTGACATATCGGTTGCCAAACTTCCAGTTGAATAGGGTTACGCTGAAAACCAGAATAAATAATGCCCACGCCACTGCCGACGCATAGCCGAGTCGACCGGTTTCGAAACCTTCCTGATAGATGAAATAGCTCAGCGTGGTCGTCGCCCCCGCCGGCCCACCCTGGGTCATCACCCGCGCCATTTCGAAACCACCCTGCAAACCGCCGATGGTCGACATCACAAAAATGAAAAACGTCGTGGGTGCCAGTTGTGGCCACGTGACATGCCAGAATTTCTGCAAACGCGACGCACCATCAATGTCGGACGCTTCATATAAAGCGCCCGGCACATTCGACAGTCCTGCCAGGTACAACAACATATTGTTCGAACCAATCGCGGCCCAGAACGCCATCATCATCAACGCTGGCTTGGCCCAGTCGCTATCGGTTAACCAATTCGGAGGCTCCAAACCGTCTGACGCCATTGCGGGCAAATAGTTCGTCACCGCGCTCAACCCGAGTACCACGAACTGCCCCACCATCACAAACAAACACACGATCAGCGCGCTGCCGAATCCACGCGCCGCATTGCATGAAAATTTTTCACCCGTACGAACATACAACACCCCTTGCAGCACCAGAATAGCAATCACACCCACCAGCAATGTCATCGCAAACGGCTGCGCATGCCCCCATCGCTGAGCCACCGTCACGGGTATCAGCAGCACAATCATGGGCAACACCAACGCACCAAATCCTAAATCACCATCAACCAATGATCGCCGCAACCACCGCGTCGTCCACAGCATCAATCCTAAAAACACCAACACACCCAACCACATCAACCCCGACACCATGCCTGACGGCAGCATATTCACCAAGTTCGCCACGGCATCCAACACCGGCCGCAAGGCATTATTAACCGGCCCGGTCTGTCCGTTGTAGAGTTTTTTCCAAAGAATAAACGTAGCCACACCGGCCACGAAATGCGGCATATAGAACAACGTGCGATACACCGTTTTCCCACCGGCCACGCCCATCAACATGATGCTTGCAGCCACCCCGACCAACAACAACGTCATACCCGTTCCGCCCAATCCCATCACAGCCAGAACGGCCGTCGCTGCCACAAACACCGCACCACTTAACAGCCACACAAATCGCCTGCCCCCGCCCGCATTCGTGTCCTGACTCAGCAACATCGCCGCGACCAGCGAACCGCCCACCGCGAACGGAATCCCCATCATGAAAAACAATGTATTGCCCAGGAACCGCGAGAACCGATCGTTCGTCACCAGTTCTACAAAATTGTCAAAACCCACAAACTCAATCGATTCATTCAGAAACATATTGTGACGCGTCAAATCCCAATTCGAAAACGCCATCACCAAACTGAACACCACCGGGAAAATGGTGAACACCAGCACGCCTATAATATTCGGCGCTAAAAAACCCAACCCGGTCAAAATTTGGCGACGTGATTTACCGCTCATAGGGATACCTCCCCAACCTGAACAGCTTGAACAACTTCACCCTTCGCTTCTGTACCGACCGACAAAGGTTTTTCCATACTGGTTTCGCTTGTTTCGCTTGCTGAATGGTTCGCGTGATTGCTGGCTTTATTCAGTTCGGTAACCAGCATCCCTTGCTCTTCGTAATACCGACGATAAAACGGATTGCTCACCCACGACGCTGGAATTTTTTCGCCCGCCTCCAACTTGGCATCAATTTGTTTCTGCAACGCCATGGCCTTGTCGTACTTGACCTGTAACTTCGGATTACGTTTTAATTCATCGCCGATTCGTTCATTGATCGAACGTGCCGTTTCACGCGCCGCGTATTCAGCGTCAATCATATCCTCATCGAACTGGTCGAGATACCAACGCATTTCCTTCGCAACGACCGTGGCAAGTATGTACGGGCTGTACGCGTTACCGATGGCAATATTGTTGGCCGCATCCAGAAATTTTTCATGAACGCCCCACTCATTGGGATAATCCGGCGGACGAAGATAAGCTTCACGACTGGTCACCACAGGATTCGGCGGCAATGCATCGGCATCCCTCACAATTTGCATGCTGTAATCTTCACTGGCCAGATAGGCGGGAAAAAGCAGGGCCAAATCACGATGCTTGCTGCCGGTATAAACCGCCACCGCACGTGTAATAATGGTGGTCACTGGAAAACCACCGTGTGGATACTCCGTGCAATCAAGTTCCAATTGACCAAACTTACGAAACTGAATCAGCATGTACCGACCTGATCTCATCATGGCATAATTGCCGCGGTTAAACAGTTGAGCCGATAAACCGCCATAACCCGCAGCCGCGTCAAAGGCTTCCTTATCATCCTGCGATGGAATCAACCGGTCGACTTCTCGCCATTTTTTTAACAGTGAAATCGTGCGAACGTAACGCGGATCATCCAGATCACACGCAGTCAATGTTTCATTAAATATCGACAAACCCAGCGAACGGTGCATCTCAATAAAATTCAGATTGTCAACATAAAACACACGATCCCCAGGGCGCCGATCTTTATTCGCTGCCTCCACGAATGCCTTGCCCATCCGTTCAAATTCTTCGAATGTCCATCGCTCAGGCGGAATCGGCTGGCCGTATTTCTCAAACGTCGCTTTGTTGATCCACAACATCGACGCACTCACGTTGCATGGAAACATGTATTGACGACCATCAATCGTCAACTCTGGCTCCAGCGCTGCAAATGTTTTATCCAAACCAAAACCCAAACGCGCCGCATCATCGGTCACGTCATACGTCACACCCATCGCTTCAAATAATTGCAACTGCAAACCACTGGCAAGGTCCATCACATCCCCGGCCACGCCCGACACGCTTTGAATAATTTTTTTCGTGGTGTCGGCATTCGACGAATCCAATTCCAAACGCACCACTGGCTCGCCCTGGTCATTCACATAACCCTCAGTAATCAGCCAGTCCCTGAAACCACTCACCTGATCAATACGCGCAGGGTTCGCATCGGTCACCCAATAAATCACCGGCACATCGGTCGTTGAATCCGGAAATGACAGATAGGTAATCAGTCCCAACGCCAGCAATATGACCGAGCCAAAAATAAAAATGTATTTCATCACCTGGGTCCGTTTGATCCGAAAGGGTCGTTAGAATTTTCGCACTGGCTACCGACAACTACCCCCCCCAACCCCCGACCCCCTCCCTGCCCCTGCCTGGCTCCTCGTCCTTCGACAACCAATGCCACGGACAACCCAGTCCTATACAACACGCTGGACATTTGGATGGCGTCATCAATACCCGGAAACCCCCAGGAATACTCGACCCCGAACCGCACGAGTGACGCGAGGGCATTTCAAACACGAGCCACGCATTAAACACTTGCCCTTCGAGCAATACGCCATAGCACCTCATGATAACGCAGAAAACACGTTTACGATAGCCGATGGCACGACAGCAACCCGAACAAAAACGCAACACAAAAGCAGCCGCCAATCTTAACGCACGTAAACGTTAATGACGCCCAACTCGCATCACAAAAATATAAATCTCCCCACGCCACAGAACACCCGGAACATTCCCGCGTTCACCCCAAGACCACATCACATTCACTTCACATCACGACCAACAGCGCTGACAACTTCGCCAACCCCATAATTTCAGATAGGCCGCGCACGAGACAACACGTCACCCCCCCACTCACTTCCCCACTCGCTTCTCCACTACATTCTGCCTCATCAATTCACTTCCGCCCCGCTCTCCCACCCATCTGTTCACATTTACTGGACCTGAGCCACCCCACCTCGCAGCGGCGTCGTCGAACCATATTGATTATTTTCTGCACTCACCGGCTCACAGTCATAATCAATAATCGCACCCAACCGTGAGTTCGGCGACAAGTTCGGATCCGAAGCGTGTAGTGTCAACACTGAAAAAATCAGCGCGTCGCCGGGTTTCATCTCGGCATACACAATCTTTTCCTGACCGATACCGCCCTCGTCGATCTGAAAGTCTTCCAGATGACTATGTTCGATCAAGCCGCGCTTATGCGAACCGGGAATCACTTGAATGCAGCCGTTTTCCAAGGTCGCGGCATCAATCGCCACCCACATCGTCACCTGCTTCGGATTCATCGTTGACCAGTAAGCGAAATCCTGATGCCATGGTTTACGACGACCTCCATCACCCGGCTTGCACATCAATTTGCTCGAGTGGTAATAAATATTCGGCCCAATCAAATCCTCAATCACATCCAACACTCGAGCCTGTGAAAAAATATCACGGTATGTAGACTCCGCTTGAAATACGCCTTGGATCTTTCGCAGCCCCAAGGTCTTGCCCGTCGGATCACTCTTGAGTTTTTCCATGTCATAATGGGTTGTCCCATCAAAAAACGAACCCCCTTTTTCCGTCGCGCGTGCCACCGCACTATCACGCAAACTGGCGATCGCTTCCACTTCTTGCTCATTCAAAAATCCTGGCAGGATCAGATAACCATTGTCATTAAAAAACGCCAGTTGCTCAGGCGTCAGTGTCTTGCCTTGCAGGGAAACCTCTGTGAATGAAACGTGACTCGTGGGCTTACTCATGATCGTGAATTCCTGAAAAATGATGGACACCAAAAACGCGGGCTACACCAGCGGCCGATGACTTTCCGCATACAGGCCGAATCCACGCTATTCGCTATTCAAGCCGGTACCCATGCGACGTACACACGTCACAGACTGCCGACCAAAAACATACGCGTGACTAGCTCTATTCACCGGACCCAACGCACGCACGCCAGGTCACACAAAACCCAGTATGGTGATTTTTCGACGCATTCATACTGTATTTATGCGTTGATTTAGTATAATTTTCGGCACTCGTGCATCCCGACTCCCAACAACCCGTATTAATGGCCGACCAACTCACCAGCGCTCAGCGCCAGCGATTGGGCTGGGTCTATCAACAACTGCGTATTGAATTTATTTCCGCGCATTGCTGGCGTGTACGCCCCGACTGGCGCATAAAACCACGTCGACGCGATAACGAATTCTTTTTCATTCCACTAACGCATCGACTTGACGCACGTGTCCAACGCCAACGCGCCACTGTGCTGCCAGGTCAGTGCATGTTCGTCCCCACCAATCTGATTCATGAAGCAGCCATGCCGACCGATTGCGCTCAACTAGATGTTATCGCCATCCACGCTCATCTGTTACCGCAATGGGGCGGCACACTCGACCAGCTTCTCACTTTGCGATTTGCAAATTTACCCGACCAGGCGGCCACCGAATCACGGCTGCGCCGCCTCATCCATCTCATGCATACCGACCCAACCCTGTGCGCAAAAATCGGCTCGCAAATGCTGCGCGACTGGCTCGCATTCTGGACGCTCAATGAAACCCACACCAATCCACATCACACCGACCCCGACCCACGTATCGCTGATGCTTTAACCATGATTCATGAACAATACGACCAACCGCTCACCGTCGAATTAATCGCTGACACAGTGCAATTGGGATTGGTTCAGTTTCGAAAATTATTCAAGCAAGCGATTGGCCAGGGCCCGAAAAATTATCTCGCCCAGTATCGTTTAAAACAGGCCGCCCAACGCTTGCGTACCACCACCACCAGCGTCAAACAAATCGCTTACGCCACTGGCTTCGCTGACCCGCATTACTTTCATCTCGTATTCCGCAAGCAATTCGGCATCACCCCCACCACCTATCGCCAACGTAACCACGGCCTGGTATAAAACCCCTTGTTTTACCGTGTCAATTTACATCACAACCGATCGCAGGTGATACCTGTATCACAGATGCGCGTTAACACTTTCGCCGCTGACCACCATCGATTTATTCCACACTTTGGATTCGTCGGCCACCGCTCCATCACGATACGTCGCAATGAAGGACCAACGATCGCCACCACTGGTATTCGGATGCGAGGCATGCACCGTCAGGTCATGGAAAAACACCGCATCACCGCGCTTACATGTCATTGTGATTTCCGACAACCCCGCAATGTCGGCGTCTTCGATACGATTCTCGAATCGCTCGTTCGCATATTCTTTTCGATCGAACACACGCGTGTGCGTGCCAGGGATAAATTTCAAACAACCATTTTCTGGCGTCGCATCATCCAGCGCGATCCACACTGACATCTTCGGTGCCCCACCCCAATAAAACCAGTCCTGATGCCATGGCGACGGGTACGCGGTCTTGCCATTTTTAAACACCGCCTTCGATGACAAAAATTCAATATTCGGCCCCACAATCTGACGCAATACCGACACCATGCGCTCGTCTCGCATCGCATCTATTAAGCCTGTCACAAATGCCTCAGCGAACCACACGTGCAAACCAATTCGCTGCGCCTCCGCATTATCCTTGAGCGCCTCGACCAGAATTTCTTTCCACCGCACCATCTCCTCAGGTTCAAACAAACCCGGTACCGCCACCAATCCGTCACGGTCGTATTGTTCAATCTGTTCCTGCGTCAAAAGTCCGGCCAATGGTTGTGTCGATGGATTCATCTGTGTTGTCCTTGTAAAAATTTCGTGCGTGATCGGCCCACGCCAGCCTCGAGACATTGCTGTAGTTCTTAGATTCAACATCGCACGATTCCGATGGCTCTATCGCTACACCCTATGGCTCGAATCAAAAAATCATCATGAGCAAAACTATAAGCGCTCGATATATACGGCGTATTTAGCCAAACCCGATTAATATTTCGCAAAAATCGTCACATCCCGCCGCCGCATAATGCCCCGGATCATTAACACGGGCTAGTACAACATGACGTTCAAGCTGCCCTATCACCTTTTAACCAAATAGACATGTTTAAACCTTTGGCCGCCAAAGAATGCTTCCACAACGTTTTACAGGAAATTTCATTTTTCACGTTGATGAGGATTTGGTTGTTTTTGTGGTTTTGGGGGGCGTGTCACTCGAAAAGCCTTGACAGGCGAGACGCAGACTATTAATCTCACGTGTAATCTACTTGTTTTATGGTTTATGTTAACGTTTTAACAATAATTAATTTCACGTGAGTTTTCGGCAATATGAGTGTTACAATCGTCGATATTGCGAAGTCTGTGGGGGTTTCCCATCCGGTGGTGAGCAAAGTGCTCAACGGAGGACGCGGGACATCTAACGCCAGCGAGAGCACTCGGCAAAAGATTCTTGATGCCGCTCGCCAATTGGGCTACCGCCCTCATGCGGCCAGCCAGGCCTTGCGAAAACAAGAGTTCCGAAACGTTGGCATTTTGATGGGCGGGGATACCGAATTTTATCTACCACAAAAAACAATGGCCGCGTTGGCACAAGCGTTGTCGATTCAGGGTTACACCAGTTCACTGGTCTGTACTGAGGAGTTCGATGCCGAACATTTATTGGCCAGCCCATTGTTGCGTGATCACACTGTGGATGTGTTGTTGATTGGCTATGTGTATGAAACGCCGATCACTGTGGTTGAAGCGGTGGAACGTTTGGGAGTTAGCACGATCTGGCTCAACCGTTCCGTGGCAAGCGATGCGGTTTATGTGGATGAAGCTGATGGCGCGGGGCAATTGGTCAGTCACCTGGCAAGCCTGGGTCACCAGCGGATTACATTTGTGGACTACAGCGGCGAGGGGGGCCAAAACCCGGTGGTGGCCGAGCGACTCAAGGGGATGGGAATTCGTGGGGAAGAGTTGGGTGTTGATATTTCTTACGTCACACATAAACGTGTACCACGTGGCACACGCAAGCCGGTCGCTAAAGCCTGGCTCTCACGTAAAAATCGCGCTAACGCGGTGATCTGTAATTCACTATCCTCCGCGCAACTGATGATGCAAGCCGCCATCGAATTGCAAATTGATGTGCCCGGCGATCTAGCCATCACGACTTTTGACAATGGCATTGATCATCGCATCACTGAACCCGGCATCACCTGCGCGGTTCGGCCGGACACACTCTTTGGTGAAGAGGCTGCAGCATTGGCCCTTGAAAAAGCGAAGTCCCCCACAAAATCCGTCGACAGTAAACGTCTTCAATTTACGTTGGATGTCTGTGGGTCGACTGTTCCAGGAGCACGCTAGTCAAAGTATGTTTGTGTATACGCCTTGTTTACGCCTTATTTTTGTTTCTTAACCAACGATTGTTTCCGATTTTCAAATTCAGAAACTCATTTCAACTTTTAGGAGAAAACATGTTAAATCGTCATAAAATCGCTGTCACTGCAGCCTGTTTGGGCAGCCTCATGATTGGGTCGGCACACGCCGCTTACAATGTCGTCAACCCCACCGACATTTATGTCAGTGGCAATTCGGCGCTCGGCAAAGATATTATTGATCCGGCAGGTGGCTTGGCTGTAACTCAGGAGTACGGCAATTATTCCATGGCTAGTTTTAATGGTAACGATGATCGTTACGTGTTGGGTATGGATACGAATGAGTTTGCCACAGGCGCGGGCAACATTCCCGGCGACATCACGTTCACCGAAGCGGTGTCTGGCACAGACCTGACAATTACCATGGGAACAGGCGTGCAGTTTCTGTTAACCTCACCGACCGAATCAACATCGCAAGGTAATGCGCTGGCCTTATCAAATTTCAGCTTTCGAAATTTAACGTTTGATCGCCCTGTCGAGGCCGCCGGTTTTGTGATTGCAAAAATTGGCCAGCCCGGCATGACCGTGTCATTTTACAGCGATGCGGATGGCACAGACCTGTTGGCCAGTTACAACATTGACGACGCAGCAACAGGCGAGCGCTACAGCGCATTCGTAGGCCATCGCGACACCAACGTTGGCATTCGTTCTGTCAGTGCTGTGCGCAGCACGAGTACGGGTTCGGCCACATTGATCGACGATATTGCGGTCGTCGTATCGCAGGTGCCAGAGCCAGGCAGCATGAGCCTGTTGTCGATTGCAGCCATGTTCCTGTTGAAGCGTCGCCATCAAGCCTGATATCAAAACAAAACCACAAGTAAACAGGTGCGTTTGGAAATGTGCCATTCGTTTAGTGGCTCACGTCACACACAAGGAGTGCATTACGTGTTTCGACCCAACACTAAACCGGCTAGAGGTGGTTTTACCCTGATCGAGTTGCTTGTGGTTATGAGCATCATTGCACTGATGATTGCCATCCTGTTGCCCGCGCTTCACAAGAGCCGTGAAACGCAGCGCATGGTTCAATGCCGAAGCAATTTGCGAAGTTTATTGCTGCAAAACCAGATGTATATCGATGACAGTCGCGGCGAAATGCCTCTGTGCAATCCCTTGCCGTTCTGGTTTTATACCTATCGTATTTACGGTGAAAATGTTGATCTGGTGAATTGTCCGGAGAACGAACATTTAACACCATACACTGGAGCTAACGCATATTTACCCGCCAGCGCACCGTTCTACACGGTTAACATTGGCATGAACGCATGGATTGCCAATCGGTCATCGACGGCATTATTCAAGCTCGATAGTTTTACGGCACCGACGCAATCGATGATTTTTTCCGATGCGTACAACACCACTGCCACCGATACGGGTACCGCGTATGTGCAGTTTTCAAATTGGAATATCTACTCGTTAATTGATCGGCGTCATGGTTCATCGGCCAATATTGGCTACCTCGATGGGCACGTCGCGATCGATCCCCCCGATCTGGCGGAGTTCAACTCTGCCGTTATTCAATGGAACATTTTCTGGCTCGGCCAAGAACTGTGAGTATGACGTGAAGACCATGCGAAACTTTGAAACGTTAGAAGGTTTGTGTGAATTGCGACAACTGGATTTGGAAGCTTTCGAAGCACGTTGTCGGGGCATGTATCAGGATGGCTACCGCCACGTCTATTTCAGTGATCTTTTTTTTGCGGCTGAACCTGCTGATACGCAAACGGATGAATCACGAATTTTGTGGCGTGAACCTACGATGGCTATCGTGGCGCGAACGAATGAACAACTGTTGGCCATTCGTGATGTACTCGATCGCACGGGCATGACTCCTGGAGGTGCACACTTTTTGCAATCAATGCCAAAGTCTGGCCAGGCGCCGGAAACGATCTTGCCGTTGCATCGCCGACTGCTCGAGATGGCGGCGTTGGTGGGAATCACACGTGTGACCACCCATGCCGGTTGGCGCTTGCCGGGTTCACTGGAACAAGATGCCCCTTCGCACGAAAAAATGTACGAGGATTCGCTGGTGGCTTATCGCGCCCTGTGCCAAGAAGCGGCAAAGCATGGCATTAATGTGGCGATCGAAACCGCCTGTCAAAGTTGGTCCTGGCTCGACGAAAATCCCAAGCGACTTTGCGAATTCATTGACAACGTCAATGAAAAAAATCTGGGGATCTGTTTCGATTGCGGGCACTTGTTTATTGCCGGCTTGGAATTGGCAACCGCATTTCGCGAAATGGGTACATATGTTTGCGAAACTCACTATCACGACAACGATGGCGCGACTGGTGGAACATTTGTGGAATGCGATCTGCACAACCCCATCGGAAAAGGCAAAATCGATTGGCCTGCCTTGATCGCCGCGATGCGTGATGCCAACTACGCGGGCATGATCACTTTCGAACAAAATGACTATCAAACCAATTCGAAGCAATGGCGTTACATGCTTGAAAAAGTCCAGAAAGGTGCTGCCTGAGTGATAACAATGCAACACAATATTTGGACCTGCGCCGCGATAATCTGGATGGCCGTGGCGTGGTTAGGCACGGCCCATTGCTTAGCCGACAAACAACCGGTCGACATTGCGATTGTGGATTCATCGGACACGACATCGGCTGCCACAAACATCCAGCGCGTGCAACAAGCTCAACAACCGCCGCACATCGACGGCGACCTGGCTGAGGAGGCTTGGCGCAACATCACTTGGCAGAGTTTTGGCGGTGAAAATAACGATCAAAAAACACGAACCGAATATGCCATGGTACATGGTAAAGCTGGTTTGTATTTGGCCGTTCGTTGCTATGAACCGGATATGCAAGCATTGCGCATGAACGGAAACCGGCGTGATGGTTTGTTTGAATATTTTGACAACGACGATTGGCTCGAAGTTTTAATTGATCCGGGCCTCACCGGTCATGACTATTACTGGCTGATCGTGAATGCGAAAGGCACCCGAACCGATTTGTGTGCCATCGCAGATCCGGACCGTTCATGGGATGGGCAGTGGCAAGTGGCCACGCATCGCGATCGCCAGATGTGGACCGCAGAGTTTTATCTTCCGTACCAGATGTTCAGCCGAACTGCAGACATCAAGGACGAATGGGCATTGCAAATTGCCCGTCGGCGAATAAATACAGGCAAGTCTTACACGACTGGCGAAGCCGATGCTACGCGCACGCTATCAGGTGGCAGTCATCGACACCCAGCAACCTGGCCACGCATCAGTGGGTTGCCGGTAAGCGCCATGGCCCAAGCGGTGGAGGTGTCGGCACTACAAATCGAACCGATTGCCGGTGCATCGGGCCAGGCACGTTTGACGGCCAAAGTAACCGCACTCCCCACCCCCCCAGCCCTCTCCACTGCCAGCGATACCGATACAGCTATTCCCCTGCGCGGCGTGATGCATGTGATGCGACCGGGATCTGCCAAGGGATTGGTGCCACACGGAAATGGTCCCCGTCAACATTACGTGATTGACACCGTTGATCTGTTGCCTGGCGAAACGATTGAGCTGTCAGCGAATATCGCGATTGATGATGATGAAGTCGTGATCGCATACCTGGCATTGTTCGATAAAAACACAGGCGACCTCCTACATTGCACACGCGATCGCGGTATGCGTATTGCCCATGTCGTAGGCGGGCCGGGACCGCAGTACAGTTTGTATTCGACTGAAAAACAGGCGCTCGTGCAATTGGATTTGCGCCAATGGGGCGCGGATCACAAATTGATTAGCACCGTGATGCTTGAGTCAGGCGAATTAATAACACAATCACATACCGCTACGAAACCCAGCATCAAACTACCCATCGATTTGGAAGCCGTGCCCATCGGTCGCCACGTGTTACAAATCGAAATGCAAACACCCCAGCACGTGTCATGGTTTCGTCAATTTGATCTGGTGAAAGCATCCCCAGCATCAGAATCAGCTTCGCCTGTAAAAATCAATCGTTGGCGACAAACCATCGTTGTTGATGATGAACCATTCATTGCGATCGGCAGCAGCCCGTTAATCACGCATGGCTTGAATTATGCCCGAGGCATGATGAAGGAAATGGCGGCTCAGGGTTTCAACACGATGCACGTCTGGGGCGGATACTTAGTAAAAGGCGATGAGGCAATCCTTGACCCGGAAAATATTTTGAAATGTTTTGATGCGGCTGAAGAATTGGGACTCAAAATTATTCTTTCCCTTCCTGCGATTACGCAAAACGAGCCAAGTAGTCCGTTCATCAAATACCGTATTTCGGATAGCGAACGCCTGGAAATCATTGCAGAACTCGTAACGCTACTGCGCGATCATCCCGCGTTGCTTGGTTATGAAATTGGTGATGAGCCGGAGTTTTTTGTCTCGCCCGAATGGCTTGAACGCGTCTACGACACCATCAAAGCGCAAGACCCCTGGCATCTGGTCACGATCAACAATTGCCGTGGCGCGAGATCGACACTGACCTTCGCCAAGGCATCCGATACCAGCGGCATAGATTATTATCCCGTGGGAAAATGGCCAGCGGGAACCATCGGGCCACTCACTAGCGAAGTGGTGGATCTTGCGGGTACGCGTCCCGTTAAAACCTGGCTGCAAGGCTACAAAATTTTTAACCCACGCGCCCCAACGCCTGACGAATTGGTGATGATGACTTACTCCGCCATCGCTCGCGGCAGTTCATCCATTTTCTACTTCATTGGTAAACCTCCTGAAAAACTTTGGGAGGCTCAAGGGCAATGTGCCAACGAATTTATCCAGCTAAAACAAGCAGTAATCGCACCGATTCGCAAACAACTTGAAACGCAACCGCACGACGACAAGGTGTACGCTTCGTTTCGCCAAGACGGCCAGCATGGATGGATCATTGCCGTCAATGAAAGCGATACCCAAGCAAACGGTGAAATAATATTGCCTGCCGAGTTGAATGG